>CAZFTD010000049.1:0-20110 GCA_964521525.1 uncultured Marinilabiliaceae bacterium | reverse complement strand
CCTATAAACCTGTACCCCAAAGTAAACATTAAGGCGTTGCTTTTACGTTCGAGCTGCGTTTTTGAAACATCGTTCAAACCCCACTCGTAGCGTACATCTAAGTTAAGCTTCCACACTTCAACACCAGCGCCCAATTGGAAATTCCAGTTGGTACTTCTGAGTTTATCATTGTTTAAATCGTTGTTCAGGCTCGAGAACCTCGACTTGTCGTTCACTTTAAAGGATGCCACAGGACCAGCCACGCCATACAGATTGAATATTTTCAGATCGACTACCTTTACGTGAGCCAAAATTGGCAAGTCCCAGCTATAATACGACACCTTTTCGGATACAGCTATATCGGTGCTGCCCGATTTAAGATAAAAGTCGGTTACACCACTTTTCTTGGTAAAGTAAAACTCGGGCTGCAACGATAGATTCCCTATCAACCCAATTCTCGAATAAGCACCAATTAGGTAACCGCTTCTAAAATCATCGCGGGCCTTGGAAAAACTATATTCACCCAAATCGGAAAGAATGCTGGAACCATTGTCGGTATTGAAACTGTTGGAATTATACCCCAACTTTAACCCAAGCTGAAAATGACTTTGAGCATTGGTTGTTAAAGCAATACCGGAAATAAAAAACAGAATTAAAATAAACTTTTTCATACCTTGAACATTTGATTATACCGGGCGAAATCCGCATGATGAATTTGCAACCGTGTTTGTGTTAAACAAATCATGCTCGTTTCAGTTCAACATAAATTATTAACTCGTTAGTATTCTTGCCAAATATCGTACCAAACAAAACTACATAAATTTTCCATTAATGTATTCGCAATTAAGACCAATGATTTGGTTGGTTGGCCGTAAATATTGAACTTTACTCGTTGTCAAAAAACAGGTTCCTGCAAAAATGGATTATTTTCTCAAACTAATTTTTATAAGTCTCATCCTTACTTTCGGACATCATTTCTCCTTAGGGCAGGAACCGGTTAAAACATTTGTTATAAGCGGTTTTATAAAAGATATTACAACCGGAGAAATATTACCCGGGGCTTCCATTCAATCGGTTGAAGCCGGACTAGGAACCACTGCCAATAATTATGGTTTTTATTCGTTGGCATTACCAGAGGGAAAACATACATTAGTTTGCGGCTATCTGGGATTTCAACAATACTCGCTGGTTATCGAATCTAATAAAAACATGCGTATTAACCCGGAACTTACGCCACAATCGCATAATTTATCGGAAATAGAAATCATTGGCCTTTCAAAAGAAGAACAACGTCGTTTGCCTGTTATGGGTTTGGAAAAGCTGGAAGCCTCAGAATTGAGGAAATTGCCGGTACTTTTTGGTGAAACCGACCCACTCAAAACCATCCAGCTTCTTCCGGGAATAACCTCAACCAGTGAAGGCTCTTCCAATATTTCGGTACGTGGCGGTAATCCCGACCAAAATTTGTTGCAGTTTGATGAGGCAATAGTTTACAACGGCGGACATTTATTGGGCTTTTTTTCAGTTTTTAATAACGATGCCATAAAAGATGTTCAGGTTTACAAAGGCGACTTACCGGCCTGGACAGGCGGGCGACTGGCTTCACTCATCGACATCAGAAGCCGCGATGGAAACATGCACGATTTGTCAGGCGTTGCTGGTATTGGTATTATTTCGAGCAGAGTAACACTGGAAGGCCCTGTTAAGAAAGGGAGCTCCTCATTCCTCATAAGTGGCCGGCGTACCTATCTGGACATGTTTCTGCCTCTATCATCCGACAGAGATATTCGCGACAACCGACTATATTTCTACGATACCAACGTTAAGCTCAACTATATCATAAACGACAACAACAGGGTTTTTATAAGCGGATATTTTGGAAGGGATGTTCTGAAAAATGAGATGGTTGGTCTTGGCTTTGGCAACAGCACCTTTAGCTTGCGGTGGAATCACTTATTTTCGCAAAGACTCTTTAGCAATGCCACATTGGTTTACAGCCGGTACAACTATTCACTTGGCAGCACAGGCGATGCATTTGAACCCATCAACTGGAATTCCAGACTCAATGATTGGTCATTTAAATATGCTTTTTCCTATTATCCAAAAGCTGGCAATTTGGTTGAATTTGGCATTCATTCCATTTTTCATTCCATTAAACCAGGCAATATTTCATCGTTGGACGACAACCCAACCATTAAAAATATTAAAATTAAAGTTGCCAACTCATTGGAACATGCTGCTTATATCAGCCACACAAATAGCCTTAATGACTTTTTAACCATCAGATATGGAATGCGGCTTTCACTTTTCCAGAATATTGGCGAAGGCCGAACCTTTAAGTTTGATGAGAATTTCGAACCAAAGGATACCATCGACTATGCACGAGGCACTATTTTTAAACAATACGCAGGTTTGGAGCCTCGCCTTGGTTTTTCGTGGCTCTTATCACCATTCCTAACCATGAAAGGCAGCTATTCCAACACCCGTCAATACCTTCACCTGGCGAGCAATTCAAATTCAGCAACCCCATTGGACATATGGTTTGTTTCATCGCCAAACATTAAACCTCAGATTTCAAATCAGTTTTCATTGGGTTTTAGCCTTTCAGAATCAAAAAAAATATGGGAACATTCCATTGAGTTTTATTGGAAAAAAAACAGAAATGCCATCGATTTCAAGGAACATCCTGATTTAATGTTAAATGAAGCACTGGAAGGAGAAATCAGAACCGGCATTGCCACCTCAAAAGGAATTGAATGGCTTACCAAATACGAGCAGTCAAACTTCAGCGGTTGGGTGGCTTATACTTTGTCGCGCTCGGAGCGCCAAAGCAAATGGATAAACAACGGGGAGAAATATTTATCGCCTTACGACCATACACACAATTTATCAATTGTGGCCAACTATATCATAAACCCAAGAATGACCATAACCGGCAACTGGGTATATTTTACAGGGTCACCGGTTACCTTACCGGTAGGACGTTTTGATTTTCAGGGAGGTGTTATTCCGGTTTATTCGAAAAGAAATGCAGAACGCATGCCCGATTATCACCGAATGGATGTGTCGTTTACACTTCAGGGGAAAAATCCACCATCCAGGACATGGAAAGGCGAGTGGAACTTTTCCATTTACAATCTTTACGGTCGTAAAAATGCATGGATGATAGGTTTCACAAGCGACGATGATGTTGACCCTTACTTAAAAAAAGCCGAAAAAACATATTTGTTTTCAATAGTACCATCGGTTAGTTACGTAATAAGGTTTTAATCGCACCAAATATGAGAACTGCTACACGCAAATTATCCAAATGGGTTACACTGGTTTTGCTGGTGCTTGCAGGATGCACTGAACCAATTGATCTCAGCCTGAAAACCAATCCCAAAAGACTGGTCGTGGATGGCATCATTTCCAACGACCACTATGTACAGGTGGTACGATTATCGTGGTCGGTTCCCTACTTCAGTACCACGCCATCACCGCCGGTTTCGGGAGCTACTGTTACCATTCAAGAGGATCAGTCGGTTTACTTGCTGAGAGAATCAACAGAGCATCCGGGTTATTACTTTATTTTGCCCGAAGTGTTTTTACCACAACCCGGAAAAACCTATACTTTAAGAATTGAAGGCGTGCAAAATTTGGATGACGATGTAGAATCTACCGTATACACAGCAACCACCATAATGCCCAATGTGGTTCCCGTTGATTCATTAACCCTCAGATATCAATATTTTAATAAAGACTGGGTTATATGGCAAGTGCTGGCCTTTTATCAGGATCCCCCCGACGTGCCCAATTATTATATGTTCAGAATAAGCCAGAACAACAATCGTGTAACCAGCCGCCCTTCTGACATACGGGTATCGAGCGACAAATATTTTAACGGCAATTATGTAAACGGATTGTGGGTTCAATCTATTGATGCCAGAGATGGACACCGGGTCTTGAATGAAGGCGATTTGATAACACTTGAAGTGGCCTCGATTACCAGGGAATTCTATAAATTTTTGGAAGCCATTAAGATGGACGAACAAGGCTCGGACCCGCTATTCAGCGGTCCGCCTGCCAATATGCCGGGGAATATCAGCAACGGAGCACTTGGATTTTTTACAGCCATACATACCAGTACGGCAACAATTATTTACGATCCGGCAAAGCACGATTAATCAATCGTTTAATGCAATTTTGAGCCAATAATATTAAAGAATTCTTCTCTTGTAGCCAGATTTTTAAGAAAGGCGCCCGTGAAATCGCTTGTGGTTGTTACAGAGTGTTGCTTTTGAACGCCCCGCATTTGCATGCACATGTGTTGGGCTTCAATAACAACTGCCACTCCCAAAGGATTCAAAGTATTTTGAATACATTCCTTTATTTGGGTGGTAAGGCGTTCCTGAACCTGCAATCGCCGTGCAAAAGCTTCCACCACGCGGGCAATTTTACTTAACCCGGTAATGTGATGTCTGGGAATGTATGCAACGTGAGCCTTTCCAAAAAACGGCAGTAAATGGTGCTCACACATGGAATACAGCTCAATATCTTTTACCACTACCATTTGCTGATAGTCTTCGCGAAACATAGCCGAGCGAATTATCTCATCAGGTTTCATGTTGTACCCCTGTGTTAAAAACTGCATGGCTTTGGCCACCCGCAGTGGCGTTTTCTCAAGCCCTTCGCGTGTAACATCTTCACCTAACAAGGAGAGGGTTTCTTTATAGTGTTCCGATAACTTTTGTGTAGTTTCGTCATCGTAATTCTCTACTCTGGAATATCCGTTATTACCGTTCAGCGTAAACTCCATATGCTATTATGCTATTATAAAAATGAATAGATTCGATAATAAATTAACAGTTTATGATGGAATGAGTTCAAAAAAGAAACGATAATCCATTGGTGGATTCTACCAAAGGATTATCGTGAACAAAGTTAAAGGTAATTTCTACAAATCAACTATCAATTCGTCTAAGGGGCGTTTGGGAACATGATGAACGCCATTGGCATCGCGATAATATTTTATATTACCATCTTTTGCTTCTTCCAGCACTACAGTTTCTTTAGGTTTTCCAAGTGCCACAACCTGAATTATTTTGAAATGCTTTGGTATTTTTAATGCCTGTTGAAGTTTTAACCGTTCAACCGAGCCTACAATGCAGCCACCTAAGCCTTTTTCTGTAGCCCCAAGAAGAATATTATTGGCAAAAATACCCTCATCACAAAAATAATTGTCGGTAATGCGCGTATCACTCAACATAACCAAATAGGCTGATGGGCGCTCACCTTCAACCGGCCCGTTCCAATCCTTCAAATAGCCGGCCCATGAAAGCTTAGGGAAAATCAAGGCATTTTTCTCAGGGGTGTTGGAAATAATGTACTTTATGGATTGCGAATTACGAGCCGAAGATGATATTCGTGCCAAATCAATCAACTCCTTAATGGTTTCAACAGGTATGGCAACGTCCTGATAGAACCTGCGATAGCTTCGATTTTTTAAAATCAGCTCTTTTAAACTGCTCATATATCATAGATTTAAACTGTTAACTTCAACAGATGGTAATCCCCATTGAGAAAAATATGGACACTTAATAACGCTTGCCAATAATTTCCCAATCAATACAATTCCAGAAACCCTGAATGTAGTCGGGACGACGATTTTGGTAATCAAGATAATAGGCATGCTCCCAAACATCGCAGGTTAAAATGGGTGTTAATCCATTACGCAACGGATTGCCTGCATTGCTTTCTTTAATAATATCGAGTGAACCATCGGGTCGTTTTACCAACCATGCCCACCCTGAGCCGAAGAGAGTGGCTGCCGCCTGTGAAAACAATTCTTTAAATTTATCAAACGAACCAAAGGTTTTATCAATGGCTTCAGCCAGCTTGCCTTTGGGCACCCCACCGCCACCCGGAGAAAATGACATAAAATAAAAGGTATGGTTCCAAACTTGTGCCCCATTGTTAAAGATGGGTCCTTCAGCTTTAAGAATTATCGTTTCGAGGTCAGCATTTTCAAATTCAGTACCAGGAACAAGATTATTCAGGTTGGTGGCATAAGCCTGATGGTGTTTGCCATAATGGAACTCCAGCGTTCTCTTGGAAATATGCGGCTCAAGCGCATCCAGCGTGTAAGGCAATTCAGGTAATGTAAATTTCATGGCTGATATTTTTGGTTATTACTAACAAATTTAACCAAAAATTAATGAAAAAAGCATCCCAAATGGATTTTAATAAAAGGAATTTCTCTGTTTATACCTTATGCCGCAGCAATGTAAAGAGGTTATAAAAAAAAGGGAAGCTGACAATCAACTTCCCTCACATTATTTATGGAGTTTTACAAATGCTACTATTTAAACAACGAGGCTACCTCTTTCCAGTTAACTACATTCCAGAAAGCCTGTATGTAATCGGGTCGGCGGTTTTGGTATTTCAGGTAATAGGCATGCTCCCAAACATCCAGTCCCAATAAAGGTTTTCCTTTGAGCTCAGAAATGTCCATTAAGGGGTTATCCTGATTGGGGGTAGAGCCAATTACCAGTTTTCCATCGGGTTGTTTTACCAGCCATGCCCAGCCCGAACCAAAACGCGTGGCAGCAGCTTTTGAGAACTCTTCTTTAAATGCCTCAAATGAGCCGAAACTTTTTTCAATGGCTGCAAGAAGTTCACCTGAGGGCTTACCTCCACCGTTAGGGCCAATTAGCTTCCAAAAAAGTGAGTGATTATAATGACCGCCCCCATTATTCCTAACAGCAACCGGATATTTGGAAATTTCTGCCATCAGCTCCTCTAGTGATTTTTGCTCACCTGAGCTACCGGCGAGGGCAGCATTCAGATTATTAACATATGCTGCATGGTGTTTTGTGTGATGAATTTCCATGGTAGCCGCATCAATATGAGGCTCCAAAGCGCTATACACATAATCGAGTTTAGGTAATTCAAAAGCCATAATTCTATTGTTTTTTAAGTTATTATTCATTTTAAAGTCTATTTGTTATCTTAATTTAGACTTATTACACTTAAAAACAAAAGAGCAATGAAAAGGTTTAGTGACTGTTTATAATTTAATAAAGATTATTAGATTGAAGATGTTTAGAAGGATAGAGAAGATGATTAGACTTTGGTTGAAGATTAAACTTAAGACTCAGGAAACGATTCGTTTCAACACCTTCGGATACATCCATGTTAACAATACACTTCGGCATAACATAAACAATACCATAGCCAGCCAAATGGCATGATTGCCAATAACAGGAAACAACAAATAAAGGGGTAAAAAATAGAAGAAAACAGCAGATATTATTACAGCGTTTCTCATGGCTTTAGATGCTGTTAAACCAATAAAAACGCCATCCCAGATAAACGTTCCAAAACTGGCAAAAGGCACCAATATTATCCAGAATAAATAATCGGCTCCCAGACTAATTACAGTATCCTGCTTTGTAAAAAAGTGCAAAAGTTCATCGCCAAGCAGAAAATAAACCGCGGTAAAAAGTACAGCAAAACCAAAACCCCACACCAATAATTTATTTACCGAAGCTTTCAGATTGATATAATCTTTGGCACCTGCAAACTTTCCTACCAGAGCCTCACCGGCATAGGCAAAACCATCGAGAAAATATGAAAACAAAAACAGATATTGCAACAGAGCACTGTTAATGGCTAAAGTAACATCATCGATTCCGGCCGACCGGGAGGTGAAAAACGTAAAAACTGCAATAACACAAAGCGTACGAATAAAAATATCGAGACTTACATTTAAAAAATGCCTGAGTTGACTTAAAAGTGGCGCTATTTGTGTGGTAAAACAATCAGCCACCCATTTATATTTTTTATAAAAGAAACCAATGGAAAGTACAAGTCCTGTATATTCTCCAATAACCGAACCAAGTGCAACACCCTCGGCCTTCATGTTAAAGTGAAATACCAAAATAAAACTGATTACTATATTAACCAGATTAACCGTTACGGCAATAATCATCGGATAAATGGCATTCTGCATTCCAAGAAACCAGCCATAAAAAACCATCAGAGCTATAGATGCAGGTGCAGCCCATATCCGAATAAAAAAGTATTGGCGGGAAATTTCTTTTACTTCGGGGCTGCCTTCCAACAACCAAAAACTAAATTCGGCCAGCGGCTTTTGCAATATCAGCAGTAAAGAACTTCCAATGAGCGCAATGAGCAAGCCGCGTTCCAACACCATGGCCATTTCAAGCCTATCGTTCCGTCCATAGGTTTGAGCAGCCACGCCACTCATGCTCATCCTCAGAAACGCAAATCCCCAGAAAACAAAATTAAAAATTACACTACCCAAAGCCACCGCTCCCATAAAATGAACCAATTCCTGATGACCCATCAGAAACATATCCGTCATTCCAAGTAAAGGAACTGTTAAATTGGTGAAGATGTTGGGTAATGCCAGTCGAACTATTTGCCGGTTCACTTTTTTTCTGGCAAAAATAGCATTTTAACAGCAGATTAATAAAACGCCATTACAAACAAAATCTATCCTCTATAAAACAAAGCTTTAATAATATGCCCGGCAATACTTGGATTTTCTTTAAGCCGACGGGTAGAGTAGCCAAACCAGTCTTTGCCAAATGGGGTATAAACACGCATATGATGTCCCTGACTTACAATTTCGGAGCGAAGTTCGGGCGTTACACCATAAAGCATCTGAAACTCATAAGCGGTATTGGCTATATTATATTTTTTGATTAATTCCCTGGCGCCATCAACCAAAAACTTATCATGTGTGGCAATTCCAACATAAATTCCATGTTTGAACAAGGCATCCAGGTGTTCCATAAATTTTTGGTTGATTAACTGGCGACCTTTATAGGCTATGGAATGACTCTCCCTGTATATTCCTTTGCAAAGGCGAATATTCACTGGTTTTGTTGGCGAATGCCATTGTATAAGTTCCTGGATATCGCCTTCGGTACGTTTTAAATACGCCTGAATAACAATGCCCACATTTAGCGGAAACTCCATCAACAGTCGCTTATACAACTCAATTTCCATATCAACGCATTTCGAGTCTTCCATATCAATTCGTACCAGATGGCCAGTTTCTGCAGCTTTGGCAACAACCTCCTTAACATAGCGGTAACACTTTTCAAAATCGATGAGCAACCCAAAGCTGGTTGGTTTTAACGAAAATGTTACATTAAGCGGTTCCTGACGGAACTTTTCAATTATTTCAACGTATTTATGCTTGTTTTCCAAGGCCTGATCCATATTGGAAATAAATTCGCCAAGCAAATCTACAGTAACCCAAACTCCGGCTTTATTTAACTCATGCGATATGCGAATGGCATCGCCTAAAGTTTCTCCGGCAATGTATCTTTTAGAGAAGAGCCAGATGAATTTTTTCGGGAAATATGGAATTAGTGATGCAATGAGTTTATTAATCATACGTTATTGTTTTAAACAAGGAAAAAATTGATTAAATTGAATATTAATTATCAATAGATCATTCATTTTCATACTCGAACCATAACCCTAAGGTCCTTTTAATTCGCTGAATTAAAGCATTATAAATATCACCCTATAATGCCATATAAAAAATGATGAATCTCATTTTTTCCTATAGAATCGGCCACTCTGACAAAAATCATACTATCAGCGGTTTTTGAGGCTATTTCGATTTATCATTTTATTATATGCAGAATAATAAATTGGGCTGGTAGAAATTGTTGGTTTTTGAACTGAAATCAAAGAATTTGTCATAGGTACAATTCCGGCACTTTAATATATATTATTATAAATCATTTATCCCAAATCATCTGCGAATGAAAATATGGGTTAAAACACTAACGGTTGTTACCTTTTTTATATTGAGGCAAACATTGTTGGCTCAAGTTGAATGTAACTTTTCATCAAAAGGCAATAACATGATACCTGATAAGTATTGTGCGCCAGTTACGGCCAACTGGAATGTGGGTTATGGTGGTATTACCTATCCCGGGCCAGGCCCAATTCAGATTTATTTCGACTGGGACGATGGTACACCTCCATCAATAGTGAATGCAACTTTTAACGGAGCTACAGGCCAATGGGAAGCCTCCCAATTACATGTTTATCCAAAAGGTGGCGATAAGTGTAACTACCGCCCCACCACCATGCTGGTGGTTAACGGTATTTTATGTACAAGTTCGGCTCAAACACAAATTGTAACCGTTTGGGATGTTGACGACCAAAACGGCGGTCAACTGGTGGTTTCTCCTGTGGTTTTTCCTATCTGTTTTGGCAACGATGGCTCTACCTATTTCTGGGACACCAGTCAATGGAACTGTGTTCCTCCTATTGAATATGACAACCGCAACAATCCCCGCCGATGGATTCAATGGATATACGGAACTGGCGGAACCAATATCCCGACAGCCCAGGTTGGCGGGATTGTCAGGTCGTATCCATTTGCAGGCCCGGTAGAAGCCACCACTCAACCCATTGAAGGCCCCCAGGCACCTATGAATCAAAGTATGCAGGTGTATATTCCCAATGGATACAATGTTGGCGATTATTTTGAAGTAACTTTACGCAACTGGAATTATTGCAATCCTTACGATGATCCCGCCATTCTGGGTCCGCCGGCAGACCCGATTAACGGCGACCATCCGCCCATTGAAATAACTGCCATGGCGCTTATTGTTGCTCTCCCTGATGGAACCATAACTGCCGTAGGGCCATTTTGCGAAAACAACCCTTCCATCAACCTCACTGCCGCTACTCCGGGCGGTACATGGAGCGGACCGGGAATTACCAATTCAACCACAGGCCGCTTTAATCCGGCTGTAGCAGGGCCGGGCTTGCATACCATCCAGTATAATGTGACCGACCCCAATGGTTGCTCAGCCACCGGTACTACCCAAATAGAGGTTTGGGATTCACCCGATGTGGCGCTTTCGGTGGCCGACCCGGTTTACCTTTGCCCGGGCATTAGTCAGCCAATCACTGCCACTGTAACCAACGGCTCGACCCCCTACACCATTGAATGGCTGGGAGATACAGGTCCACTCAATTTTACCAATATATTAAATCCGATTTTTGAAACAACCGTTACAGGAATTTACAACCTTCAATTCAGAGCTACCGATATACGTGGTTGCCGAAGGTCTGCCCCCTTAAGTATTGAGGTTTCCCCTGTTACGGTCGATTTCAACCCTCCGTCCATTGAAGTTTGTCAATTCAGTTCAGTAATACTTGAGCCCATTGCTTCAGGTGGCTCCCGAAACTATATATTACACCAATGGGGCGGCCCTAATATTGCAAAACTATCGGCAGTTAACATTCCCAACCCTACTCTCGACACCGATGAAACCGGTATTTTTGTTTTCACATACAAAGTAACCGACGATCAGGGATGCAGCGATGAAAGTACCATTACCGTAACCATTAAGGAACAACCAACTGCCAACGCAGGCGCTGATGGTGCTACCTGCAACCTGAGTTACAATCTTAACGCCAATACATGGCCTGGTGCAACCGGCTTGTGGAGCGTTGTTTCTGGGCCCGGCATTACTAACTTTTCGAGCACTTCAGCTTCAAATGCAACCATATCTGTTAACCAAACTGGCGTATATGTACTAAACTGGAGTCTTGATTTAAATGGATGTATTGCTAATGATGAAGTAGTTATTACATTTTCTCCGTTACCCAATCCTCAGGTAATACCTAACTTCTCTATTTGCGGCATGACTGCTCAGCTTGAAGCTATACCCGATTTGCCTGGAGGACAATGGATGGTAGCATCTGGCCCTGGAACCGCCAATATTACAGACACATCGCAACCAATAACCAACGTAACAGTTGACCAATCAGGTACCTATGTGTTTACTTGGCAGGAATCAGCAGGAGCTGGATGCCAGGGCGAAGCCTCTCTCGAAATCGTATTCATGCCACAGGCCCAAGCCATTGTAAACCCACTTCCCGCATTGGGATGCTCCCCTTATGAAGTTACATTTCCCAACAATTCGGTAAATGCCGACTATTATCAATGGAACCTTGGTGGTGGATTAATCTCTACAGAAACCAACCCGGTGCAGATTTACGAGAACTTTACAACATCGTTACGTACCATTGCAATAACACTGGTAGCAGGAAACAGTTACGGTTGTAACGATTCGTTTACGTTTGATTTGCAAATAGCACCTAAACCCAATGCATTGGCTATGGCTGTACCACCAGCAGGATGCTCTCCACTACAAACTTCATTCATGAACAATTCGATTGGAGGCTCAGCTTACAGATGGAATTTTAACGATGGTTCGGCAGTATCAAATGATTTTGAGCCTGTTCATACATTTATCAACAATAATAATTTTATAGTTGCATACCCGGTAACTCTTGAAACCGAAAATTCATTTGGATGTATTGCCTCTGCAACTACTTATGTAACAGTTTATCCATCTTCACCAATCGCTTTAAATGTTTCTCCGGTTGAAGGATGCCACCCGCTGAATGCAACCCTTACAGCTACTCCGGGAGCAGTTTCCTATATATGGGATTATGGAGATGGAACTATTGAAACAGGTGGGTTTCACACCACGCACCAATTTACCAATACAACCGGCAGTGATGTGGTTTATAACATATCACTCACAGCCACCAACCCCTTTAACTGTTCAACATCAGCATCGACCCAGGTAACAGTATTTCCGGCACCTGAGGCTGACTTTACAGCCACTCCGGAAGAACAACAAATGCCCAACCGAACAGTAACCATCAATAACCTAACCCCAGGTTCAGGATGGAGCTATTTGTGGAACTTTGGTGATGGCGCTACTTCAACACAAAAGCAGCCTGGCACACATACTTACCAAAATTCAGGAACCTATGCCATACAATTAGATGTAACCGATGGCCGGTGCAGCGATTTAGCAACGCGTTCCATTCGCATTTTACCTATGGTTCCGCAAATTAACTACGGGGCCAATCCTGCCAGAGGCTGTCCTCCGCTTACAGTAACATTTATAAATAACACGTTAGATGCTACCAACTACCTCTGGGAATTTGGCGATGGAATTATGTCGCAACAAGTAACTCCTACTCATATCTATAATATACCAGGAACCTACATGGTTAAGCTGACGGCCACAGGGCCGGGAGGCATTGCCATATCGGAGAACCTACAGATTGTTGTATATGAAAAGCCTTTCGCCTCGTTCGAAGTAATTCCTAAAGTCATTTTTATACCCGGAGAAAAACCGGTATTCATTAACCGGTCGATAGGCGCATCGCGATATTTATGGGATTTTGGCGATGGCAATACCTCTGACGATTTTTCACCCTCGCACCAGTATCAGTCATCAGGAGTTTACACCATATCACTGTGGGTGGTTAATAACGATGGTTGCGAAGATACTTTTGTTCTTCCTGAAGCGATAAAAGTAGAACAGGGTGGCGACATAAAGTTCCCCAATGCCTTTACGCCCAACCCATCAGGGCCGTCAGACGGACGCTATGTGTATGGCGACCCCCGAAACCATATTTTTTATCCATTTGTTCAAAAAGGAATTGTTGAGTATCAGTTGCAAATATTTACCCGCTGGGGAGAGTTGATTTTTGAATCGCACAACATTGAGATAGGTTGGGATGGATACCATAAAAACAAGCTGGCACCTCAGGGTGTTTATATTTGGCGGGCACGGTACAAAACTGCCAATGGCAAAGTGGAAATTAAGGCAGGAGATGTAACACTGATAAGGTGAAAAGGGAGACTGGAGAAAGGGGACCGGATAGGGAACCTTGTGGAGTTTCGCGCAGGGGAAAAGGTATAAGGAAATAATGCAGAAGAAACAAAGAAAAATTAAGATTAACAGATGCAGATGGCTGTTACAGCAATGTTTCGTTCTGCTGAAATGGAAAATAAATTTGAGAGTAATACATTAATAAGAAAAGAGTAGACAGCCCATGTCAACAGTCAATAAAAAAGCAATATTCAGAAAATACTTTCACCATTTTATTTTGGTGATTGTTGGCTGTTTTCTGGGAATGAATAGTGTGGCTCAGGATGTTCACTTTTCTCAGTTTTATGCTGCGCCGCTATATTTGAGTCCCTCCTTGGCCGGTTCGACCGATGGAGCCCGACTGGCCATGAATTACCGCAACCAATGGCCCGGTATCAGTAAAGCATTTACAACTTCAGCAGTATCGTTCGATAACTTTTTTGCCCCTTTCAATAGTGGAATAGGCATTCAGATTATTCAGGATAAAGCCGGTAGTGCCGATTTAACGTTTACACATGTGGCACTTCAGTACTCTTATAATGTGCGGCTTAATGGCGATTGGCAGTTTGTACCGGGTATTCAGTTTGCCTATGGCAGCAGGGCACTTGATTTTAGCAAGTTAATTTTTGCCGATGAAGGGATTGGTGGAGGCGCATCAGGTTCGTGGGAACGCCTTACCAACGAAAATACCGAATTTGTTGACTTTGCTGCTTCGGCACTCGTTTACAGCCAGTTTTTCTGGGGTGGCATCACCATAGACCATCTGGCTCAACCCAATCACTCCTTTCTGGGCGAAGAAATTAAACTCAACCGGAAGGTAACTGTGTTTGGCGGAACAAACATCTGGACCGAAAAGCGTCGACGCCTTGGCCTCGACAGAGCTTTTTCGATGAGTTTCAGATATCAGCATCAGCAAAATTTTAAACAGCTTGATGCCGGTTTTTACTGGTTAAATCATCCCATTGAAGTAGGTATTTGGTATCGGGGGATTCCGTTTTTCAGCAATATTGATAAACGCATAAACCACGATGCCATAATCCTTTTGCTGAGTTACAAATATGGGGCGTTCCGAATAGGTTACAGTTACGATATTACCATCTCGAACCTTGGACTTCAAAGTGCGGGAGCTCATGAGTTATCACTAATCTTTGAGTTTAACCAGAAATCGCATCTGCGCCTTGGAGGCCGACGGCCTGCGGTTCCATGCAGCGACAGTGCCGACCCGCTCAATGTGGATGCTTACAAGTACAGTAAAAAACCGAAGAAATTGTTTTAGAAACGTTTCGTCAATATTAGGAACACTGTATTTGAACCATATAAGGCATATAAGAAGATATTATCCGACCCAAAAACATATGATTTACTTTCTTAATTATACCACAGATTCCCGCTGAATCGTATGCGCCTTCTGGTTTATAATCTGTCAATTTCTGGGAGTAGCAATACATTGTTATTATCCACCACACATTTGATGTGGTCCATAAAAATTCTCTTTGGCCTTTTCAACAGCCCTCAATTTTTAATAAACGAAAAAAGGCGCCTCTTGAAAGAGACGCCCCGTTGGTTAATTTTCAAATTATTTAATTTCAATCATCCTGGCTGGTTTGGGTTTTACCTCTTCACGTTTGTGGAGTGTAATCTGTAAAATACCATCTTTATAGGAAGCATTAATTTTTGATTCGTCTACTTCATTACGCGGAATGGCAAAAGAACGACGGAAAGCTGAATAGCAGAACTCCCTGCGGGTATAACCTTTTTCGTTTTCTTCTTTTTTATCCTCTTGCTCGCACGAGATGGTTAACACATTGTTGTTAACTTCAATTTTAAAATCGTCCTTTTTCATACCGGGAGCAGCTACTTCAATCAGGTATTCATCCTGAGTTTCTTTAACATTAACAGCAGGTACTGACCTTCTGCTTTGTGATACCGGATTCATAAAGAAATCGCCGCCAAAAAAATCAT
This sequence comes from uncultured Marinilabiliaceae bacterium, assembly GCA_964521525.1. GTDB lineage: Bacteria > Bacteroidota > Bacteroidia > Bacteroidales > Marinilabiliaceae > CALEUX01. Next base: position 4,445 of record CAZFTD010000049.1, on the reverse strand, counting down.
CGAAAATATTGGCAATGTCCGGTGTTTGATTGTTAAAACGTCTTACCAGTGTCATAATTAAATCCTCCATTATTTTGGTTAAACTTTAAATCTGTTTTTAAATGTTATATACCAAAACTTACAAAGGAAATACCAAATGGCTAAATCGGTAAATATGACACATTTAGCACACGAATAGCGCCATATTGACACAGTAAAACATTCAAGCAAATGCCAATATGTCATAAAGCATGCTAATCAAATCTTAATTTAGTGATAACACCAGCGTAACAAAAGACTAATGCGAAAAGAAGATATTTGTATCGGGATAATTTATTTCCTCCCAACAATTCCTGTGTGTAAAGAGTCGCCCCTAACGAGGTGCGGCTCTTTTATTATTCACCCAGCTGGTGAATAGAAAAGCCAGCAGACTCCAAATCTTTCCAAAAACCAGGATACGATTTGGTTACCACCATTGGGTCGGCAATATTAAAAGAGCCTGACACCAGCGATGCCGGAGCAAACGCCATCGCCATACGATGGTCTTTGTAGGTACAAACTTCAATATTTGGTTGCGGTGTAGTCTTCCTTCCCTTCCAGAAAAGATTATCCACACCATTGGTTTCAACTTCAAATCCAAATTTTGCCAGCTCGTTTACCAGAGCAGTAATACGGTCTGTTTCTTTAATAACAAGGGTGTGCAACCCTGTTAAATTAAAAGGGATATTCAAAAAAACGCAGGTTACGGCAAAAGTTTGAGCCAAATCGGGTTCCTTGCTGAAGTTGTGATTAAACTGTGATGCAGGCTCGCCCACTTTAGTAAGCACCAACCCTTTCTGCGAAAATTTCGATTGAACGCCAAACTGTCTAAATAAATCGGCTACTGCAGCATCGCCTTGCCAGCTATAACGGTCAAGGCCTTTTAAACAAATCGAATCGCCTACTTTTCCCAATGCCACCACCTCGAACCAATACGAAGCAGCACTCCAATCACTTTCCACTTTGGTTTGAATGGGCATATAATTAGCAGATGGCACAGTAATAACATTACCCTCCCATTGGCATTTAACACCAAACTGTTCCATAAGCTTAAGGGTAAGATTAATGTAAGGCCTGGACGTTATTTCTCCCTTCAGGTTTAAAACCAAACCATTCTCCATGGTTGGGCCAATCATAAGCAAAGCCGAAATATACTGACTGCTTACATTTCCAGGCAATTCAATGGTTCCACCCTTTAAAGAGCTGCCAAAAATACGCAGTGGTGGAAAGCCTTCTTTTTCAATATACTCAATTTTGGCTCCCAAATCAATCAGCGCATCAACCAACACGTGAATAGGGCGCTGTTTCATGCGCTCGCTGCCGGTTAAAACCCATTCGCCAACTATTTTCGATAAATAAGCGGTTAAAAAACGCATGGTGGTTCCGGCAGCCCCGATATCGAAGTGATTGCTGTTAGAATTGAAAACCTGAAGCATGGCCCGGGTATCGTCGCTATCGGACAAATTTTTAATGGAATACGGACTATAACTTAAAGCATTTAATATAAGCAAACGGTTGCTGATGCTTTTTGATGCCGGAAGATTAATTTCTGCATATTGCAACTGCCCGGGGGCCTTTATGGTTATTGACATGGTGATGCTATTGAAAATACAAGTATCAAACTGTTTATTATTTCTGACCGCTTCTGAAGAACTCAAGGGCTGCTTCTACTTCGTGTCGCTCGCAATGAATGTTGATAGCCACTTCACCCGGCTGTTTAAGCAGTGTAAAGTTGATTCGTCCGCTGCGGTTTTTCTTATCGTGGGTCATGGTTTCGTAAAGGTAATCATAATCGCTCTCTGTGTAGTGAAATGTTCCATAAACAGAATGAACATATTGTGCATACCGGTTAACAATATCCATATCGAACCCCAGTTTCAGATGGGCCAGATATAGTTCAGGCACCATTCCGTAAGCAACGGCAAAACCATGCAAAACGGGCTGATGCCTTTTCAGCGCCAGACTTTCAAATGCATGGCCAACAGTATGCCCCAGATTTAGGGCCTTACGTATATTTTTCTCGAAAGGGTCGGCCGTAACATAGTAGTCCTTAATTAAAACCGATTCGGCCACCAACTGCCCTAAAGCTTTCATATCGGGATTAAGAATATTAAAATCGAGAGTGCGGTTTAGCATTTCCGGGCCGTTAAGGAAGGCATGTTTAATCATCTCGGCAAATCCCGATAGCAAATTATCCCCATCGAGCGATTGCAGAAGCGATGTGTCGAGCAACACTTTTTCGGCTTGTTTAAACGAGCCTATTTCATTTTTAAAACCTTTGAAATTAATACCGGTTTTTCCACCCACCGATGCATCTACCTGGGCCAGCAAGGTAGTGGGGATATTTATAAAAGGAATCCCCCGCTTAAAAGTAGCAGCGGCAAATCCGCCCAAATCGCAAGGCATTCCGCCTCCCAGGTTAATTAACAACGAATGCCTGTCGGCCCCGTTCTCAACCAGAAACGCCCATACTTTTATTAGAGTATCCGTATTTTTATGCACATCGCCCGCGCCAATTACGATAACCCGCTCGGGGTTAATACCCGGTACTTTGGCAATTAACGGAAAGCACAACTGAAAGGTATTGTCGTCGGTAAGAACAAAAATTTTCTCACTTTTATATGACTCCAGTAATTGAGCAAGGTCGTTGGCCAAATTGTCGGCTAAAACAACGCTGGTTTCTTTGGTGTTGAGTTCTTGCATAAACTAAAATTCTATCAGTTTACAAAAATACTCTTTTTTTCGAGCTTCATAGAGTTGCATTTTCCCTGTTAATTTCGTTTTTTGCATTCTTATAACATAAACAACTATGAACAATAAAAAAAATGCCGCTATTATTACTAGATTTTTCGCAACTACCTGGTTGCTTACGCTTATTTTGTTGGTAGTTTCTCTTTTATGGGAGATAGGCCTGGGACAAATTGCCCAAATTGGCTTAATTGTATTTTTGCTGTTATCGGCCATAGTTTTTTATGCCGGTGGCTTTTTTTACATTGAGGTATTAGCCGACAAATCTTCCTTTAAAATTAAACATTATAACCTGTTCCCCTTTTGGCAGGAGTATAAAATTTACCAAATTGCAACCGACAAGTATTCAAAATACCAGATAAAAAAGAGTTTTGCGGGCCTTTTCTCATGGCTTTACCTGTTTGAGCAAACCAGCAGGGGTTTGGCCAAATATCCAGCCATTGGCATATCGGCACTTTCTGCTTCTCAACTTAAAACACTTACCCATTACCTCGAAACCATTAAAAAGAATCCATAATCGGTCTGCAAAAACCCAAAACCTTCCCTTTTCAGCCATCATCAATGAGCAGCAACCCAACCCATCATCAAAATCCCAATCTTCAATATCAGATTGCCTTAAGTCTGATAAAAGGGATAGGTCCGGTTTTGGCGCGCAACCTTATTGCTTACCTTGGCTCGGAGAAGGCAATTTTTGAAGAAAAAAAACATGCCTATGAAAAAATACCCGGCATAGGCACCAATCTATCCATACTATTAAAAAAAATTGATAAACCGGCTTTGCTAAAAAGAGCCGAAACAGAAGTTGCCTTTATTGAAAAGCATAAAATAACCACCCATTTTTTTACCGACGAGCATTACCCGCGCAGGTTGTCGTTTTGCGAAGATGCGCCTTTGTTTCTTTTTAGTAAAGGAAACGTTGATTTTGATACCTCCAAAATAATTGGCATTGTGGGTACCCGCCGGCCTTCGGATTATGGGCTTTCGCAATGCGAAAAGCTGATTGTCGATTTGGCTCAGCGCCACCCCAACACCATTATAGTCAGCGGACTGGCCTACGGAATTGATATTTGTGCCCATCGTGCCGCTTTACGAAACAACTTACCAACCCTAGCGGTGCTGGCACATGGTCTCGACCGCATTTATCCGGGCACCCACACTCAAACCGCCCGCGAAATTATGCATCATGGGGCACTCGTAACCGAATTTATGACAGGTACCAATCCCGACAAGCCCAATTTTGTGAGACGAAACCGCATTGTGGCCGGCTTGTGCGATGCTGTGGTTGTGATAGAGTCCGCAGTAAAAGGGGGCGCTCTGATAACTGCCGACATTGCTGCCAGCTATGGACGCGACGTTCTTGCATACCCGGGACGAGTGGGTGACGACACCTCATCGGGATGCAACCGGCTGATTAAAACCAATGTGGCCGCTTTAATTGAATCGGTTGAAGACCTGGAGTATGCCTTAGGCTGGGAAAGTGCCACTAAAAGCCAGGCCATTCAGGGTTCCTTATTTGCTGTTGCCGATACACCCGAAGAAAAAGCCATTATGAACATTCTTTTGGTTGAAAAAGAGATGAACCTCAACCTGCTTGCCCTCAAATGTGCCATGCCTGTTGGAAAAGTTTCGGCCACCCTGCTCGATTTGGAGTTTAAAGGATTAATTAAAAGCAGGCCCGG
>CAZFTD010000048.1:0-20144 GCA_964521525.1 uncultured Marinilabiliaceae bacterium | reverse complement strand
TATGTACTTAATATCAAAGTACATCTTACGAGTCCAATGATGAATCAAATAATGAATCATGCGTAAAGCCATTGTTTATAAGAATAACCTTGAAGCAGGCATATTTACCGAAATCGAATTTGGAAAGTCCTATCGTTTTCAATACCTCGACGGATACTCTGGCGAACCGGTTTCTTTAACCATGCCTGTTACCCAACGGCATTATGAACACAACACCTTTCCACCTTTCTTTGATGGGTTATTGCCCGAAGGTTATCAACTTGAAGGGTTGCTGAGAATTGGGAAGATTGATCGTAACGATTTGTTTTCGCAACTCATGGCCGTTGGTGGTGATTTGGTTGGCAACGTAACGCTGAAGGAGGTGGTGGAATGAACCGTTGCCCCATTACTTATCAGCCATGTGGCGAGCATTTATACAGCCCCGAAGGGTTAAAAAAGCTCTCTGCTTCGCTCAATGAACTGCTGCCGTTGAATTATACTGCTGCTGAATTGCGCTCCGAAGCCATGATTCGGGCTTCTAAAATGTCTATTCAAGGCGTGCAACCCAAGTTAAGTGCAGTGCTCAATATCAAGGAGCATCGGTTCGATATGGTCGACAAGGGAGGGCGTTTTATACTCAAACCACCTCACCACTTGTTTGCCGAATTGCCTCAAAACGAAGACCTCACCATGCGACTGGCCTCAACTATTGGCATTGATGTGCCTTTACACGGCCTGATTTATGCAAAGGATAACAGCTTAACTTACTTTATTAAGCGCTTCGATCGTAAAGGGCAAAAAGATAAGATTCATACGGAGGACTTCGCGCAACTTGCAGGTTTAAGTCGCGATACCAAATATAACTATACCATGGAAAAGCTGGTTCAGATTATTGATGAGTATTGCACCTTCCCGGCTATAGAAAAGACCCGGCTGTTTAAACTGGTGTTGTTTAACTTTCTGGTTGGAAATGAAGATATGCACTTAAAAAACTATTCCATAATATTTCAACATGGTAAAGTAGAGCTCTCGCCGGCATATGATTTGCTCAATTCAACCATTGTTTTAAAAGGTGATGTTGAAGAGATAGCTTTATCGCTGAAAGGCAAAAAACGCAACCTGAACAGGGCTGTGTTAATTGATTATTTTGGGAAGGAGCGTTGTGGATTAACAGACAAGATAATCGCTAAAACATTGAATGTTATCAACGATGCGCTGCCATCCTGGTTCAGCCTTATTGATATTAGTTTCTTATCGGATGGGATGAAGGAAAAATATCAATTACTGGTAAAGGAAAGAGCCAAAATTTTATCACTTTGTTGATATAACTGTCGCGATTGTCGGTTTTTTTTATGCTTAAAATCAACAAACCGACATATTTGCTGTTTAATTACACACAATGATTCTTTATTAGACAAAAGACTTATAAAAATATGAGGCTCATAATAATATTAACACTACTGACCTTTTCCTCTATAGTAAATGGCAATAACGTTGAGCGGTTGGATGCCAAATTCAAAACACTTTATTTAACCGGCAATATGGTATTGTGGAAACAGGTTGTTGATAGTCTGCGACTAACCAAAACTGATGCTCAAACCGAGATGGTATTGCTATATGCCGAATATGGTTTAATTGGCAATTACCTGGGGGCAAAACAACAGGATTTGGCCAAGGTGGAGATTCCATTGTTTGAAAAGAGAATAGAGCAGGCCCTCAAGCGCCGACCCAACGATGCTGTTTTACATGCCTTTTCGGCTGCACTGGTGGCGTATAAAATTGGGCTTCAACCATGGAAGGCTCCGTTTTACACCCGAAGCCATACCGAGAACCTTCGAAAAGCTATAGAACTTGGCCCCGAATTGGGACTTCCACTGGTGGAGCAAGCCAATTCGTTGTATTTCAGGCCTTCGTTGTTTGGGGGAGATAAGGTTAGTGCCGTTGAATATTACGAAAAAGCTTTCGAGTTCTTTAAAAAGAATAACCGCAACCATTGGATGTATTATAACGTGGGAGCCTGGCTGGGTCAGGTTTATGCTAAACAGGGACAAACATCCAAGGCCGAAAACATGTATCTGCAATTATTAAAAGAAGCCCCCAATTTTAAATGGGTAAAAGAAGATTTGCTTCCAACGCTGAGAGCCGGGAAAAGCAGTCCCGATTATTTTAATGATTTAAAGTAGCTGTTGGCTGCTAAGAGCAAAGCGCATAGGGCATAGGGATTAGAGTATGGTGCTTAGAACCTTGGACTCTGAACTTAAAACCTAGAACTTAAAACTTTGAGCCTAGAACTTAGAGCCAGGAGCTAACAACTTCAGCTTTCTTCTTTATAAATACTTGACGAAATAAATAAAAAATTACACTAAACAACTAAAATATTTGACGAACGAAACATTTTCTTAGATTGCTTCGTAAACCGGGAACCAATTAAACTTACCGGCTATGAAACGCAATCAGTTCGTGAATAGGATTTTTGTTGTATCGCTGTTTTTCTGGTTTTTTTCTCTCTCTGCATTCGCTCAGGAAAGCGATACCATACAAACTACTCAGGGTTTATGTAAGAATTGTTTTGACACAGAGGTTGTTGAAATACAACGAAACGATAATTGCGTAACTATAACGCTTCTGATTACTGCCGATGGAACCTGCAAGTATGATTTATCGCACTACATGGTTGGCATTTCATGTGGTACTGTTACGCAGGCTGTTAACAGTCGCAACTGGCCAATGGAATACATGGTAACCGACCCGAAAACTAAGGTAAGAGGCTTAAAGGTGGATGAAATCAGCAGGTTTGTGAAGAAGGGTAAAAAGGAGAGTTTCACGCTTACCTATACCGTTTGTGCCGATGATGAGAGCTGTATAACATCGTTGCTCAACAATAAGTTTAAAGTTGCCTACAAAGCATCTACCTGCGTGTTTTACGAGTATGTAACGCCCGGCACTGGCACTGTTACTATACCTTTATCGGCCGGAATTGAGGCTTCTACGGTCTCCTGTTTTGGCGTGGCTGATGGTAAGGTGGTTACTACTGTTAGTGGAGGAACTCCGCCATATTCATATTTATGGAGCAATGGTGCCACTACTTCTTTTATAGATGGCGTGCCAGCCGGAAACTATTCTGTTTTAGTGTACGACTCGGCCGGAAACGAAGTTGAATTAAATGCTGTGGTCGAAAGTCCAGCGCCAATTAAAATATCGGGGCAATTAACGCCTGCCTATTGCGCTCAAAGCAATGGTGCTATTAATATTACGGTTACAGGCGGTTCGGGTAACTATACTTATGTTTGGGCTCATGGTCCCGAAACTGAGGATGTATCGGGTTTGGCTACAGGAAGCTATTCGGTAACCGTAACTGATGAACGCGGGTGTGTTGCCAAAATGCCATTTTTTATTACCAGCCAGTCGCCCATTAAGGCTAATGCCATATCGAATACGCTCGAATGTTACGAAAAAGGCGTAGGAACCATCACACTGGACGTTTTTGGTGGAACCGGCCCTTATACCTATTTATGGTCGAATGGCGCCACTACCCAGAATCTTGAAGGGTTAAATGCTGGCTCGTACAAGGTTACCATTACCGATGCAGAAGGTTGTAAACTGGAACGTACCGTATCGGTAAACCAGAAGATATTTTATGTTTCGGCAGCAGTTACACCGGCCGATTGCAGCAATGAAGGCGGAACCGTAATCCTGAATCCTCAAAACGGAACCGGCCCGTATATTGCCCAATGGAGCAACGGATTAACCGGCATGGAACTTAACAATCTGGGCTCTGGTTCATATACGGTATTGGTAACCGACTCTAAAGGATGTAAAATTAACCAGCAGGTTACTGTTACCAACACCGGCTCAGTATCTGTCAGCGCCAATGTTACTTCTAACAGTTGCAATGCTCAGGATAGAACCATGCAGGTAACCTTAACTGCAACGGGCGGTACGGCACCCTATACCTATTACGTGAATGGAGTTTTAAGTAATTCGGTTTTTGAAACCCAACAAGAGGGTGCTTATACGGTTGAAGTGATGGATGCCAGAGGATGCAGCTCATCAACAGTTATACAGGTTACCCGTCAGGTTGCAGCATTTTCAGCATCAGCAACAGTAAGTGGTTCCACTTGTGACAATCCTGATGTGGGTTCAGCTCAAATAAACGTTTCTAATGGCACTGCCCCCTTTGTGTTTTTATGGAATGGGGTAGAAGGAAGTCAAAGCAAAGGCAATCTTGCACCGGGGAATTACGAGGTTAAAGTTATTGATAACAATGGTTGTGAAGCAATTGTTACATTCACCATAAATGCTTTATCATTACCATCAGTTAAGATAATGGCTCCCGATAAAATGCCGGAGTGCGGTAGTGTTAACAATATTATTAATGCCCAGGTTACTAATGCTGTTTCGTACTATTGGACAATTGACTCGGGTAATCAGAGCTGGTTAATTACTTCAGAAAGTATTAACCAACTGGTTTATAAAGCCGGAACAGGCAATGCAACTGTTGTTTTAGTCGCTCAAAGTGTCGATGGTTGCGAAGATTTGGATTATATTGATTTATCATGTACAACCAACAATAATAACGAACCCGGCGATGGCAATGATGGTGGTGGCGATGGTTCAGACTCGTGTCTCGACAATTGCATCAGGTTGTATAAGAACGAAATCACCAACCTGGGCAATGGATGCGTGCGTTACGAATTAACCTTTATTACCGACGGCAGTTGTCGTTTCGAATTGTCGCATCTGGTTATTGATTTGGCCGGAAACTATGCCATGAATGTGAGCAACAGCCGCAACTGGAAAATGGAACTTAATTCCACTGATCCAAAATCGGGATTAACAGGTATTAAAATTGATAACATCAGCGGATATGGAAAGGTGAGTGGCGATAAGTTTACCGTTCGGTTTGAGTTGTGCCATGTGGTTAATTTCGACCCGGCAAATATTCTGATAGCTTATAAAGCAGGTCAATGTCTGGATGTGGGTTACGAAAAGCCATCGAAATACTCGAAAGATAAGCATGTGAGCTGTAGAACATATAACCATGCGTCGTCGGGTGATACTTATTTTGAATTTGATTCATCGGTTGAAACATCGGGCGAATTAACGCTATATAACCGAAATGGAGTTCCGGTTGCCAAACTGTTTAAAGGCAGGATAATTCCTGGCGTTACGTATAAAGTAAAATACGGTGGCGGTAACTGCGATGATAAAATAATGTTTTACCAGCTTCATACTGGTGTTAAAAAAGTGGAGGGGAAGTTTTTCAGGTTTAGATAGAGTCTTCTGGAAATTTAAACGGAGTGTTATATGGAACACTTCAGATATGTGGTAGACTAAAACATTGTTCTGTTGCTCGCAGATTCCCGCTGAATAAATCGTAGAAATTGCAGATGGTTCAACGGGAATCTGCGATTTATTCAGCGTATATCAAGTCTCTTCGTGGTTAGCCCTTAGTTTGAACCTTGAACCATAAAACTATGTAAAGTATATAGTATCAAACAACCGGTTAAATCAACTATATGGGTTTGGAATAATATCCCGCTTAAATCGGTCACTTTATTTGGAGGAACTGAGGTAAAAATGGTTGCACTTGAAATTAGTGAAGGTGCCGTTGATGCTTCCAGATTTGAATTACCACAGGGAATTACTTTTACCGAGATGTAAGTATTATCAATAGATCGTTAGACTTTTAGATAAAAAGATTTAAGATGAGAACAATAGCCTGATATTCTGATGATTATGATTGCTTTGTGTTATTTACTAATTCGCTGTTAATCAGCTTTATAAAAAAGTTTAACGAACCATTGTAATATATTAAACGTAAAAAAAATAACCCGGAACCTGCATTTGCTGAATTCCGGGTTGTTTGCTTTTGGTTAAACCTGATACATCTTTTCGCGCAATTCATGAATTTGCTCATCCGATATGTAATCATCGTAACTCATGAGCTTATCGATAATACCATTGGGCGTAATTTCAATAATTCGGTTGCACACGGTATTTATAAACTCATGGTCGTGCGAGGCCAGCAGAACATTGCCTTTAAAGGCTGTAAGGGTGTTGTTAAAAGCCTGTATCGATTCCAAATCGAGGTGATTGGTAGGATTGTCGAGCACCATTACGTTTGCGTTGCGAAGCATCATGCGCGCAATCATACAGCGCATTTTCTCACCTCCCGACAAAACTTTTACTTTTTTATAAATATCCTCACCAGAAAAAAGCATTTTCCCCAAATATCCCCTTAAAAACGATTCACTTGTATCAGGCGAATACATGCTGAGCCATTCAACCAATGTTTGGTTGCTTTCGAAAAACATTGAATTTTCGAGGGGCAGATAAGCGGTTGTTATGGTTACACCCCAGGTGAAGCTTCCCGAATCGGCTTTAATTCTGTCGTTCAGTATTTCGAACAAAGCAGTAATAGCCAGTGGATTGCGCGACAAAAATGCTACTTTTTCATCTTTTTCGATGTTAAAACTGATGTTGCTGAGTAAAACTGAGCCATCATCTGCTTTTTTTGATAACCCGTTAACATGCAGAATGTTGTTGCCGGTTTCGCGTTCGGGGGTAAAAATAATACCCGGATAACGGCGTGTTGATGGCTGAATTTCTTCAACGTTTAATTTTTCGAGCATCTTACGCCGACTGGTAGCCTGTTTCGATTTGGCTACGTTGGCGCTAAAGCGTTGTATAAATTCGAGCAGCTCTTTCTTTTTTTCTTCGGCTTTTTTATTCTGAGCCTGTTGTTGCCTTAATGCCAGCTGGCTACTCTGATACCAGAAAGTGTAATTACCTGCAAATAACTGTATTTTTCCATAGTCTATATCAATAACGTGGGTACAAATGGAATCGAGAAAATGGCGGTCGTGCGATACTACCAGCAATGTATTCTCAAAATTAGCAAGGTAGTTTTCGAGCCATTGAACGGTTTCCAAATCCAAATCGTTGGTGGGCTCATCCAGCAGCAAATTGTCGGGTTTGCCAAATAAAGCCTGTGCCAGCAATACTTTAACCTTTTCTTTCCCGCTCAGGTCTTTTACCAATTTATGATGCTGCTCTTCTTTAATGCCCAGTCCGCTTAACAGCGAAGCCGCATTACTTTCGGCATTCCAGCCATCCATTTCTGCAAACAGCTCTTCCAGCTCCGATGCACGAATTCCATCCTCTTCCGAGAAATCGGCTTTGGCATAAATGGCATCTTTTTCGCGACTCACCTTCCATAGTTTTTCATGGCCCATCAGCACTGTATCAATTACCATAAATTCGTCGAAAGCGGAGTGGTCCTGACGCAAAACGGAAAGTCGCTCGCCCGGGCCAAGCGTAACGCTGCCACGGGTTGAGTCCAAATCGCCACTCACTATTTTAAGAAAAGTAGATTTACCTGCGCCATTGGCACCTATAATTCCATAGCAATTACCAGGCACTAATTTTAAATTAACATCCTGAAAAAGAACTTTTTTGCCAAATTGAATGGCCAGATTGGAAACAGTAATCATTTTATTTATGCGGGATTTGTAATTATAATGCAGTCGTTAAGTCTATCTGTAAACTCAAAGAAACAACAGGGTTGTTAATTCGCCCGCAAATTTAGGTATTTTATGAAGATTAACTGGCCTCTGAAAAGTTAATGATTGTTTATTGGTTTGACACAGGCCATTTGTAAGCCTATTGATAATGGTTGAAACAACTTTATTTTGATATAAGATTTTTAGATGCAAGATAGATAGAGAAGATTTATAAGAGGTTGTTTAAAAATTCGTTTGTGCGACTTTGTGATAACCTTTGAGTTCTTTGTGGTAAAAATTAAACAATTGAACCACAAAGGAAAATAAGTACACACAAAGGAACACAAAGAAAAAAAATTGAGTTTGATAATTTTTTAGACAGCCACTTATCTGTCCGTCTAATAATTTTGTTCCGATACTCGGGATTCCGTAAACTTCAATTCTAATCATCTTAATAGAAATTACAAACAGCTTCTAAATCCCATCAATATAATTAATTACGTTTATAGCCGATTTGGTTAAATGGTTTACAGCCAGAGATAAGTTTTTGTTAAACTGCTCGTGGGTGGGATGTTCAGAATCAACCAAATCGGTAATGGCTTTTATGCAGAACATGGGCTTATGATGCAACGAAGCCACCCAGGCCACAGCAGCAGCTTCCATCTCTTTTATTTCCCCACCCAGATTTTCAATGTATTCTTCGTCAATGGCAGGCATATCCAAAGAGTTGCCCGTAGTTACAATGCCGGTTTTCAGATTAAGGTCGGTGGCCATTTTCCGGGTATCCCAACTTTCAAATAATCCTTTTCCCATTTTATCCCAACCCGGAATATCAATTCGGCGGTCGTGGAATACTATGCGCGGATAACTCAGGTAAACATCACCTATTTGAGCACCTTTACGCGCAAATCCGCCTGCTGTGCCTGCGCTGATAATCATATCGGGTTTAAAATATTCTACCGCCAAATGTGTTGTTAGTGTTGCTGCTTGTGTGCCAATTAAGTCAATACCCAATTGGCTATCTTTACCATTAACCACCAGACATATGTTAAAGTCGTTATTGTTTGATGTCCAGGCACGCATAGGCAAATCAGGTGCAAAACTTAAATCTTCGGTAAGGTTTAGCCTTTCAATTAACAGATTGGCTTCGGCTTGCATGGCAATTACAAAGCAGATTTTAATAGGGTGCTTCATGTTAATTAAGTATGTATTTTATTTAAGGGGCTTTGAACTCAGCAACAAATACTTTGCAGCTTTTGGGTTCAAAAAAGCAAAAACCAGATTATCTTGCTGAGCTGTTCATTTCTAAAAAGATGGCTAAATTAAGAAGTTGCTCCCATTTTTTTCAGTAAATAGCTATTTTTTCTCTTTTTTTAGTTCTCTTTGCATAGCATTTAAAGGTAAAAACAACAAAAATATGTACGGAATATTTATCATTTTCTTTTTCTACTATTTAGGCATCCTAATTAGTTCGCTTACCGGTGAGTTTATTCCCGGAAGTGTAATTGGCATGGTTTTGCTTTTTTTAGCGCTGGCAAGTGGTCTGGTTAAGGCACACCGGGTTAAAACAGTTGCCGAATTTATAACCAAAAATATGGCTTTGTATTTTGTACCTGTGGGTGTGGGGATGATGGTGTCGCTTCACTTTATGTGTCAGGCCTGGCCTTTGTTTATATTGGCCTCTGTGGTAAGTATGATACTTGTAATGGTTTCAACCGGAGGTGTTTATCAGATAATTGAGAAATGGAAGAAGTAAATAATTTATTCAGCAACCAGCCATTTACATTGGCTTTTGTTCTGGGTATTTATCTGTTGGCCTGCTGGCTATATAAAAAGACCCAATTGGGATTGCTACATCCTGTTTTAACAACCATTGCGGTAATCATTGTTGTTCTAAAACTCCTGAATGTTGAATATAGTTCGTTTCAGCAGGGTAGTTATATAATTGATTTTATGTTGGGCCCATCGGTTGTGGCATTGGGGTATGGTTTGTACGAGCAAATAGAGTTGATTAAACGCAATTGGGTATCAATCATTACATCAGTTTTTGTGGGGAGCTTTGTTGGCATTGTTTCAGTTGGGTTTATAGCTGTTTGGGCGGGTGCCGATGAGGTGGTTGTGGCCACTCTTGAGCCTAAATCGGTAACAACTCCCATAGCCGTTCAAATTGCAGGGCGTTTTGGCGGCATTCAGCCTATTACAGCTGTGGTGGTTATTGCAACCGGTATTTTGGGCGGTATATCCGGACCATTTATATTGAATATAACTGGTATTCATAATAAAATAGCGCGTGGCTTGGCCTTTGGAGCCAGTGCTCATGGCATAGGAACGGCCAGAGCCATTGAAATTGGTGCGGTTGAGGGTGCCATCAGCGGGCTTACCATTGGATTAATGGGAGTTGCAACAGCGCTGTTGATTCCACTTGTTAGATGGTTGTATCTCTAAAAAAAATCAAAAGCATGTTGATTTTTCTTTTTGTGTTTTATTTTGGTTTGCCATTGCTGGTGCTGCATCTTTGTTATAAATACCGGTTTGCTAATAAGTTGGGTGCAGTGGTGGTCTCTTATATTCTTGGTTTAATCATTGGAAATTCCGGATTTCTGCCTCCCGAAAGTGCTTCTGCTCAATCTTTGCTGTCGGGTATTACCATTCCTCTGGCTATTCCATTAATGTTATTCTCCACAAAACTAAAAGAGATATTTCAACTGGCCGGTAAAGTTGTTGTTTCATTGGTAATTGGAATTGTTAGTGTTATTCTGGTTATTGCATCGGGTTATTTTGTTTTTCGCCATTTTATTCCTGAAACCTCGAAGTTGAGCGGATTGCTGGTGGGTGTTTATACCGGAGGTACGCCCAATTTGGCTTCTCTTAAACTTATTCTTAATGTGGACGAAAGGCTTTACCTGTTAACGCATTCGGCCGATCTGGTTGTTGGCATTTTTTATCTTTTTTTCCTGATTTCAGTAGGACAACGTTTTTTTTCAAAGTTTTTGCCACGTCCCAAACTTCAGCGGTCATTCAATGAGGATGCTCATTTGCCTGACAAGGAAGAGCCTTATTTGGGGATTTTGCACCGGCAATTAATAATTCCAATGGCCAAATCGTTATTTTTGGCTGTTTTGGTTGCCAGTATTTCGATTCTAATATCGTTATTGGTGCCCGATAGTGCTCAAATGGCCGTAATAATGTTGCTGATAACCACATTCGCTCTGGCTTTGTCATTTGTTCCTGCTGTTAACAGTATTCCCAAATCATTCGACCTCGGAATGTATTTTGTTTTGGTTTTTAGTATTGTTGTGGCGTCAATGGTGAATGTTACAACGTTAATTTCCGGAGCTTTAGAAGTGGTTTATTATGTGGCGTGGGTAGTGTTTGGTTCTCTTATCATGCAGGTTTTGTTATCGCGCATTTTTAAAATTGATGCCGATACGGTTATTATCACTTCAACAGCATTAATCTGTAGCCCACCTTTTGTGCCGGTTGTAGCCGGTGCATTAAACAATCGCAGTTTGATAGTACCCGGACTAACGATTGGTATTGTTGGCTATGCCATAGGCAATTATCTTGGATTTATTTTGGCTCATATGCTGAGGTAGGGTTGATTTTGTAGAGGTTTAAAACAGATATTTCAAACCTATATAAAACCCTGAATCACCATCTTGCGCATCAATGGCTCTACCATAATCGCACCCAAAAATAAAGTTTCTGTTCATGGCAATCCGCAGTCCCAGCCCATAGCTGCTATGAAATTTTTCGGCACCAAAATTAAAATAATCGGTTATTGGCTCGGTAATTTGTGGCAGCTTGTTTTTAACCCCAATTTTGCTGGTGCTGCGCCCAAAGTCGTAAAATGTATTGATGCCCAGGTAGAAATTCTGTTTTAAAAAATGGGTATGATAGGCTTTCCATCGTAACTCAATGTTTCCCAAAATCATGCCATCGCCTACAATTCGGTTACGCCTGATACCCCGCAGACTGCGCTGTCCTCCCAAACCAGTTGATGTTGCCCCCGACATAATTGAGGTTATTATTTGCGATTGGTAGTAAAACGGAACATCACCCCAAAGTGTATGTTGCCATGCTATTCTATAGGCCAGCGATAAATCTTCTTCAACAAGGGTAAAATATTGGCGGTGTGTTAACGATATTTTCGAGAAACTGCTTTCGGCACCAAAAAACTCAGGAATCACAGCTATTACAGCTTCTGTCCAAACGCCTTTCATTGGGTTTGGCCGGTTATCGCGTGTGTCGAAAACCAGGCCGCCCTTTATTTCAGGAATAAATCCACCGTTGGCTTCTTTTGAATTCAGAAGCCCCCATTCAATGTATTTTTCATACAATCCTGGTTGTTCATCAACTGATGGCAATTTATCCTTCTCCTTTTTTCCTTTATTAAGACGGTCAATATCAACCGAGCCAATATTGAAATTTAAAAGGTTAACACCCGCAAGCCATCTGAAAGGCGAACTCCCGATTACACCCTGCAAGTCGGTTTTAAAACGAAACATGTTTTGTTGCATTTTGTAAAACATGCGGGTGCGGTATTGGTCTGAATTATCATCTTCCCACGATTTGTTCAATACCGATTCGTAACCGTTAAAACCATAAAAATCATAGGTTTGGTCGGGTAAATAAGTTAGGTCAAACGAAAGCCTGATGCCTTTTATCAAACATTCAGAATCGTAATTAATGCGGTAAATGCCACTCCCTTTGGTATACCTCGAAACTTCGATATGCATGAAATGCTGATAATCGGGAAATCGCGTTCCATCGCCATAATCGAAAACATTAACCAATCCGCCGTATTGAAACCCCAGGTCGGAATCAAACGAAATGGCCGGTAAAATACCATAATTCAATCCGGTTTTAACCACTTCTTTTCTTTTTTCTTCGCCATTTTGTGCTGCCAAAATCAATGAAAAGACAACCAGTATTATTAATAGTAAAACTTTTCTCATTATTATGGTTTATTATGGTTGAATCGCACTGAATTAAAATGTTTGTAAATAAAGGCTACTTTTTAATCACAAATTTAAATCTTTTTGTCTGGTGTTTTGTTCAAAAATAAGTTTCTTAGATGATTAGTCACTGCAAAAAGCATTTAGTAAATTTGTTACTTTAAAGAAAATATATGAGCAACGTAAGAGCATGGATTACATCATTACGACTTAGAACATTGCCTTTGGCTTTGTCAACAATTTTTATGGGCAGTATTATTGCAGGAGTACAAGAGATGTTGAATGGCCACGTTTTGTTATGGGCTTCACTAACAACGCTTTTTCTTCAGATATTGAGCAATTTATCCAACGACTATGGCGATGCGATTTCAGGGGCTGATAATGAACACCGTGTTGGTCCGCAACGAATGATTCAGAGCGGTGTTATCACTCTAACCGAAATGAAACGCGCCATGATGGTTTGTGTGGTGCTGTCCCTTATTTCCGGAATCGTGCTGTTGTATGTTGCTTTTCAGGGGTTTAAATGGTATCAGGTGCTGTTCTTTTTAATGGGTCTGGGAGCCATTGCTGCTGCCATTCGGTATACGGTGGGGTCGAGTCCTTATGGCTATCGTGGCTTGGGCGATGTGTATGTTTTTATATTTTTTGGATTGCTGGGGGTGGCCGGAACGTGGTTTTTACACACCAACTATTGGCAATGGCCGGTTTTATTACCTGCTGCTACAATTGGTTTCTTTAGTGCCGGGGTGTTAAATCTGAACAATATTCGCGATATTGAATCGGATAAACAAAGCAATAAAATTACACTCGCCGTTCGTTTAGGACGCAACAGAGCCTCCTGGTATCATCTGGCGCTTATTACTGCCGGATGGCTTTCAATGTTGTTTTTTGTTCTCTTTTTCGCACCTGAATGGCATATTTGGCCTGCCTTTTTATCGCTTCCGTTATTTGTACGAAATGTTTATATCGTTTTTAAGGCAGATAAAGTACATTCGTTGGATTCAGAGTTGAGAAATCTGTCGCTCAGTACTTTATTGTTTGTACTGTTAAGCGCCACTGTTTTAGTAGCTGTTTAAATTTAGTTTTCTAATTATTAAAGATGATTAGAAAATTTAAACAGACTCTAAGACATCTTTAAGAAATTATAAATCTTCTCTATCTATCTTAAATCTAAACATCTTATATTTAAAAAGTTTCTTAATATAATACCCATGCTAAAGGCTTCGTTGCATCCTCATAAGCTTATTTTTAAACAACCGGGAGGCACCTCCCGTGGCGTTTTAAATACTAAAATGAGTTGGTACATTCAGGTATGGGACGTTGAAAAACCGGAAATTAAGGGATTGGGCGAGTGTTCGATATTACCGCAACTTAGCCCCGACGACAAACCCGAACTGGAAGATAAGCTGACGTGGTGTTGTCGCCACATTAATGATATTTTACCAAATTATCACCATGCTATAAAAGATTGGCCTGCCATTCGCTTTGCTATGGAGATGGCTTTAACCGATTTGAAAAATGGCGGCAAACAAATTCTTTTCCCGTCTGATTTTACATTGGGCAAACAACCCATTCACATAAACGGTCTTATTTGGATGGGTCCCATTGATGAGATGGTGCATAGGGTTGAGGAAAAACTTATGGCGGGTTTTTCGTGTCTCAAACTAAAAATTGGCGCACTTGATTTTAATAAAGAACTAACGCTTTTAAAAAGTCTTCGCCAAAGGTTCTCTCCCGACCAACTTGAGTTACGTGTAGATGCCAATGGCGCTTTTTCACCCCAAAATGCTTTGGAGATACTGGATGACTTGGCAGCTTTGGATATACACTCCATTGAGCAACCTATAAAAAGCGGGCAGTGGGACGCCATGGCTGCCCTTTGCGAAAAAACACCGGTTCCCATTGCTTTAGATGAAGAATTAATTGGCTTTCACGATGAGTCTTTGCGCCGACAAATGCTCAGCACCATAAAACCACAATATATCATACTCAAACCATCGTTAACAGGCGGGTTTGCATCGTCGCAAAATTGGATTGATTTGGCTAATGAGATGAACATAGGATGGTGGGTAACTTCGGCTTTAGAGGGGAATATTGGCCTCAATGCTATTGCACAATGGACTGCAACACTCCATAATACCATGCCGCAGGGATTGGGAACAGGACAGGTTTTTACCAATAATGTTTTGTCGCCGCTTATGGTTGATAAGGGCTTTCTTTATTATAAGTTTGATGCAGCCTGCGGCCATCAATATTTTAGGATTGAATAAATATTTTTTTTAATGCACAAAACCATAAAAATAAACGGAGTAGAATACAGTCTGAATAACCTGGATGAATTAACTGTAAATTTTAATTCAACACAGGGATGGTTGCCTACATTGAAGTCGTTTTTAAAGGATTGGTTTTCTGGGTGCAACCAATTTATGGTGCATACTTCCGGCTCTACCGGAGAGCCTAAACCCATTATGGTTAGTCGCAAAGCTTTTATAGCATCGGCCCAACGAACTATAAGCTTCTTTAGTTTAAAGCCGGGGCAATCTGTTTTATTGTGTTTGCCAATTGGTTTTATAGCCGGAAAAATGATGATAGTAAGAGCTTTAGTTGGTGGTTTGAATCTTATTCCGGTTGAACCGTCGGGTTTTCCCTTGCAAACAGTAACCAATCCGGTTGATTTTGCAGCATTTACACCCATGCAAATGATAAATGAGCTAAGCAGAACTTCCGATTCAAAACTACATTTATTGCGTAAGGTTATTATTGGTGGCGGTGTAGTTAGCTCCGGTTTGGATAATTTATTAAAGGCGCAAACCTTTGAGGCCTGGGAAACTTACGGAATGACTGAAACGTTAACCCACATCGCCATAAGGAAAATAAACACCGGAAATCCTCAGACTTCATTTTATCCACTCCCAAATATTGATGTTTTTGCTGATGGCAGGGGTTGTTTGGTAATTCGTAATCCTCAGTTTTTAGATGGGAAGGTGGTTACAAACGATTTTGCTGATATTCAACCCGATGGTTCGTTCCGCATTACCGGGCGTTGGGATAACGTAATTAACAGTGGCGGAGTTAAAATACAGCCCGAAAAAATTGAAGCTGCGCTGGCTGAAATCTACCCCGACGAAGTTTATGCCTCTTCGGTTTCAAACAATTTATTGGGCAATCAGCTGGTTCTGGTGGTCAATAAGCAGCCGGAGAATCCTCAGTTATTATTTTCGATGCTCGAAGATAAGTTGCCGCGACATCATATACCTGCCTCTCTGTATGTTGTGAATGAATTTCCCAAAACCGTTTCTGGCAAAATTAACCGGTTGGAATTAAAAGAATGTATTAATGGCATCCAACCAATTTATGAACGAAAAAAGCTTCCCTGATGCATCAACTTTACATTGACTCATCAGGGAAGTTCTAAATTAACAGTAAGAAATACCTCTTAAACCTCCATTTCTGCTTCTATGTCAATTTCTACAAAAACTTCACGTTCATTCCCGGCTTTATCAAAACAGTGTATGCCAAGGTGGTACTCACCCTCTTTTACCGGTAATTGATTAATGGTGACAGGAATTACAATGTCATATTGCAATTCAAATTTATTCAACCCTTTCTCAAAATCAAAAGATTTGTTGTATTCAAAAGCAACGTTATTGGTACTGGCACTTTTGTGGTTATGACCGTCACCGTTGTAATGGATTTCAATTTTATAGGATGCCAGTTCTGTGTTATCTTCAAAAAGAACATTTAACGAAATGGTTTCTCCCGGGTGAAAATGATCTCCATCAGCAGGAGAGATGATTTCAATGTGGGGTTTTTGCGTGTCATTATCGTTGCTGCAACTCCAGAAAAGAGGCAAAGTAGCTAATAAAAATATTATTTGTTTCATGTGTTTTAGTTTTTAAATTAATTAATAATTATTCAAATCTCTCTAAAAAGGTAAGCTCAATAAAATCTGAACATTACGCCCTGGTTCAGGAATTTCAAGTTTTCGGTAAAAACTGATGTGGTTAAAATATTTATGGTTGAAAACATTGTGGGCATGCACATCAATTAAAAGTTTGGTGCTGCCTGCTTTTACCGATGTGTGAAATCCCATTCCAAAACTGAAATAGCCGGGTGTTATGGCTTCATTACGGGCAATTCGACTCTGTTTAAGAGCTGATTTGCTATGAACCGATATTTTAGTGCCTTTATTATTGGACTGTAGTTTATAGCTTAACTCGGCAAAGAAATTGGCCGGTGGTGAAAATGGCAGCGGGTATCCTGAATTTTCATCGTCTCCTTTCTGGGCGTTTATCAGCCATTCTCCGTTGAACAATAAATCCAGACGGTTTCCCATGGCAATATTGGATGTAAATTCCACCCCGCCCATTATCGCTTCCGATTGCATGTAACGGTAAATTTGTCCGGCATGTGGCAACGCGCTCCATTCAAGCGATGGCGATAAAAATATGTAGTTTAAGAAGTAATACATATACGGTGTAACCATTATAGAGCTGTTGCCTTTCCGTATCTCAAAACTTCCATCCACAAAATATCCTTTCTCCGACGATAAATTGGGTGAACCTGTCTCATGCCTGAAAGAGCCATGGTGAATTCCATTGGCCGATAGTTCTATCGCCGCAGGAATCCTGAAGCTCGACCCAGTATTGATGGTAAATGTTATGTTTTGCCGGGGTTCGAACTTCAAACTGGCTAACCAGCTTACATTTGCATATTGCCGTTGAACCAGAATCGCACGTTGTCCATAAGCCGTTGCTTCGCTTTCCGCTATTCCTTTTGCAACCATGTAGTTGAAAATGTTCCTGTCAAAAAATGGTTTTGTTTCTATATTTCCATAGTCGTACCGCAACCCGGAAGTGAAGCTGGTTTTTGGGTTAATCTGCCACTGGCTTTTTACAAAAACACCATAGGTTTGCCTGTTAAAATCGGGCAAAAAGAAACCAAATCCCGACGAACGGTTTTCTTGTTTCTGAATTTGTAAACCTGTGGTCAATGAATGATTATCGCCTGTTGGGATAGTCCAGCGGCCATTAGCTGTATAGGTGTTCAGAACAAAATCCATTTCCAGATTGGGATTTTTTTCCGGTGGGGCCATTTCTCCAAAGTGTGTATGAAATAACGACCATTCCTGGCGATGGTTTCTTTGATAACCCAAATCAAAAGCCAGAAGCGATTCTCCAGCTTGAATTCTGGTGTTTGATACTAATTTTAGATGTTCCATATTTTGAAATGGAAAATCAATATCTCTGAAATTACCATCGTGGGCTACTCTTTGCAGGTCGGGTTTACCGTGAGCTCCCGGGAAAAACCCCGATTTTTGCCAAACCCGGCTGGCTGAAACACTCGTTTGCC
This sequence comes from uncultured Marinilabiliaceae bacterium, assembly GCA_964521525.1. Classification (GTDB taxonomy): domain Bacteria; phylum Bacteroidota; class Bacteroidia; order Bacteroidales; family Marinilabiliaceae; genus CALEUX01. The sequence continues at coordinate 2,350 of CAZFTD010000048.1, read as the reverse complement.
AGGTGGATTGAACCATGCCGGCCTGCAAGTATACATCCTGCTCTTTCCCCGCTGTGTTTTTCAGGCGTTGGTTAAAAACCGGAATTTTTCGCGACAAGTAAATGATGGTGTCAGTAGGAATTCTGTAATCGCCAAAATCCAAAACTGTAAAACGGGTTTTAAAAAACAATTTTTGGATGCTACCCTGCATTAGTAAAGAACTACCTAAGGTTTCATTCACGGTTTTGCCAAGCATCTGAAAATTGCCGCTAAATCCTCGGTCAGGTATCTGATTACTCGAAACCTGTAAAATTCCACCCATGGCTTCGCTGCCATGCTCCAGCGATACAGCGCCTTTAATCACTTCGGCCCGCTCGGTAAGAAAAGGGTCAATCTCCAAACCATGGTCGGCTCCCCATTGCTGGCCCTCTTGTTTAATACCATTGTTAACCACTACCACCCGGTTAAAAGCCATCCCTCTAATAACGGGTTTTGATGCTGATACACCTATATCCATGGAGTTAAAACCGGGCAGTCGCTCCAATGTTTTGGTAAGTGTACCATTCATCGATTCTCGTATTTCGTTGGCACTCATTTTATCACGCGATAAACCACCCAGCGGAGTGCCGTGTACGCCATTAATGGATACTTCTGTTAACTGATGATTTTCCGGTTTCAGTTGGATGCGAATCTGATTGGTTTTTCCAACAGTTACAATGGTATCCAATGTCTGGAATCCCAAAAATGAAAACGTAATACTGGTTTCTGATGGCGATAAATCTCTAAGATAAAATATGCCATTTGCATCAGTTATTGTGTTCATAGCTCCGGAAATCACATGGCATCCGGGTAGTGGCTGGTTGTTGTTATCGGTTACAGTTCCGGTAATATGCACTTTAGTTTGCGACCAAAGCCAAACCGGGGAAAAGCCAATTATTATAATAATGGCGAGCCTCATGGTTGCTTGTTAAACTATTTTTTAAAGGGAATGCTTTACAAAAAAGTGGTTTGTAGCTTTGCTGAAATGCCAGCCTCATGCCAAACAAAAGCCCGGCAATCAAAACATCATATAACATGAAGCAATGGTTTTACTTAACCATTCTCTCAGTTAATATTATAAAAGCGTGTAAAAACTACTGATTTGTAAAAAGAATAGACGTTAAGAAAGCAGGAGGTACACGGGTGGTGCTCTTAACTGTTTGTGATGTTCGTCTGTAAGATAGCGATAAGCATAATTGTAGACAATAATTTTTTCAAAATTCAGTGGAGTCCAAATTCTATTGCCCTTAAACTGGATATCGCTGCACAATGAAAATTCAAAATCGCAAACAAAGCAGTGTGCAAACTCATCTATCGATGCTGTATTGCTCTCTTCCTGCTGGCTGGTTGTGCATTGTTGGTGGTGGCAGCAGTCGTGCGTTTCAGCTAATGGCAAATGATGCTGTATCCTGTGCACCGACTGAAAAATTGTAGGCCATAGAATCAATAAAACCAGAATTGGAGCAATATTTACAGGTTTTTTAGGCATCCTTTATCGAAAGCTTTTTGTACAAAACTAATGAAACCCGTAAATGGTTCATGGTGTTTAAGTTTTTTTAAGATGATTAATCACTAAAATAATTAAAGTACCCTACCATTAATTACCTTGTTTATGGCTTTAACTATTTCATCTGATATTGCCAGTCGTCCATTAACCAGGCTGGTTGATGTAATAATGCCTTTCAGGCACACCTTGTTATCGGGTAATCTGAAAATATCCTGATGGAAAATATACTTAATTCCTTCGTGTTCTACCCGTAGCTTAACCACAAAACGGTCGCCACTCTTCAGGGGTGTTTTATACGATAGGTCGGCGCGCGCCACCACTGCCACAATGCCACGTTTAAATAAATCGGCAAAGTCAAGTCCAATGGTATTCAGAAATTCGTGCCGGGTGTGTTCCAGGTAATTCTGATACACGCTATTATTAACAATCCCTTGCAAATCGCATTCGTAGTCGCGTACTTTAAATTCAAGCTCAAAATCGTAGTTCGCTGCCATCTTTACTTCATTACTTTTTGCATTATTCCAAGCACTCCTCTGATAAAAGTGGCGCTGGTAAGCACTTTAACTACCGGACTTTGGCGTGTTGATGCTCTTCTGTTTGAGGTCCCTCTGGCTGGTGTTTGTCGTTGACGTTCTTTTATTTCTTTTTCCCGTTGTTTCTCCCATTCCTGACGTTCAACTTCAGCTTGTGTTTGTTTTTCTATTTGTTCAATTTTACGGGTCAGCATTTCATAAGCGCTGTCGCGATCAATTACTTGTCCATATTTACGAACCAAATCAGACTTTTTATTGATGGTATTAATCTCCTCTTGCGATAATATGTCCA
>CAZFTD010000047.1:0-21063 GCA_964521525.1 uncultured Marinilabiliaceae bacterium | reverse complement strand
TCAACTGAGTTTTCAGGAATGGAACGACCTTTAATTTCAATTAAGCCTTTTTCGCTATCGAGCCTAACATAAGGTGTTTTTGGAGTCCCTTCACGAATTATTGTTTCCATATTGGTAAACTGTATCATCGTTAACTAATATATACGTCTAATGAGAAAAATACATATTCGTCGTCATAAGGAAACAGGCAATATTCTAATTTATTACCAGTTTTCCTCACTATATCAAGCATTCCCAATCCTCCGCCTCCTTTCATAGTCATACCCTCATTACCTAAAATCTCACGATACAACATTTTCACCTCCTCATCTGAAAGGGAATTAACCTGATCAATACGATCCTTAATATTACTAACTTTATTAATTTGAACAAAATTTCCGGTTGAAATTCGATAAAAAGAACTATCGCGCGACAAAATAATCACTGCAAAATTCGATGCCAGTTCAAAATCTTCCATCAAAGGCGGTTGATCAACGTGATGAAAAAGATTCTGAATACATTCTACAAAAACGTTGTAAACTTTTTTACGTGTTTTGTTTTTTTCGTTCTGCAGGTTTAAACTGGATTCGATAACTTCAAGGGCTTCGGCGATCCTTTCCGAAGACACCTCACCCATATACTTGAGGATTACCTCCCCTTGCATCTTTTGCGAATACCATTTATCCAGGTCGAACCCCATTTCTATTTGCAGATTGCTTTGCACAAAGATAAAAATTTTACCTTTCAGTTAAGTTTTTACCTTTACAAGATGATTATTATTACGGATTTAATTATATAAAAGTTGAGTTATTTTGGTCAAATCATTGTTTTTTGGGGCTAATTGGGCAATTATTCTGATTAAAATTAATTCTATTGTTCCTGTTTTGTTTTATTATTATAAAGACAAAATAAAATACTTCTGATTTTTAGTGGATTATAATACAATCCCTGAAATACCTCTCTACTTTAGATTCAGGTAACTGGTTTACCGGAATCATGTATTAAGATAAAACCCATCTTAATTGTAAATTAAGATAGCGTATTATAATATTAAATATGCCATCTAATCAAATTCAAATATAATAATAAATTTAGTTAAATACCATCGCCTCCTATGAAACCATTACTTCTGAATTTTTCCTGAACCACTTTACTATTAGGCGCTACATCAGATGTTATCCAAACGTTTCCTCCAATTACAGAATTGGCGCCAATGGTAATCCGACCTAGAATGGTAGCCTGAGCATATATAATAACATTATCTTCAACAATTGGGTGACGTGGTATACCCTTAATAGGATTACCATTTTCATCCAACGGAAAACTTTTAGCACCCAGTGTTACTCCCTGAAAAATTTTCACGTTGTTGCCAATAATTGAAGTTGCCCCTATAACAACTCCGGTTCCATGATCGATGGTGAAATGACTTCCGATTTGCGCACGTGGATGAATATCAATTCCGGTTTCAGAATGGGCCATTTCACTAATCATTCGGGGTATGAGCGGTACTTTTAACTCGTACAGGGCATGCGCCATTCTATAATTAACAATGGCTTTAATGGCCGGATAGCAAAAAATAACTTCTGCCGGGCTTTGAGCAGCCGGGTCGCCCAAATAAGCAGCTTCAACATCAGTTGAAAGCAACCGTCGTAAATCAGGGAGTTGTTCAATAAAATTAACCGTCAGGCGGGCAGCATCCATCTTTTTTTTATTGATTTCGGCCTTGTCAACTTCATTGTTACATCCAAAGCATAAACCAGCAAAAATTTGCTGACGCAAAAGTTCATATAGCAATTCAACATTTACGCCAATATAATATTGTACACTACCGGGTCTGGTTGGGGAATTTCCAAAATAACCGGGAAAAATTATCTCGCGCACCAAATCAACAATACGCGCCATCACCTCTTGTGAGGGCATAGGCTGATCGGGATAATGCCGATGGCAAACAGACTTATAGGATTCCTCGTTTGAGAGACTCTCTATAATATTTCTCAATTTAACAGGGTATTCAGGTGCGCTCATTGATTAAAGAATTAAATCGGTTTGTTTTATTTTTATAACTGATTTCTCAAGTCGTACGTTGCCAAATCCATCAATAATATGATAACGAAAGCCATAATAATCTAACTCATGGCGATAGCAATTAAACAGATATTCGCGGCTTTCGCGATTTTCTCTAATACCATCATGAATCCAATCCAAGTCGGGTTTACACAAAAGTACCAAATTAGGTCTGTATTTTTTTATGGCTGCATTCAACCATATGGGACAATGCTTATAAACTTCCTGAAACCACACTTTTGTAATGATTAAAAAAGTATCAAAAAATACGATATCATCAGATTTGGTTAACCTCTCCATAATTCGAAACTGTGCCACTTGCCTCCTGGCTATGGTTTCAACATCAGTTATGGTGTATGGTCGCTTTAGTCGCTCAACATAGTCCCGTGCATATTCGGTCAGGAATCCGGATCGGAAATAATTGGCTAAATCAATTGTCAGTGTTGATTTACCAGAAGATTCCGGGCCACTTATAACAATAGGTTTCATCCGGAAATAATTCGTTTATTTATGGAGACCTCATGCTGACTGCCAATAATTATTGCAAAGTACATAAAAAGCTCATTCATTACACAATTAGTTCAAATGTACCAGAAAATGGTTTTTAATTTTCGGTTTTCATATGCTTTTTCCATTGAAAATAGCCGATTACTGCCATGCCAGTGTAAACCGCGAATAAAAAAGTAGTTACATACATTCCTTTATATACATACATACCCAAAGACACCGTATTAATTACAATCCAAAGCAACCAATTTTCGAGAATTTTTCGTGCCAGCATCCATGTTCCCACAATGCTTGCAGCGGTGGTAAACGCATCCCATGCAGGTAAATCGGGGCCAGGCAGATTTAGAACTTCCGGTATTCTAATTAACAAATGGTATAAAAGTATGTTCAGGACGAAAATTAAGAGAATATAGGGAATCCATTCAATGAGCTTAAGTTTCGTAGTTTTCAGATTGGTGGCGGGTATGGGGTTGTTTTTTCTTCCCATCCAATGAAACCAACCATACACACTTACACCCATGTAGTAAACCTGAAGTCCCATATCAGCATATAATCTGCTTTGGTAAAATACAATGAGATAGAAAAAAGAGGTAATAAAACCTGTAGGCCACAGCCAAATTTTCTCTTTAATGGAAAAATACAGGTAAATGATTGCAAAGACAGTGCCGGCCACTTCGGTCCAATGTAAAAAAAGCCATGTTTCCATGGCTTAAAAATATAAGATTTAGCGGTATTATCAAAGCATTTACTCTTTATACAAATCGGCCAATATCTGCGAGTAAAGATTTCGGTTTTCAATAACCTGTAAAGCATTCATAATAGCCGGCATAATGCTGTTCATCACCTGGTAGTACTCGGTTGAACTCCATAAATCGCGGGCTATATAAGCCTTTATTTGAGTGTTTATCAATAATTCAGATATTGCTAACTGTTCTTTATCTACATTAACGCCCATGCTCTTAACTTCAGTGAGCATACTTTCCACAATATCCTTACCAACATTAAAATATTTATTGAATTCTTCAAACATTGAATATTTTGAACGAAGCAGAGCCCTGTTTTCATCCATATATTTGGTCATAAACCTTGAGAACACGCCTGTTGCGTGAAGATCGCGATATAAATCGGTATACATTAAGGTATCCAGAGGCACAAAAATATCCGGCATAATACCGCCCCCACCATACACCACTCGTTTAGTTCCGAGCGTTTTATAACTGCTTTCATTGCTAAAGTGAATACTATCGCGATGCAACATCTCGCCATGTAAAAAACGGTTATTAATTTCATCGCGGTAAGCTCCGGCCCCATCTGCAAAGGGTTTTTGTATGCTTCTGCCCGAAGGTGTATAATATTTGGCAATGGTGAGTCGTATTTCCGAACCATCTGGCATAGTAAACGGGCGCTGCACCAATCCTTTTCCAAAGCTTCGGCGTCCCATAATAACCCCTCTGTCCCAATCCTGAACGGCACCAGCCACAATTTCACTTGCTGAAGCTGAATATTCATCAATCAACACAAGTAGCTCCCCCTTCTCCCATAAGCCACCACGTGTTGCATGATACTCCCGTTTTGGAACAGAAGCACCCTGGGTATAAAGCATCATTTTGCCGGAGCCTAAAAATTCATCAGCAATATCGAGGGCTGCTTTAAGATATCCACCACCATTACCACGCAAATCGAGTATCAGATTCTCCATTTTCTCTTTTTTCAGTTTTTTAAGGGCATCTGTAAACTCTTTATGGGTTGTGGCAGCAAACCGGCTTATTTTTATATACCCGGTAGATTGTGATATCATATATGCAGCATCGATGCTGTTAATTGGAATTTTATCTCGGATCACATTAAAATCCTTAACATCAGAGTGTCCTTTCCTAATTATCGACATGGTAACCAGAGTGCCTTTTCTACCTCTTAAAAGTCCAAAAACATCAGAATTTTTAATACCAATAGAAGCTATGTTAGAACCATTGATGGCAACAATTCTGTCGCCACTCATGACACCTACTTTATGGGATGGACCGCCCTGCACTGCTGAAACAACTGTCAGCGTATCCTCAATAATAGCAAATTCAATTCCAACACCTTCAAAATTACCATCCAATGGCTCATTCATTGATTTAACCTCATCGGCGGGGACAAAAACACTGTGAGGATCCAGTTTTTTGAGCATAGAAACTATCGCCTCACGGGCAAGCGCTTCAGTATCAACAGTATCAACATAGAAATTGTTAATCAATTGCCAGGCTATTTGAATATTATTTAAGCCAGGATCAGCTTTCTGGGCAAATAAAGACCCAAATGATATAACAAAAAGCAACAATAAAATCCGCATCTTCATATCAAGCTCTTTTCAGTGTGTTCTTTTTTCTGTTACCTATACCAGTTGTTTACGATGATTTCTAAAAAACTGTTCTGTTTTTAAATGACTGAAAATGTTAATCATTCTTAAAATAGCAATTACAAATAAAAACAGAAACTGCTTTAAAGCAACCGGACGCATCCAATCTTTAAAGCAGTTTTCCAATATAATTAAGTTTGTTGCACCAGTTCTGTATAAGTTTAAACAAGCATCAGTAATCGTTTGTTTAAAGCGGTGTCAAAACTTGAATAAGCACATTATACAAACGCCCGAGAGTTTTGATAATATCGGTTTGTGGTATATTTTATTATTCCCACTCAATGGTTGCAGGTGGTTTTGAACTGATATCATAAACAACCCTGTTTACCCCCTTAACTTTATTGATAATTTCGTTAGAAATGCGACTTAAAAATTCGTAAGGTAAATGTACCCAATCGGCAGTCATTCCGTCGGTTGATGCAACAGCTCTTAATGCCACCACACTTTCGTAAGTACGCTCATCGCCCATTACTCCCACCGACTGCACGGGAAGCAGAATAGCACCGGCTTGCCAAACCTGATCGTATAAACCATGAGTTTTTAAACCTTCGATAAAAACACTGTCGACTTCTTGTAACAGCGCTACTTTTTCGGGCGTAATTTCTCCAAGAATACGAATTGATAAACCCGGCCCGGGGAATGGGTGGCGACCAAGTATGGTAGGTGATATTTTTAATTCACGGCCAACGCGTCGAACTTCATCTTTAAAAAGAAGTTTTAGGGGTTCAACAACCTTTAATTTCATGGTATCGGGCAATCCCCCCACATTGTGATGCGATTTAATGGTGGCTGACGGCCCGTTAACCGACACAGATTCAATAACATCAGGATATATGGTGCCTTGTGCCAGCCATTTAACATCCTTTATTTTATGAGCCTCATCATCAAATACTTCAATAAAAACCCTGCCAATAATTTTACGTTTGGTTTCAGGATCTGAAACACCTTTAAGTTCGCCAAGGAATTTATCTTTAGCATCTACACCAATAACATTTAAGCCCATGTGCTTATAAGATTCAAGCACATTGTGATATTCGTTTTTACGAAGTAAACCATTATCAACAAATATACAGGTAAGATTGGTACCAATGGCTTTGTGCAGCAACATGGCAGCCACTGAACTATCAACTCCACCCGAAAGGCCAAGTACAACTTTATCGTTATTGAGTGTTGATTGAAGCTCAGCAATTGTGGTTTCAATGAATGAAGCAGGACTCCAATCCTGAACACAGCCACAAATATCAACTACAAAATTTCTTAAAATCTGTGTTCCTTGTATGGAATGATACACTTCGGGGTGGAACTGAATACCATATGTTTGTTCTCCATCAATTTTATAACCGGCAACTTTTACATCTTTGGTACTGGCAATAATTTTAAAGTTTTGAGGTAAATTCATGATGGTATCGCCGTGCGACATCCATACCTGGCTACCCTGTTCCACTTCGAGAAACAGGCTACTGGTTGAATCAATATACTCCAGATTAGCTCGTCCATACTCTCTGGTTTGTGATGCCTCAACCAATCCGCCATTTTTGTGAGCCAGATACTGGGCCCCATAGCAAATACCTAATACCGGTAGCTTTCCAATAATACCAGATAATTCAGGAACGGGAGCATTGGGTTCTCTCACACTGGATGGACTGCCTGATAATACCACTCCTTTTACTGTATCATCCAATACAGGAATATGGTGAAAAGGGTGGATTTCACAGTAAACATTTATTTCCCTGATTCTTCGGGCAATTAGTTGGGTATATTGCGACCCAAAATCTAAAATAACGATTTTATTCTGCATCGGAATTATCTTAATATTATTCAAAACTGGTACAAATATAGTTACAAATCGGGTTATTTGGCTTCCATCTGAGGGCCATACAACAGCGGGATGGAAAAAACAGTGCCTTCATTGGCCAGTTCAGTATCAGGAAATATTTCACAAGCTTCAGTTTTAAATAATTCCAGATTAAAATAACGGGTACTGAAATGGCCAATTATTAATTTGCCAACCGATGCTTTTTGGGCTATTTGAGCTGCCTCTGCAGCAGTTGAATGGGTAGTTTGTTTTGCCAAATGTTGCTCGGTTGACAAAAAAGTAGATTCGTGGTATAACAAATTTACGCCTTTAATGTAAGGAACTATCGATTCTTTATAGGCTGTATCGCTACAAAACGCATATGAACGGGGCTCAGCAGCTGGCGTAGTAAGCCTTCTATTGGGAACAACCTCTCCATCCGGGGTAATAAAATCGTTTCCGGCTTTTATACCTGGGAGCAATTTAACCGGTATTTTATAAAAATCAATCATTTCGCGTTTTAGATGATTTAATCCGCGCTTTTCTTTAATAAGAAACCCACAGGTTGGGATTCGATGTTTAAGTGGAATGGTTGATACCGTGAGGAGGTTATCTTCGTAAATCACATCATGAACCTTAGGGTTAATTGAATGCATAACCACTTTAAACGGAAGGTCGGTGCAAAAATAGTTGATTTGAGTAAAGAGCAGGTTCTCCAAATCGGGATGGGCGAAAATATGCAAATCGGTCTTTCGACCCAGTAAGCCAAAGGTCGATATAAGACCTATTAGTCCAAAACAATGATCGCCATGCAGATGGGAAATAAAAATATGGTTAATGCGTGAAAATTTAACCTTATGCTTGCGCAATTGCATCTGTGTTCCTTCACCGCAATCAATTAAAAAAAAACGCTCAGATACATTGATTACCTGAGCGGTTGGAAATCTTTCTGAAGTTGGTAATGCTGAATTGCTTCCCAGAATGGTAACAGAAAAAGTCATTGGGGAATATTGATAACAGGAAATTGATGAACCTGAATAAAAATGGCTGCCCAATTTTGAGCAGCCATTTAAAATAATTGATAACTTATTTGGATTGAAGCGCTTTACGCATCATTTCAATTCCGTCATCGGCCGTTGGAGCAATGTTTAATACTGTATCTAATTGTGAAACAGAAACCAATCGTTCTACAGCCGGCTGTAATCCTGCGAGTACAAAAACGCCGTCAGTGTTTTTACATAACCGATTGGCAACCAGAATGGCACTCAACCCGGATGAATCGCAATAAGTACATTTGCTCAGATCCAGCAGAATATTCTTCTCATTGTTCCCAGCCAATAAAACCAATTCAGATTTTAAAGAAGGGGCAATAGTAGTGTCAAGTTTTTCTTTCTGTATCTGGACCAAAATGAAATCATCCAGCTTGTCAATTTTAAAATCCATCTGTGTTAACCAATTAATTAGTAATTACTCCTGAGGCTTTTTCTCGTCGGCCTCCATTTGATCCTTCAGAGCGGCAAGCTCGGTAATATCTCCAAGAGTGGTTTTTTCAAGGTTATCCTTAATTTTCTTCACACTCTTTTTGGCAGTTGTAGCAGCTTTAGCCTGCACTTTTTTGGCAGCCTGATCTTCAACTTTTTTCTCATCCTCAAAAATACGAGAGTGAGACAGGATAATACGTTTCGCTCCTTTGTTGAACTCGATTACCTTAAACTGCATTTTTTCTTCGGCTTTTGCCTGCGATCCGTCTTCTTTAACAAGATGACGAGGAGTGGCGAAACCTTCAACACCATATGGTAATGCAATTACGGCACCTTTATCGAAAATGTCAACAATTGTACCCTCATGAATTGAATCTACAGTGAAAATAGTTTCAAATACATCCCATGGATTTTCTTCAAGTTGTTTATGTCCAAGGCTTAAGCGACGGTTCTCTTTGTCGATTTCCAACACTAAAACATCAATAACATCGCCAATTGAAGTAAATTCAGCCGGATGCTTAACTTTTTTAGTCCATGAAAGGTCAGAAATATGAATTAAACCATCGATACCTTCTTCAATTTCAACAAATGCACCAAAGTTAGTAAAGTTGCGAACTTTAGCAGTGTGTTTGCTTCCAATTGGATATCTGTCTTCAATTTTATCCCATGGATCGGGTTTTAATTGCTTAATGCCCAGCGACATTTTACGCTCATCGCGGTCGAGAGTCAATACCATGGCTTCAATTTCATCGCCAACTTTCAGGAAGTCCTGAGCGCTACGCAGATGCTGTGACCACGACATTTCAGAAACGTGGATAAGACCTTCAACTCCGGCAGCAATCTCAACAAAAGCGCCATAGTCGGCCATCACCACAACTTTACCTTTAACTACATCGCCCACTTTAAGATCAGCGTTAAGAGCATCCCATGGATGAGAAGTTAACTGTTTTAGGCCAAGGGCAATACGTTTTTTCTCGTCGTCGAAATCGAGAATAACAACATTGAGTTTCTGATCGAGTTGAACAATTTCTTCAGGATGCGATACACGTCCCCAAGAAAGGTCGGTAATATGGATCAAACCATCTACGCCACCAAGGTCGATAAATACACCGTAGGAAGTGATATTTTTAACGGTACCTTCAAGAACCTGACCTTTTTGAAGTTTAGAGATAATATCTTTTTTCTGTTGTTCAAGTTCTGCTTCAATAAGCGCTTTGTGCGAAACAACAACGTTTTTGAATTCGGGGTTAATTTTAACCACTTTAAACTCCATGGTTTTACCCACAAATACATCGTAATCACGAATAGGTTTCACATCAATTTGTGAACCGGGTAGAAATGCTTCAATACCGAATACATCTACAATCATACCACCTTTAGTACGGCATTTGATGTATCCTTTAATTACTTCGTCTTTTTCAAGCGCTTCATTAACACGATCCCATGAACGAAGAGCTCTTGCTTTTTTGTGTGAAAGAACCAGCTGCCCTTTTTTGTCTTCCTGACTTTCAACATACACTTCCACTTTGTCACCAATTTTTAAATCGGGATTGTAGCGGAATTCGTTACGGCTAACAATGCCATCCGATTTAAATCCAATGTTGATAACAACTTCACGTTTGTTCATTGAAATAACCGTACCATCAATCACTTCTTTTTCCGAAATGGTTGACAGGGTTTGGTCATACATTTTTTCCAGGTCTTCTTTGGTTACTTTTACCCCTGCTACATCATCCGACTCAAAACTATCCCAATCGAAATCAGCATTAGATGATTCAACGGTTGCCTGAACAACCTTTACTTCTTTTTTTTCAGCCTGAGCCTCTGAAGCCTGGCCGTTTCCTTCTAATTCAGTCATTTAATTTAAATTGACAAACTAATTGGTTAGACAATATGATTACTTAAAAAATTGCTGCAAAAGTACCAACTTTCTGCATAATATAAAACACCTTAGCCAAATAAAAAAGGTTAATTTGCAAAAATAGTTAACTCTTCAAAATCAAAATTGAATTATTTCAAACCTAATAAATTCAGGACTTTCTTATATTGCTGTTTTCTAATAAATTAACAAAGCAATTGCCGTTAATGAAACGAGCTATATTAAAAGCTTTGACGCACAGGAGAATGATTATTTGGCGAATTTTCCCGGATAAATCGGGACAACCTGTTCCGCAGCGCGGAAGGCTATCAGGCCGTTAAAAAACAAATTATATAAAGAGGAAACAATACAATGTATTCTTTTTTGAAAATTAGGTTCGTCAGGATTGGAATATATTTAATAATTTTATGCCAAATATAAAGGAGCAATAATGCTGCCCGGTTTAAAAATAATTTAATACATTTTAATAACTCACGAATGAAAATATCAATAATAGGAACCGGCTACGTTGGATTGGTTACCGGAACATGTTTTGCAGAAACGGGCATAAACGTAACCTGTGTTGACATTGATGAAAAGAAAATCAATAACCTGAAAGAAGGCATTATTCCTATTTATGAGCCTGGACTTGAGACCATGGTGAAAAATAATATTGAGAAAAATCGTCTTTCATTTACAACCAGTATAAAAGATAGTATTGACCAGGCTGAAGTAGTTTTTATTGCTGTTGGAACGCCTTCTGACAAAGATGGTAGTGCCGATTTAAAATACGTTTTGGAAGTGGCTCGGCAAATTGGGCGTAATATGACACAATATCTGGTAGTTGTTACCAAGAGTACTGTTCCTATAGGCACTTCCATAAAAGTTAAAGCTGCTATTAAAGACGAATTGGAAAAAAGAGGGACAGAGATTGAATTTGATGTTGCATCGAATCCTGAATTTTTAAAAGAGGGTAATGCTATTGAAGATTTTCTTAAGCCCGACCGCATTGTAGTTGGCATAGAAACAGAAAGAGCCCAAAAAATAATGAGCCGTTTATACAAACCCTTTCTGCTCAACAATCACCCCATTTTATTCATGGATATTCCGTCGGCCGAACTAACCAAGTATGCCGCCAATGCCATGTTAGCTACAAAAATCAGCTTTATTAACGATATTGCAAACCTGTGCGAACTGGTTGGTGCCGATATTAATATGGTGCGCAAAGGAATTGGATCAGACAACCGTATTGGCAACAAATTTATTTATGCGGGAGTTGGTTACGGTGGAAGCTGTTTCCCAAAGGATGTTAAAGCTATAATAAAAACAGCCGATAATTATAATTATCCTTTACGCTTATTGATGGCAGTTGAGGAAATTAATGAAGATCAAAAATCGGTATTGGTGAAAAAGGTTAAAACACATTTCAAAAACGACATAAAGGGCAAAACTTTTGCAATTTGGGGACTTGCCTTTAAACCAAATACCGACGATATGCGCGAAGCTCCTTCAAAAGTAATTATTGAACAACTACTTGAAGCCGGAGCAGTTATAAAAGCCTACGACCCTGTTGCCGAAGAAGAAGCCCAAAAGGTTTTTGGCAATAAAATTCTATATGGCAAGGACCCGTACGAGGTATTGATTGAAGCCGATGCATTATTACTGGTTACTGAATGGGCCGAGTTCCGAATGCCCAATTTTAAAGTTATGGAAAAACTAATGCATGAAAAAGTAATATTCGATGGTCGCAACATTTATGACCCGGCAGAAATTACCGACAATGGTTTTATCTATTATGGCATTGGACGTAGAATTCAAAAAAAATGATTTTTAGTTGTTGAGGTTTTTATTAACCCTTATAATTTATGAAACGAATTCTTGTTACCGGAGGTGCCGGGTTTATTGGCTCACATCTTTGCGAACGGTTACTAAGTGAAGGAAATGAAGTGATTTGTCTGGATAACTATTTTACAGGTAGTAAGCAAAATATTATTCACCTGCTGGATAATTCATACTTTGAACTTATCAGGCACGATGTTACCCATCCATTTTTTGTTGAAGCCGACGAAATTTATAATCTCGCCTGTCCTGCTTCACCGGTGCATTACCAGTATAATCCCATTAAAACCATTAAAACATCGGTAATGGGAGCCATTAATATGCTCGGTTTGGCTAAACGCATCAGGGCTAAAATTCTCCAGGCTTCTACCAGTGAAGTTTATGGAGACCCATTAGTGCACCCTCAACCCGAAGATTACTGGGGAAATGTAAACCCCATTGGACTCCGTTCATGTTACGATGAAGGGAAGCGATGTGCCGAGAGCCTTTTTCTAAATTATTACAGGCAAAATAATGTGCGCATTAAAATAATCCGTATCTTCAATACATACGGTCCGCGTATGCATCCAAACGATGGACGGGTAGTTTCGAACTTTATTGTGCAGGCATTACAAAACGAACCTATCACTATTTTTGGCGATGGAATTCAAACACGTAGTTTTCAGTACGTTGACGACCTTTTAGAGGGGATGATCAGAATGATGCGTTCCGACGATAATTTTATAGGGCCGGTTAACATTGGTAATCCTAATGAGTTTTCAATGCTCGAATTGGCAAAAGAAGTGGTTGAATTAACCAATTCAAAATCACCACTTGTCTTTAAACCACTTCCAGCCGATGATCCAACCCAGCGACAACCCGATATTTCATTGGCAAAAAAAGAACTTAACTGGGAACCAAAGGTTCAATTACGCGAGGGATTGGTAAAAACGATTAACTATTTTGACCATCTTTTAAAACAGAACATAAAATAAGCATCCTAAGGATTACTATTTTTGCATAAAAAACAACTTAACTTTTTAAATCTCACATATGAAACGAGCCATAAATGAATGGTGAGTTCTCCCGATTAATCAGGACAAGATATGTGACAATTAAAAATCAAATTTTAAACACATGAAAGGAATTATCTTAGCAGGCGGCTCAGGCACAAGGTTGTATCCGGCCACAAAAAGTATATCCAAACAGATTATTCCTGTTTACGATAAACCCATGATTTACTATCCATTATCGGTATTAATGCTATCGGGTATTCGCGATATTTTAATAATATCAACCCCAACCGATTTGCCTTTATACAAAAGGTTGTTTGGAGATGGGTCTGATTGGGGTTTGAAATTTACCTATGCTGAGCAACCTTCGCCCGATGGGTTAGCGCAGGCATTTATTATTGGTGAAGAATTTATCGGAGATGAACCAGTATGTCTTATTCTGGGCGACAATATCTTTTATGGTTATGAATTTAGTAAATTACTGCGTAAAGCCGCCAATATAACCCAGGGAGCAGTTGTGTTTGGCTATTACGTGAACGACCCCGAGAGGTATGGCGTAGCAGAACTTAACAAAGAAGGCCGTGTTATCGGCATTGAGGAAAAACCAGAAAATCCCAAATCGAATTATGCTGTAACCGGCCTGTATTTTTATGGTCCGGATGTAGTTGGTAAAGCAAAATCGTTAAACCCCAGCAAGCGAGGCGAACTGGAAATTACCGATTTAAACCGGTTATACCTGGAAGAGGGCCGACTTCATATGAAAATCATGGGACGCGGTATGGCATGGCTCGATACCGGCACTCACGATAGTTTATTGCAGGCTTCGAATTTTATAGCAACCATTGAAAAACGTCAAGGTCTTAAAGTTGCCTGCATTGAAGAAATTGCCTACAAAAGTGGCTTTATTGATAAGGAACAGTTGCTTGTGTTGGCTAAACCATTGGAGAAAAACGAATATGGTCAATACCTGAAAAGAATAGCCAGCGAGGATTTACTGGTAATAAAGGATGAGTTGTAGTTATATTTGTAAAGAATTAATTCCGTTTATTTAAACAATTGGAATTTCTAATTTTGCCAAACTTTTGAAACAGTAAACCTTTATGGAAATTCAAACTACCTATATACCAGGTTTGATGATTATTAAACCAGCCGTTTTTAATGACGACCGGGGTTATTTTTTCGAGGCCTACAACCAGGCCAGATATTCTATAAATGGTTTTGAGACTAATTTTATACAGGACAATATTTCAAAGTCGAAAAAAGGTTCCATAAGAGGTTTGCATTATCAATTGGCACCATATGCACAAGCTAAACTGGTTCAGGTTTTAAAGGGCAAAGTTTTAGACGTGGCAGTAGATTTAAGACAGGACTCTCCCACTTTTGGAAAATATTTTGCTATTGAATTATCGGATGAAAATAAATTGCAGTTCTTTATTCCACGTGGTTTTGCACACGGCTTTTCAGTTTTAAGTGACGAAGCCGTATTTTACTATAAGTGCGATAACGAATATAATAAAGAATGTGAAAGAGGTATCAATTTCAATGATTCTACGTTACAAATCGACTGGAAAGTATCGACCAATGAGGCTATTGTATCGCCTAAAGATGTTGTATTACCATCTTTTGCAGAAGCTGAAATGAACTTTTTTTTCAGTGAAAATGGTTTATAAAACAAACCAGTTATCTCAACAGGTTGAAGAAAGAATAAATGCTAAGAAAAGCATGAAACAGAAAAAAATGAAGGTTCTAATAATTGGAAATGAGGGTCAGCTGGGTTCAACATTGGTAAAGTTATCTGCAGCAGAATCGTTTGCAGAATTTATCAGTACAAGTTTAAACGATTTGGATGTTACCAAATCTGAAAACATTGAGAAATATCTACAGGAACATAAACCAGATTATATTGTTAACTGCACGGCCTATACGGCAGTTGTGAATGCCGAATTTGAACAGGAACCAGCCTATTTAGTCAATGCCAGAGGCCCTGAAAATATTGGAAAATCTGCCTCGAAAATTGGTGCCAGGGTAATACATATTTCAACCGATTATGTATTCGATGGAAAATCGAATAAACCATTAACACCTGATATGGAAGCAGATCCTCAATCGATCTATGGAAAAACAAAGCTTGAAGGGGAACAACGGCTCGCAAAGGAAGACCCAAACAGCATTATTATCCGCACATCGTGGCTCTACTCGCCTTATGGTCAGAATTTCTTTAAAACCATACTTAGCTTAGGCTCAAAGCAGGATCAGGTTGATGTTGTGTACGATCAGGTTGGAAGTCCTACCTATGCTTACGATTTGGCCGTTGCCATTATTCACATTCTGAGAGAAACAAATAAAGACCCTGCATTCTTTAAGCCCGGAATTTATCATTATTCCAATGAAGGAGTATGCAGTTGGTACGATTTTGCGAAGATGATTTACCGGTTCGCAGGTATTAATTGTTATGTAAACCCGGTGCGTACCGATAGTATAAAATCAATGGTTCATAGACCGGCCTATTCGGTATTGGATAAAACCAGCTTTAAGAAGCAATTTAAAATTACTATCCCCTATTGGATTGATAGTCTTGAAAATTGTATTAAATTAATACAAGAAATTAACGAAGATATTTTGAATTCCAAAAAAGAAACAAATGGATAATAAAGACATTCTAAAGTTAGTACAGGAAAAAGCCAATAAATGGCTTCAGGGTGCATATGATAAGGAAACCAAGGAACAAGTTAAAGCTTTATTAGCCAATACCGATCCAACCGAACTTATTGATGCATTTTACAAAGATCTGGAATTTGGTACCGGTGGGTTAAGAGGTATAATGGGCGTTGGTACAAACCGTATGAACAAATACACTGCCGGAGCAGCCACGCAAGGTTTAGCCAATTATTTGAACAAAGAATTTGCTCATTTACCCGAAATAAAAGTTGTTATTGGGCACGATTGCCGAAACAACAGCCGGAATTATGCAGAAATTATGGCCGGAATTTTTTCCGCTAATGGCATAACAGCATACCTTTTTGAGGACCTACGGCCAACTCCGGAGATATCTTTTGCCATTCGGAAATTAGGCTGCCAAAGTGGAATAATCATTACCGCTTCGCATAATCCAAAAGAGTATAACGGGTACAAGGCCTATTGGGACGATGGCGCCCAGGTAGTAGCCCCTCATGACACCAACATCATTGCCGAGGTTAATAAAATTCAATCGGTTAATGAGATTAAATTTGAATCAAACCCGGAGAAAATTAAAATTCTGGGTGCCGAGATGGACGATTTATTCCTGAAACAGATTGAATCGATGGTTTTGAATCCAGCGGTTATAGCCCGCCAAAGCGATATCAAGATTGTGTTCACGCCTATACATGGTACAACTGTTAAAATTGTGCCAGAAGCATTGCGGCGTATTGGATTTAAAAACGTGATAAATGTGCCGGAGCAGGATGTGGTAAGCGGTAATTTCCCAACAGTAATTTCGCCCAATCCTGAAGAACCTGAGGCTCTTAAAATGGCCATAGAAAAAGCCATTGCAACCAACGCCGACCTTGTGGCTGCTTCCGATCCTGATGGCGACCGCCTTGGCATTGCCATTAAAAACGACAAGGGTGAGTTTATTTTAGTTAATGGCAACCAAACTGCCACACTTTTGGTTTGGTACATGCTGAAACAGTGGAAAGAAAAAGGCCTCTTAACAGGCAATGAGTACATTGTTAAAACCATTGTTACTTCAGAGCTGATTAAAAATATAGCCGATAATATTGGCATTGATTGCTTTGATGTTTACACAGGGTTTAAATGGATTGCCATGGTTATAAGGGAGCTTGAGGGCCAACGCAAATATATTTGTGGTGGAGAGGAAAGTTATGGCTTTTTACCCGGCGATTATGTACGCGATAAGGATTCGGTTGGCTCCATTGCCATGATAGCTGAAATTGCTGCCTGGGCACGCGATAATGGAAAAACTATTTACGATTTGATAAAAGAAATCTACATAGAAAACGGGTTCTCGCAGGAACGTCTAATTTCTATTGTTCGTAAAGGAAAATCCGGGGCCGATGAGATTAAAGCTATGATGGCAAAATTCAGAAATAATCCGCCACTGGTTCTTGGAGGATCAAAGGTTACTGTGGTTAAGGATTATCTCTCTTTATTAGCTACTAACCCACACACCGGAGAATCGGATAAACTCAATCAACCGGTAACTTCTGATGTGTTGCAGTTTTTTACCGAAGATGGTTCCAAAATTTCGGTGCGCCCATCAGGAACTGAACCAAAAATCAAGTTCTACTTTGAAGTTAAAGTAGATTTGGAAGATGCATCCAAATTTGAATCTGCCACTAAATCAGCCAATCAAAAAATTGATCAAATTGTGGCTGATTTGAATTTGAACTAAGCATCGAATTTTGATAGTTTAGAAAGACGCAAAACTGTATTCTAATATACGATTTGCGTCTTTTATTATTTTTCACAAATCTGAGGCTGTCTATTTTTCTGAAAAGAAACCATCAGGAAAATTTACCAGATAAAGCCTGGTTGTAGCTCTGGTGATTGCAGTATAAAGCCACCGCACTAATTCACGCGATAAAAATTCTTCGGTAAAATAACCCAAATCAATAAAAACTGCTTTCCACTGGCCACCCTGAGCTTTATGACAAGTCATAGCATAGGCAAATTTCACTTGCAGGGCGTTATAAAAATCATTGTTGCGTGCTTCATCAAACTGCTTACGAACAGGCGTTACATCCTGGTAATCTTCAAGTATTTTTTTTAAAAACCGTTCCTGTTCCTCTATTGATAATCCCGGGCCCTCCGAAGCAATACTATCCACTAAAATCCGAACATCAAGCTCAACCGACTGATAATCTGACAGCCTACAAGTAATATCTGCAAAGCGAAAGCCGTACAATTCATAATTTTTTCTGATTTTAATAATCTGAGCAATATCTCCATTGGCAATAAAACCCACTTCCTCGTTACTTTTAGCCCAGTGATAATTGTTTTTCATCACCAATAAGTAATCGCCTGCCGAAAGTTCTTCTTCGCGGTAAAGGATAGAATTTCTGATACCCTTATTATAAAGGTTTGCCCTCTTGTTGGTTCGGCAAACCACAAGGGTTTCTTCCAATCCAAACTCATCATAACATCGGTTTAACTCCTCCATTAATTCACTGCCTGCTAACGGTCTCACATCCTTAAACCCAACTGTATCAATGAAGGGAAAAACATCTATCTTTTCATTGGCATCCAACAAATTACGTAACAATGTGGCATTCATCAATATGCCGCTTTGTTGCTCCTGCCGTACAACATCAGTAAGCGTTTCCTGCCACAATTCAACACCATATCCTAAAAGATTATTGGCATCCAAAGCCGGGCTGAGCGTTAATCCAACCGGAGGTAACTGAGCCGTATCTCCCACCAGCATCAACCGACAGTTCGATGATTGATAGACGAACTGAATCAAATCGTCGAGTAATCGTCCCGAACCAAAAGCAGTACTACCATATGCTTCATTCGATACCATTGATGCTTCATCAACAATAAAAATGGTATCTTTCAAGTTATTATAATTAAGGTTGAAACCACCAAAACCATCTTTCGATGATAATTGCCGGTAAATCTTTTTATGAATCGTAAAAGCAGGTTGCTCAACAAAGCTGGTTAAAACCTTTGCAGCCCTTCCGGTTGGAGCCATTAAAACAGATTTAATACCAAGCTCATTTAACGATTTAACAAATGCTGCAATTAAAGCTGTTTTACCAGTTCCGGCGTATCCTTTTAGAAGAAATAATGGCATATCCGAAACAGAATTCATAAATCCGGCCATTTTATCAATGGCCAATGTTTGAGAAGCGGTTGGTTCGAAACTAAAATGACTCCTGATTCGGTTTATTAAATGTTCTTTAATCATTTTTAAGGTAAATGTTGAAACAAAAAAAACTGGAATAAAAAATTTTTATAAATTTGTGCAACGTTTCGTAAAACAAAATCCTAAAAATAATGAAAACAGCATTCCAAATTCTACTTACCATTGCCATTTTTGCTTTAGGTTATTTTTGCGTTGAAAGCATTAATAAACCTGTTCGTTTCCAGAAGGATTACGAATTAAGAAGACAGAAAGTAATTGAGCGCTTGATTGACATCCGTTCGGCTCAGGTAGCTTACCGTTCTATTAATAATAAATTTACAGGCAGTTTTGATACATTAATTGCTTTTATTAAAAATGATTCTCTTCCATTGGTACGTATGGAAGGAACGTTATCTGACAGTTTGTTGCAGGCCGGTATGACCGAGAGAATGGCACTGCAAATGGGAATTATTAAACGTGATACCATTCGTATAAGTGTTATGGATTCGCTTTTCAGTCGTAAACCATGGATTGCTGATTCGATCAAATTTGTACCTTATTCAGGAGGTAAAACTTTTGAAATGGGGGCTACTTTATTTAATACCGTTTCAGGTGTAAAAGTACCTATTTTTGAAGCCAAAACTCACAATAATGTTTATCTTCAAGGACTTGACAGACAGGAGATTATTAACCTGAATCACTTGAGTAAAAAACTTGAAAAATACCCGGGTTTAAAAGTTGGTTCGCTTGAAGAAGCCAATAACAATGCAGGAAACTGGGAATAAACTATCTTTTTATGACCAGTTTTGCATTTATTGACGAGACTTTTGATCCTAATATTTCATCATCGTATTTTTTATCCATCCAGATTAATCTGGATGGATTTTCTTTTTGTACGCTTGATCCGGTTAGAAACAAATACATTCAATTCCGTTATGTTGAATTTGATGCAAATTTGTTGATATCGAAACAATTGGAAAAGTGTTTCGAAGACATTGAAATATTGAACCTTGCCTATAAAAAAACATTGGTTCTAATACCATCAAGATTCTCAACCTTGGTTCCAACCGGGATTTTTATGCCTGAATTACGTAGTGAATGGCTCAAATTCTGCATACAACCCAATGATAATCAACGCATATTGTTCAATAAGATTAAGATGGCCGATGCGTTTAATGTTTTTGCAATTCCTGAGGAAGTATATAAGATTATGACTCGTCAATTTCCTGAACCTGTTTTTTTCCATCAGTACACCCCAATAATTGAGAGTAACTTAACAGGCCGTTTATCGGGAAATGATTATACATCGCTGTACATTCATCTGAATAATGATTATTTTGATATCGTTGCGTTTGAAAAGAACCACCTAAAACTTTGCAACTCCTTTCCCATTAAAAGCGATAACGATTTTATCTACTTTACCCTCTTTGTATTCGAACAACTTAAGCTCGAACCCGCACATACAGAAGTTATAATTAGTGGTTATCATCGTGAGTATTCGAACTTATTTAACCATTTATCTACTTATATCCGAAATGTGAAGCAATCTGATTTACCTGGTCATTTCCAGTATTGTTACCATTTTCGTGAAAACCGGATGAACAATTTCATCAACTTATTGAATTTGGCTTCATGCGTATAGTGAGTGGAATGTTAAAAGGTCGAAGGTTTTCGCCTCCTTCGAGTTTTCGGGCCCGCCCTACCACCGATATGGCCAAGGAAAATCTGTTTAACATCTTAACCAACATCATTGATTTTGAATCAACCTCAGTATTGGATTTATTTTCAGGAACCGGCAGTTTATCGTACGAATTTGCATCGAGGGGCTGCCCATCGGTTACTTCGGTTGAAAAGGATTTTCATCACTTCAGTTTTATAAAAAAGTGTATTGAAGAGCTTAAACTCACTAAAATAATTAAACCTCTAAAAGCAGATGTTTTTTCTTATTTAGAGAAAGTTAATCCTCATAGTTTTGATCTTATTTTTGCAGACCCTCCGTTTGAGTTAAAGTCCCTCGACAGAATTCCTGATATTGTATTAACCAGCAAGGCATTAAAAACAGATGGGTTGTTTATTCTGGAACATGGTCCCAACCACGACTTCTCTAATAATGCATATTATTGGCAATCGCGCCATTACGGAAAAGTATGCTTTACTTTCTTTAAGCTACCTGAAAATTAACAGAAAGAAGATTAATAAAAACAAAAAAGCCTGATAATTATTACAATTATCAGGCACGTTACCTGGCGGTCTGGACGGGGCTCGAACCCGCGACCCCCGGCGTGACAGGCCGGTATTC
>CAZFTD010000046.1:16754-21615 GCA_964521525.1 uncultured Marinilabiliaceae bacterium | reverse complement strand
AAAAAATTGCAACAAAGTTCTAAAATGATTAATTTTTCAAACTTTTTTGTCAGGGTTAGCATTAACAAAATTTATCAGGCTCAATAAAATAAGCCATTCTTATTTGAGTTAAATGTAGTAAATAGAGTTTAATTATGAATACAACAATGAAGTTTAAAAAAGTTTTTGTGGTTTTGGCAATAAGCAGCATTTCATTGCTGGCCTTTTCTCAAAAGGATGATACTATACTGACCATTGGCTCACACAAGTTTACGGCTGGTGAATTTTGGCATATTTATAATAAAAACAAGCATTTACCCGGTTTTAATGAGACTCCTGAGCAATTCTCGCAGCGATTTATTAACTACAAATTAAAAGTGGTTGAGGCCATACATGAAGGGTTGGACACATTACCCGATTTTATTGCAGAATTTACCAAATACCGCAACGAACTGGCCGAATCTTATTTAATTGATTCTGCTGCCGTTGAACATTCAGCGCGCGAAGCCTACCAACATATGACCCGAATGGTTAATGCCAGCCATATTCTTGTGAGGTTTCCCCAAAATCCAACGCCTGCCGATACACTAAAAGCATGGAACAGAATTCATGAATTGCGTGAATTAATCGTTAAGGGAGAAGATTTTAACGCGATAGCTGTCAAGTATTCAGAAGACCCATCGGCCCGTCAAAATCAAGGTAAGCTTGGATATTTCACCGCATTTCAGATGGTCTATCCGTTTGAAAAAGCAGCCTTTAGCACACAACCTGGCGAAATATCATCGGTTGTACGAACCGTTTTTGGTTATCATTTGCTTAAAGTTCACGAAAACATTCCTAATCCCGGTAAAATTAAGGTTGCCCACATTATGAAGGTTTTCAATCAGCAGCCAACCCCCGAAATAGATGCTGCTGCTAAAGCTTCCATTGATTCGGTATATCGCTTGTTAAAAAATGGGGCCGATTTTGCCGAAATGGCCCGATTGCACTCGGGCGATGCTCATAGCGCATCGAACGGAGGTATAATGCAACCTTTCGGACTTAATGATATTGTTCCTGAGTTTACAACAGCCGCCTTTAGCCTAAAATCAGATGGCGACATTTCGGAACCAATACGCACACCCTTTGGCTGGCATATAATCAAACGATTAGAATTGCAACCAGTTGAAAATTTTGAGACACTCAGGCCTATGATTGGTGCCATGATGAGCAACGATGAAAGACATCAGGCCGGAAGAATCAAGTTTATTCAACAAAAGCGCCAAAGTAACGCCTTTAAGTTCAACCAAAATGAGTGGAACAAACTGATTCAGCCGCTGGTTGGTGGAAATATAACGAACGATGAGTTTTTCGGTAAAGTTAATGCCAACGGTCAAAATCTTTTTACTTATTTTACAACATCGGTAACCACCGGCGATTTAATTAATTATGCCCAAAACAACCCTCTGTTTAATGCACAGGAAGGCATTGTAGGATTGGAAAAATCGCTTGACGAGTTAATATCAGTTACCATTGCCAATACTGAAAAGGAGCGCTTGTCGGCTTACAATGACCATTTTAAATACCTGAGTAACGAATACCACGATGGCCTGTTGATTTTTGAAATCAGCGATCGTGAAATCTGGTCGAAAGCAAACATCGACTCAACGGCTTTGCACAATCATTACCTCAACAACCCTTTGGAATTTTCAACACCACCTGTGTTAAGCGGAACTCTTTGCTATTCAAACAACATTAAGTTTATTCAAAAACTTGAAAAAGAATTAAAAAAGAACCCTGTCGCACCATTGTCGCAAATCCTGAAAAAAATAAAAGCTAAAAAGAGCGATTATGTACTTTACGAAGGCGCTTATCCTTTTTTACACACCAGTTCAAACCCTGTTGAGGCTGTTAAACTTCCCAATACCAATCCTTTGTTTAGTGAAACGGGAATGGTTTTCTGGCAAGGAACAATCGCATCCGGAGAAGTTATTCCTTACGAGAACTGCCGGGGCTTAGTAATTAGCAGCTATCAGAACAAATTGGAAAAACAATGGGTTGAAGAATTACAAAAAAAACACAATCCCGTTTTTAATACCAGTTTATTGAAACTACCTTCGGGCAAGAAAAACAAATAATTATGGTCATCAGTAAAACAAATTATAAAACCAATGTTCTGTTTGTTCTTATAGCAGGACTATTGGTGTTTTCGAATGCATGCAAAAGAAACCCAGATGATTACCTAAGCAAACCCATTGTTACGGTAGATACTCATATATTAACATTGGGCGATTTAAAAAATGCACTTCCTGAAAACCTGAACCCTTCAGACAGTATTGCCCTGGCAGAAGACTATATTGGCCGGTGGGTTAAATCAAAACTCATGCTGCGACAGGCCGAGATGAACCTTACCCCGGAAGAAAAAAACGTAGAACAAAAGTTGCAGGATTATCGCACCTCGTTGCTGGTTTACCTTTACCAGCAGAAAATTTTGGAGCAAAAACACTCACCATTGGTTACCAGTCGCGAAATTGAAGCCTATTATCGTGAAATGCGCGACAACTTTAACCTACAAGAAAATATTATTAAAGGCATATTTATAAAAGTCCCCAAAGAGGCCCCCAATCAGGACCAACTCAGAAAGTGGTACAGGGGCCGCCAAAGCGAAGATATTATTAACCTGGAGGCCTATTGCTTTCAAAACGCCAAAAAATACGAAGTTTTTATCGATAACTGGATTCCGTTCCGACGTATCAATTCCGCTTTGCCTGAACCAATTTTTAATGAAGAGCGGTTTATTCAATACACCCGTAACTACGAAACCAGCGATTCGATTTACAATTACTACCTGGCCATTCATGAATTTATGCTATCAGGCAGCACTGCACCCCTTAATTATGTTGAAGACCGCATTAAAGCCATTTTGCTTAACAAAAAAAGAGGTGAGTTTATTCAAAAGCTGGAACAGGATTTGTATGAAGAAGCTTTAAGAGATAAAATCGTGAATTTCCATTAGTTTTGTTATTTTTGACCCCAAATTTTATAACATGTTTAAAGTAAGACCCATTCTTATTGGCTTTATAATGGCCGCTCTCTTCACTCCTAACGTTGTCAGGAGCCAGTCTAATATTATTGATGAAGTTATAGCTGTTGTGGGCGATAACCCAATTTTACGATCCGATGTAGAATATCAGTATCAGCAAGCCATAATGCAAGGGTCGAACTTTGCAGGCGATTTAAAATGCCATATTTTTGAACAATTACTGCTTCAAAAATTATTGCTCGAACAGGCCAAAGTTGACAGTATTGAAGTGAGCGAGAACATGGTTATTACGCATGTTGATCGTCAGATTAACGAATTTATAAATCGGGCCGGTTCCAGAGAAAAACTGGAAGAGTGGCTCAACAAACCCCTTTTTCAAATAAAACAGGAACAGCGCGAAATAGTACGCAATCAGATGCTCACCCAGCAAATGCAAAGTAAAATTACCGGCGATATCAAAGTAACCCCTGCCGAAATCAGAGCTTTTTACCGCCGTACACCCACCGACAGCTTACCGATGGTACCTGCACAGTTCGAGGTGCAGCAAATTACTGTTTATCCCCGTATTGAACTTGATGAAATAGAATCGGTAAAAGCCCGGCTACGCGAATTCCAACGCCAGATAAACGAAGGACGTGATTTTGCAACGTTGGCCGTACTTTATTCGGAAGACCCAGGTACTGCAGCTCGTGGCGGCGAACTGGGCTTTATGGCCAGAGCCGAACTGGTTCCCGAATTTGCACAGGTGGCTTTTAACCTGCAGGATAAAAACAGAGTGTCAAAAATAGTTGAAACAGAGTTTGGATTTCACATTATACAACTTATCGACCGTCAGGGCGATCGAATCAACGTGCGCCATATTTTGCTAAAGCCAAAACCAAATGCCGAGGCCATTAAAGAAGCCCAGGTGCGAATCGATTCGCTGGCTAACATCATCCGCCAGGGCATCATGTCATTTGAAGAAGCTGCTCTGCGCTTCTCAATGGATAAAGATTCCAGAGCCAACGGCGGTATTATGGTTAATCCGTATAACCAATCAACCAAATTTGAAATACAGCAAATTGCCCCGGGCATTTACAGACAGATTGAAAAACTTGAAGTGGGAGATATCAGCAATGCTTTCCTTATGAAAGATGAAAGACTTGGCAAGGATTATTTCGCCATTGTTAAACTACGCTCGCGCATTGAACCACACCGGGCCAATATTCGCGACGATTATCAACTTCTGCAAACGTTGCTCGAAAACCAAAAAAGCGAAGCAGCCTTTAAAAGGTGGATTACCAAAAAACAACATGAAACATATATTTCAATAAGCCCCAACTGGGTTAATTGCGATTTCGAATTTAAAGGATGGCTGAAATAAACCGGCTTTATAGCTTTGGGACAAAAATGTTTTTAACACTTCGCCCGGGTTTATTTTTTGAGGTTGATATTTAAAATGCAAACCGTTTCATTAATGAGATTTGTTCGATTCCTTTTGTTACCGGTGGTAATTATATGGTTAAGCTTTACCCCGGCACAGGAACCAAAAACAAAGCGTTCGGTAATTCATATCGAACATGCCGATTTTATGGAAGGTTCTCAAAGGTTTGGGAAAAACGTTCAGGCGCTTTTTGGCAATGTACGTTTTCGCCATCTAAATACTTTAATGCATTGCGACAGTGCATTTCTTTACCGCGATTCAAACCGCGTAGAAGCCTATGGTTCCATTCATGTTATTCAAAACGATACCATCCATCTTTACGGACGAGAACTGTTTTATTTTGGCAATGACGAAATGGCCAAAGTGCGTAAAAATGTGCGCATGGTAAACAAAGATGTGGTTTTAACCACCGAGTTTCTCGATTACGACCGGCGCAA
>CAZFTD010000046.1:0-16654 GCA_964521525.1 uncultured Marinilabiliaceae bacterium | reverse complement strand
ACGATTTACTCAGAAGCCGGATATTACGACACCAAACAAAACTTTGCCCAGCTTGAAAAAAACAATTCGGTTAAAGGTGATGACCAACTTTTAACGGGCGACACGATTTTTTACAACCGTAATAACGGGTTTGGAGAAGTTTTTTCGCGAATGGCCCTGCATGATAGCGCTAACCATATTATTATAACCGGCAATTATGGTTATTATAATGAGCTCACCAAACGAGCTTTAGCTACCAGAAAGGCTGTTATGATGCAGATTCAGCAAAACGACACACTCTTTCTCCACGCCGATACACTGAGAGCCGACCCAATTCCCGATTCGGAACACCGTATGGTAAGGGCTTACAGAAATGTAAAATTTTTCCGCATCGATTTTCAGGGAAGATGTGATTCAATGGTTTATGATTTCCGCGATTCCATTAACACTTTCTACAAAAACCCTGTAATCTGGGCTCAGGAAAACCAAATGACCGCTGAAACCATCCGCCTGTTTACCCGAAATAAAAGCCTTTACAAAGCCGAGCTTATTAATAATGCCTTTGTCATTTCCATGGAAGATTCAATGCATTTCAATCAAATAAAAGGAAAATTGATGACCGGGTACATTCGAAATAATCAATTGTACCGGATTGATGTGGATGGCAATGGACAAACCATTTATTATCCAAAAGATGACGATGTGATGATAGGCGTGAATCGGGCAGAATCGAGCAACCTTACGCTCTTACTTGAAAACCGAAAAGTTACCAGCATCATTTTACGTAATCAACCCGCAGGTAACCTTAATCCACCACTTATTCTGCCCATTGAGTCGCAGCGACTGGAAGGATTCAGATGGCTGGAAGAATACAGACCAAAAAAAATGAGCGATATATTTATTAAAGATAAACCACCGGCACCTGTAAACCAAACCAATTACAGTGAGTTTTTCTTCGATCGCACATTGCCAAAACGATAAAAAAAAGAACCTCAAAAGGGTTCTTTTTTTTATTTCAATATTCATCCTCATTAAAGAAGAAATCATCTTTGCTCGGATAATCGGGCCAGATGTCCTCGATGCTCTCATATATCTCACCCTCATCTTCAATCTCCTGAAGGTTCTCAATAACTTCTAACGGAGCACCTGAGCGAATAGCGAAATCAATTAATTCATCTTTAGTTGCCGGCCACGGCGCATCCTCGAGCTTAGCGGCCAATTCGAGAGTCCAATACATAATGTTAACAGGTTTTTCTCTAACTATATATTATTACTAAAATCTTGGATTTTCGGCGAAATTATAAAAAAAATCAAATTTTACAAGCCCGAGACCCACGGAATTTCATTTACATTGAAATAATTTGATAAATGACGCGAAAGTACAAACAAATAATCAGACAAACGATTTAAATAACGAATAACCCATTCATCAACTACCACTTCAGATGCCATAGCAATAGCCCTTCTTTCGGCCCGCCGGCAAACGGTACGGGCTATATGGCATTGAGCCAATGCAGGATGGCCACCGGGAAGCACAAAATTACGCAACGGCGGCAAGGCATTCTCCATGCGGTCCATTTCCAGTTCCATGAATTCTATTTCAGCCTCATCGGTCTTTAAATGCATTCGTAAATCTGAAACCGACTCATCGGTGGCCAGATAAGAACCAATGGTAAACAACAAATTCTGAATACGTATCAAAGCCTTTTGCGAATCCTCATCTACATTGTATGAGCGAATCATGCCAATATGCGCATTCAGCTCATCCACAGTACCATAGGCTTCTAATCTGACATGATGCTTTTCAACCCGGGTACCTCCAATAAGGCTTGTAAACCCTTTATCGCCCGTTTTTGTATATACCTGACTTTTATTCATTTAAAACTATCCTCTCGTCTATATAAAACCACTTCTGCCTTTAGTCTTCAACCTTCTGACTAAAAGTTAATTCAGTTTTACCATATCGCTATTGCGCTCGTCCGATTCAATAACCCCATCTCGCAATCTGATAATCCGGTGTGCATGTCGGGCAATATCCTCTTCGTGAGTAACCAAAATGATGGTATTCCCTGCGGCATGTATTTCTCCAAATAAACGCATAATATCAACCGATGTTTTAGAGTCGAGATTTCCGGTTGGCTCATCGGCCAAAATAATGGATGGATTATTCACAAGCGCCCGTGCTACGGCTACACGCTGACGCTGTCCGCCCGACAATTCGTTGGGCTTATGGGTCATCCTGTTTTCGAGGCCCACATTTCGAAGAGCCTTCTCTCCTCTTTCTATTCGTTCGTGTTTGGGCACACCGCCATAAACCAATGGTAAAATCACATTCTCTAAAGCCGAATAACGCGGAAGCAGATTAAATGTTTGAAATACAAACCCAATTTCCCGATTCCGGATTTCGGCCAGTTTTTCATCGTGCATGTGACTTACATCTGTTCCATTGAGCATATACATGCCCGAACTGGGCGTATCGAGCGCTCCAATAATATTCATTAAAGTTGATTTTCCAGAACCCGATGGCCCCATAATGGCAACATAATCGCCACGTTCAATTGAAGTTGTTACACCTCTTAATGCATGAACAACCTGGGTGCCAACCTGGTACCTCTTTTCTATTCCATCAATTTCAATAACGTTTTTCGACATGCCTGTTGTGCTTTTATCCTGTTCTCAATAATTCGGTAATATAACTAAAAAAAGAAAGTCTTGTTTAGTTTCACGATAACTTTGATGTTTTAGACACCTATTGTGTTGTTTGGTTTAATGATAGTTTATTTAGCTGTTAGCTGTTAGCTGTTAGGTTTTAGCTGTTAGGTTTTAGCTCCTAGCAGCTAAGAACTAACAGCTATAATCTAACCACATAATGCGCTTTTTGGCACTCTTTACGGAAAAACACAATTCCCAGCCGAAATACATCAATTGAAACTGTCACACGTGGATGAGCAATGATGCTATTCCAGGCAAGTTCCATTCCCTGCGACCAGTGAATATCATCGAATACAAAAATGGTATCGTTGTGTGCCTTCTCCAAGCATAAATTAAAGTAATGTAAGGTAGGCTCCAGACGATGGTCGCCATCAAAAAAAACAAAATCAACGTTACCAGTTTGTTGCAAAATATCCGGAAGTTTCTGATTAAATGAGCCATTCTGTAAACTAACACCGTTTAGCCCAAACTCCTGAAAAGTATGTTGGGCCAGCTCAGCTAAGTTTTTACATCCTTCAATGGTGATAAAATTGGATTTTTTATTGGGCAATGCCAGATATAACGAACTGATACCGGCCGAAGTGCCCAATTCAATAATTTGCCGGGGCTTAAACCTGCTTACCAAACGAAACAATAATTCGCCATATTTTTGAGGAATACTGCCATTCCTGACAATATCGGACACTTTACGCACTTTTGATTTGGCTACCATCGACCCGGCTCCAAAATCGGAAATTGTAATGATTTGCGTGCTGCGCATCAAAGCCTTCCGCCAGGCTGTTATGCGCTGAAAACAGTAATACGGATAAGGTTCGCGCATTAAATTGGCTACCAAATCGAATACAAACGGAGAATGAATACCAAAGCCTTTCCAGTGGCGTGCTTTAATTAAATATAACAGATAGCTTTTTGCCTGAAACCAGTTCATAGAAATAAAATGAAATACAAAGATAGAATTAAGATGAACTAATCAAGGCTTGCATCACTCAAACCTTTCTGCTATTTTTGAAGTTCAGCCATGTCAGAATTAGCCACCTTAAATATTATGTATCTTCCTGGAGTTGGGCCTAAAAAAGCCGACATCCTGAAACAGGAACTAAAAATAGTTTCTTACGAAGACCTTGTTTATTACTTTCCATATAAATATGTTGACCGAAGCCGGATTTATACCATCAGGGAAATAGACCCTTCCATGCAACATATTCAGCTTAAGGGTCGTATTGCTGCACTAAAAACTGTTGGCGATGGACGTACCAAACGGTTAAGTGCCGTTTTTACCGATGAAACCGGCAGCATTGAACTGGTTTGGTTTAAAGGGTTGAAATTTGTAAAAGACAGTATTTTACCCAATCAGGTTTATATTGTTTTTGGCAAACCTTCTGTTTTTAATGGCACCACCAACATTGTACATCCCGAACTGGAACGTTTTCAGGAGAATAAGCCTCGCATTCAGGCAGGTTTTCAACCACATTACAACACCACGGAAAAGATGAAAAGTAATTTTCTCAATTCCAAAGCCATACAAAAACTGGTTCATAACCTGTTTCTCTCTTACAATGGGAAAATACCTGAAACGCTGCCTGCCAGCCTCATTGAGAAAAACAAACTGATGTATCTCGATGAAGCCTTGCGCACCATCCATTTTCCGCAGAACTTATACAGCCTCGACAAAGCCCGATTTCGCCTTAAGTTTGAAGAACTTTTTTATATTCAGCTCAATATACTCAAACTCAAAACACAACGAAAACTAAACATTCATGGACATATTTTTTCGCGTGTAGGCGAATACCTTAACCGCTTTTACACTAACCAGCTTCCTTTTGCCCTAACCGAGGCCCAGAAACGTGTAATTCGTGAAATGCGCCACGATTTGGGTAGCGGCAAACAAATGAATCGTTTATTGCAAGGCGATGTTGGTAGCGGAAAAACCCTTGTGGCATTAATGGTGATGCTGATTGCGCTCGACAATAACTTCCAGACATGCCTGATGGCCCCCACCGAAATTCTGGCCACCCAACATTTCGAAACCTTTTCAAAACTCATTGAGCCATTAAATATAAAAACGGCCCTCTTAACTGGGTCAACAA
Organism: uncultured Marinilabiliaceae bacterium; assembly: GCA_964521525.1. Classification (GTDB taxonomy): domain Bacteria; phylum Bacteroidota; class Bacteroidia; order Bacteroidales; family Marinilabiliaceae; genus CALEUX01. The sequence continues at coordinate 11,876 of CAZFTD010000046.1, read as the reverse complement.
AAAAAAGCGAGCGCGATCTCATTCATGCCGCTTTACGCGATGGTTCTATGCAAATCCTGATTGGCACGCACGCACTTATTGAAGAAACAGTGGTTTTTAATAACCTTGGACTGGTAATTATTGATGAACAGCACCGTTTTGGAGTGGAACAGCGGGCGCGGTTGTGGAAGAAAAACCAAAACCCGCCTCATGTTTTGGTGATGACAGCCACTCCTATCCCGCGTACGCTGGCCATGACCATCTATGGCGATTTGGATGTATCGGTTATTGATGAGTTGCCACCCGGTCGTAAACCCATTCAAACACTTCATTATTACCACAACAAACGAAACCATCTGAATCAATTTCTATTGCAGGAAATAAACAAAGGCCGGCAGGTTTACGTGGTTTATCCATTAATTGAAGAATCGGAAAAACTCGATTTTAAAAATCTGAGCGAAGGGTATGAATACATGCAAAAGGCTTTCCCGAATTGCAAAACAGTAATGGTGCATGGCCGTATGAAACCATCGGAGAAAGATGCAGCCATGCAGGAGTTTTCTTCCGGCCAGGCGCAAATTATGGTGGCAACAACCGTTATTGAAGTGGGCGTAAATGTTCCCAATGCATCGGTAATGGTTATTGAAAGTGCCGAACGGTTTGGATTGTCGCAACTCCACCAGTTGCGTGGAAGGGTTGGCCGGGGTGCCGAACAAAGCTATTGCATTTTAATGACTTCGTACAAATTGGCCGAAGAAACCCGCAAAAGAATGGAAATAATGGTACGCACCACCGATGGGTTCGAAATTGCCGAGGCCGATATGAAAATACGCGGCCCAGGCGATTTGGAAGGCACGCAACAGTCGGGGCTTCCCTTCGACCTAAAAATTGCCAGCCTTTCAAAAGACGGGCGAATTTTACAAATTGCACGCGATTTGGCACAGGAAATTCTTGACAGTGACCCGGCACTTGAAAAACCTGAAAACCAAATATTAACCCGTCAATTAACCAAACTGGCAAGAGCCAAATTAAACTGGAGCATGATAAGCTAAGCGATTCTGTTTCCCGTTAAAAAAAACGGTATATAAATTTCGCATTTTCTAATCAATTTTGCTATCTAAACATTGCAATATAATCTTCTTTTATTCAATAAGAAACATAATTTAACACCTGTTTATTTTTATTTATTCTAAACAAAAATCACGATAGAGGTGGTTTTCAGGCAATCATAATCCATAGAGTTTACATACATTTGTTGCGCCCTGCCCATCATCTCAATTGGCGGAAATGAAGCAAATAGAACACGAAGGAATTGTAATACAATCGCTTAACAACCAAACTACTGTTCGGATTGTGAGCCAGTCGGCCTGTGCATCATGTCATGCAAAATCGGCCTGTACAGCAGCTGATATGCAGGAGAAATTAATTGAAGTTGAATCAAACGAAACATACAGCCCCGGCCAACAAGTAATGCTGATTGGCAATCAGGAACTTGGCCTGAAAGCAGCCTGGTGGGCCTATGTTCTTCCAGTAGCATTGGTTTTAATTACCCTGATACTATCATTTGCTATTACCCAAAACGAGAATGTTTCAGGATTGCTTGCCCTTTTGATTTTAGTGCCTTATTTTATAATTATTAAACTGGCAGGTAGCATCTTAAAGAAAGAATTTGCTTTTAGAATTAAATCCATAAACGAATAACCATCATGAGTGTTGTTCTGATAACCATAATTACTTTAGGCGGCTTAGGCTCATTGGCAGCCGTAATTTTATTCGCCGCTGCTCAAAAATTCAAAGTTTTTGAAGACCCGCGAATCGATCAGGTTGAGGAAGCCTTGCCGGCTGCAAATTGCGGAGGATGCGGATTTCCTGGTTGCCGTGCTTTTGCCGAAGCCTTGGTGAAAACCGATGATATTTCTTCTTTAAATTGTCCTGTTGGGGGCGCAACTACAATGTCGGCTGTTGCCGGAATCCTTGGAAAAGAAGCCGCCCAGGCTGCCCCTATGGTAGCCGTATTACGCTGTAATGGCAGTTGCGAACATCGCCCCCGATTAAACAACTACCAGGGCGCCACCTCGTGTGCTGTAGCGGCTGCTTTGTATGGCGGTGAAACCGGATGCTCGTATGGATGTTATGGCCTTGGCGACTGCGTGGAAGCCTGTAAATTTGATGCCATGTACATGAACCCCGAAACAGGTTTACCGGTAATTATTGAAGATAATTGTGTTGCCTGCGGTGCCTGCGTAAAAGCCTGCCCCAAAAGCATTATTGAGCTTCGTAAAAAAGGACCAAAAAGCCGTAGAATTTTTGTGAGCTGCGTAAACAAAGACAAAGGAGCAGTAGCGAAAAAAGCATGTACAGTGGCCTGTATTGGTTGCGCCAAGTGTCAGAAAGTTTGCCCACACGATGCCATAACAGTTGAAAACACTCTGGCATATATTGATTACGATAAGTGTAAACTATGCCGTAAATGTGTGGAGGTTTGTCCTACCAACTCCATTCACGAAATCAACTTTCCTCCCCGAAAACCAAAAACCGAACAGGAGGAAACAGTAAAAGAAACAATTGAATAGAAATGAGTTGATAGTTCGAAGTCGAAAGCGGTAATGCATAAAGACTTTAGACTTTAAGTAACAGATAACTGAATTTGACCATAAATATAAAGGAGGATTCAACGTGTTAAAGACATTCTCAATAGGCGGGATTCATCCGGCTGAAAATAAAATATCTGCTGCCAGCGCCATCGAAGCGTTACCGGTTCCGGCAATGGTTTCGGTACCCATTTCGCAACATATTGGAGCACCTTCGGAACCTCTGGTTAAAAAAGGCGATGCTGTAAAAGTTGGTCAGGTCATTGCCAAATCATCCGGCTTCGTATCAACCAACATTCATTCATCGGTATCGGGTGTGGTTGATAAAATTGACGACGTTCTGGATGCTTCGGGCTATAAGCGTAAAGCCATTGTTATTAAAACCGAAGGCGACGATTGGGATGAATCCATCGACCGAAGCTCCGATTTGGTGCGGAATGTTTCATTATCATCGGAGGAAATCATCAAGAGAATTGGCGAAGCAGGTATTGTTGGTTTGGGTGGCGCTACTTTTCCGGCTCACGTTAAACTGTCGCCTCCTCCCGGTAAAAAATGCGATATTCTCATCATTAATGGTGTAGAATGTGAACCCTACCTCACCAGCGACCATAGGTTAATGCTTGAAAAAGGTGAAGAAATATTGGTAGGAACCACCATTCTTATGAAGGCGCTAAACGTTGATAAAGCTGTTATTGGTATTGAAAACAATAAAAAAGATGCTATTGAACATCTTAAAAATCTTGCCACTGCCTACAATGGGATTTCCATTCAGCCATTAAAGGTTCAATACCCACAGGGTGGTGAAAAACAACTTATTGACGCCTGCATTAAACGTCAGGTTCCATCGGGGAAGCTCCCCATCGAAGTTGGTGCCGTGGTTCAGAATGTTGGTACCGCCTTTGCAGTTTATGAAGCCGTACAAAAAAACAAACCTCTTTTTGAACGGGTTGTAACCGTTACAGGAGTATCGCTAAAAAAGCCATCTAATTTTTTAGTTCGTATTGGAACTCCTATTTCATCCTTAATAGAGGCTGCTGGTGGATTGCCTGATGACACTGCAAAAATTGTTGGTGGTGGCCCCATGATGGGGAAAGCACTTTCATCGGCCGAAGTACCTGTTACCAAAGGAAGTTCGGGTATTTTACTGCTCCCGGCCGAAAAAACCAGCCGCAAACCAGTTGAAAACTGTATTCGTTGTTCAAAATGCGTTTCGGTTTGTCCAATGGGTTTATCACCTTATTTATTGATGAGCCTTGCACAAAAAGCGATTTGGGACCGGGCTGAGGAAGAAAAAATAATGGATTGCATAGAATGTGGTTCATGCAGTTTTACATGTCCCTCATCGCGGCCACTGCTCGATTATATTCGTCTTGGAAAAGCCAAAGTTGGACAAATAATGCGCACCCGTACCAAGTAACCCTGCAATAAAATGTTTGAATAATAGAAAACCTGATATGAACAGACTCATCGTTTCACCATCCCCTCATATCCACAGTGGCGACTCTGTGAAAAAAAACATGTATGGGGTTATTATTGCCCTGATGCCTGCTTTGGCAGCATCGCTCTGGTATTTCGGTCTGGGGGCACTTATTGTAACGCTTACAGCCATTGCTGCTTGCGTTTTCTTCGAATTTGTTATTCAAAAATACCTGCTTAAAACCACCACATCCATTACCGATGGCTCCGCAGCAGTAACAGGGTTGTTACTGGCTTTTAACCTTCCTTCCAATTTACCAATTGGCATAATCATAGTTGGAGCAGCAGTTGCCATAGGTATCGGGAAAATGTCGTTCGGTGGTTTGGGAAACAATCCGTTTAACCCCGCTCTGGTTGGGCGTGTGTTTTTGCTGATATCATTTCCGGTACAAATGACCAGTTGGCCTTTGCCCGGAGCTTCCCGGTTATCGTACCTTGATGCACAAACAGGAGCTACACCACTTTCAGTTTTAAAAGAAGGATTGGCCTCGGGAAAACCAATTTCTGATATAATGGCCGAAGTTCCATCTTACATGGATTTATTTGTAGGAAACATGGGCGGCTCGGCAGGTGAGGTAGCCGGATTGGCTCTCATAATAGGGCTGATTTTTATGCTTTTAAGAAAAATCATAACCTGGCACATTCCATTGGCAGTGGTTGGCACCATTGCTGTTTTTACCGGAACCTTACATTTTATTGACCCACAAGCTTATGCCAGTCCTATGTTCCACATTTTAACCGGAGGTGTGCTGCTTGGCGCTATTTACATGGCAACCGATTATGCCAGCTCTCCCATGTCGAAAAACGGCATGTTACTATACGGGATAGGAATTGGTGTTATTACGGTATTAATAAGAGTTTATGGGGCCTATCCCGAAGGAATATCATTCGCCATACTTATAATGAATGCCTTTACACCACTTATCGATAAATACATAAAGCCAAAAAGGTTTGGCGAGCAAGTGGCAAAACAATAAACCGAATACTCAAAAAAGATATTGACAATGGGCAAACGCGCATCCACATTACCCAACATGGTACTTACCCTGATTGTAATAACAGCAATTTCGGGTAGTTCGCTGGGTTTTGTATATCAGTTAACCAAAGAGCCAATTGCGGCTGCCAGGCTTAAAAAACAGCAGGAAGCCATTAAAGAAGTAGTGCCCGGATTCGATAACGACCCCGGCAGTGAAATGTATGAGCTGACTTCGGCCGAAAACTTTGTTTTAAAAGTTTTTCCTGCTAAAAAGGAGGGCCAATTAATTGGAGTGGCTATCGAAAGTATGACCAATAAGGGCTTTAGCGGCGAAATTAAAGTGATGGTTGGCATGAAACCCGATGGAACCATCATTAACTATAAAGTTCTGGAGCATAAAGAAACCCCGGGACTTGGAACCAAAATGGCCGATTGGTTTAAAACCGACAAGGGCAACCAGAGTATTCTGGAAAAGCATCCGGGAAAAAACAAACTAACAGTGGTAAAGGACGGTGGTGAAGTGGATGCCATAACAGCTGCAACCATCAGCTCAAGAGCTTTTTTACATGCCATTGAGGTTGCTTATACCACCTATACTAAAAATGCTGATGCAGCAACATCGGCCACTACTCAAACCAAACATGAGGAAGGAGAAGAACAATGAACCAGTGGAAAAATTTTTCGAAAGGATTCTTTAAAGAGAATGCCATTTTCTCTCTTTTGCTGGGCATGTGTCCCATGCTGGGAGTAACCTCATCGGCCGAAAACGGACTGGGAATGGGTTTAGCTACTACCTTTGTGTTGGTGATGGCCAATTTAGTTGTATCGGTAGTAAAAGACTTTATTCCCGATAAAGTCAGGATTCCGGCTTTTATTTTAATCATTGCTACGTTTGTTACCATTGTGGAAATGATAATGCAGGCCTATGTTCCCGCCCTTTTTGAATCGCTGGGGCTTTTTATTCCTTTGATTGTAGTAAACTGTCTGGTACTTGGACGTGCCGAAGCATTTGCCTCAAAAAACAATGTTTTTTCATCCATTATTGATGGGGCTGGTATGGGTTTAGGTTTTGCCATGGCATTAACCATGCTTGGCAGTATTCGTGAGATATTGGGTAGCGGCAAAATATTTGGGATTACACTTTATCCTGAAGATTACGGCATGCTTGTTTTTGTACTGGCACCGGGAGCATTTATTGCGTTGGGCTACCTTATTGCTCTTATTAACCGGTTAAAAAAAGCTTAAGGAGGACTTATTATGAGTTATATTATAATAATTATATCGGCCATTTTTGTAAACAATGTGGTATTGGCACAATTCCTTGGAATTTGCCCTTTCCTGGGTGTTTCAAAGAAAATTTCCACAGGAATAGGGATGACCGGTGCCGTAACTTTTGTAATGGTTATAGCAACCATTTTTACCTATTTTCTTCAGAAACTGGTTTTGTTTCCTTTTGGCATTACCTATTTACAAACCATTTCGTTTATTCTGGTGATTGCATCATTGGTTCAATTGGTTGAAATAGTGCTTAAAAAAGTTAGTCCGCCGCTTTATCAGGCATTGGGCGTTTTTCTGCCACTAATAACCACCAACTGTGCCATTTTAGGTGTTGCTATTATGACCGTGAGTAAAAACTACAATCTGGTTGAAGCCGTTGTGTTTTCGGCAGCCACAGCTATTGGATTTGGAGTGGCACTGGTTTCATTTGCAGGCATTCGTGAACAGCTCGACCTGGTTAATTTGCCCAAAGGAATGCAGGGCGCTCCAATTGCTTTAGTAGTAGCCGGGATTCTGGCTTTGGCTTTTATGGGGTTTGCAGGTTTGGTTTAATATAAGCTAACCATAATAAAAGGGGCATCAGAAATATGATGCCTCTTTTTTATTATTCAGAAGTTTATAGGGATAAATGGCAGTTATATCTTTAGGATAATAAACACCTCTTAATTCCATTTTCTTATTCAACCCTACAAATTATAACCACCGGATTTTTACCATATTTTTTAGCACATTTAGGACATGTGGTGTACCACATGTACCATTTTTTAATAGATAAACCCTTTGCGGTTACTTTTTCTTCGTAGTCTTTACACCATTTTTCGGTATCCTTAAATGGGCCTTCATAAACCCGGGCATAATAATGCCCGCTTAAGGCTACCTCTTCTGCATTTGGTATAAACTGGTCGACAGCCAGATAAATGTCCATATTCCATTTTGAAGTGTGATCTGACAGACATAAATTATCCGGAACAGAGCCAAGAGCGCCCTCAACCTTTTTCATCAATCGGGTAATAACCCTTCCAAAGTTCAAAGGCATGTAAAAAAGGGTACACACTTTATCTTTGATAAACCTTTTCCCCTCCCAGGTAAAAGATTTGTCGTGCCATTCAGTCTCATTGAATTTGGGACAACAAATGGGTTCATTGTTTTTAGCAGATTCCATGGGTTTCTTTTTTAAACAAAGTTGACATTGAATTTACAGAAAGTCAAATATTTAATTCGTTAATAATTTACATGATAATGGTTAGATATTGTATCCCAATTTTTCGAGAGAACAACCATCTTGTTGAATTTACCATTATTGTGTATGTTCGCTTCGTCCACCAACTTTATAATCAGATGGCGACACACCAAATCTGGTTTTAAAACTTTTTGAAAAGCTCGACAGGCTAGAGAATCCAACCGCATACATCACTTCCGTAACATTACCCTCATTGTTTTCAATCATGTCGGCCGCTTTTTTCATCCGGTAATTCAGAATAATCTCCTTGGTTGAATGCCCGGTAATTTCTTTTAATTTCCTGTACAAATGAGTTGAGCTCATTCCCATTTCGGCCCCAATCATATCAACCGAGAGTGATGGGTTTGAAAGATTATTCTCAATAATGGCCATTACTTTACCAACAAATAAATCGTCAGCATTTGGAGTGGTATTGGTATTGCTGACCGGATTGATTAAAATTTCCTTTCTGATATGCCCTGCCAATTGTTCATCACGCCTCAGCAGTCCCTGAATACATGATTTTAAATATTCAATATCGAAAGGTTTGGTGATATACATATCAGCACCTTTATTCATGCCTTCGGCCATTTGCATATCTAAACTTTTGGCTGTAAGCAAAATAACCGGAATGTGTGCTGTAATTTTATTTCCTTTAATATGTTCACATACTTCAAAACCATCCATAACCGGCATCATAATATCCGAAATAACTACATGCGGTCGGATTTTATCAAACAATTCCAAACCTTCTTTTCCGTTCTTGGCACAATACACCTGATACATGGCTTTCATATTCAGCTCAATAAACTCAAGAATATCATCATTATCGTCGATAAACAAAAGTCGTTTGGCCGATGTTGATAAATTTGGTGTAACCACATTTTTATAATGCTCCTGTACCGTTTGAAGGTTGTTTTGATGTATGCTTTCCGATATTTCACGCTGTTTGGTAATTGGTATTTGTAACGTAAAAGTGCTGCCTTTATTGGGCTCGCTATCGACGAGTATAGTTCCATTGTGCAATTTGGCATATTCCATGGCCAAAGTAAGACCAATGCCGGAACCAACTTTAAGCGATTTGCTTTGGGGAGTCTGGTAAAACTGCTCGAAAATAAACGGGAGATCTTCACCGGAAATACCAATTCCTGAATCCTTTATGCTGATGGTAACAGCCTGGTTATTATCATCAAACCGTATTGTTTTAATTTCCAAATTTATGCTACCACCATAAGGTGAGTATTTGAAAGCGTTGGATAGCAGATTAAAAACGATGGCTTCAATTTTTTCACCATCAATTTCGATAAATATTTCACTTTCTGCACTGGTGAACGAATATGCAATTTCGTGCCGCGCAGCCATATCGTCGAAAGAAGTAAAAACATCGTGGCAGAATGGCACAATATTAAGCGTATTCAGATTGAGTTCCAATCCCGAGGCTTCAATTTTCCTGAAATCGAGCAGTTGATTAACCAATTTATAAAGCCGTTGCGCGTTGCGTCCGGCCAGACGCAGCATTTTCTCATAGGCAGCATCTGGAACCGGTTTCTTTAATAATTCCTGTATGGGAGGAAGAATCAGGCTTAATGGTGTTCTAAACTCATGAGAAATATTGGTAAAGAACTGAATTTTTGCCTGGTACAACGATTCCTTATGCTGATTTTCGAGTTTTACAATGTTTAATTCGTTCCGCAATCGTTGTCGGTAACTGTAAATCCGGAAAATAAAGTAGGTAAGCGACACTAAAACAAAAAAGTACATAACCAGAAAACCTTTACTCAGCCAAATGGGTGGCGATATACGAATTTCTACGGAGCGAACATCGCTCCAAATACCCAAATGGTTTGTTCCTTTCACTTCAAACCAGTACTCGCCAGGTTTTAAATTGGAGAATACAGCAAAGTTTTTAATACCGGAGGTGCTTTGCCATACATCCTGAAGCGGCAGTAACCGGTAACTGAATTGGGACTCGTGGGGAAATAAAAAATCGAGGGTAGAGAACTCAAAAGTGATGGAACTTTGATGGTGTTTAAGCTTTAAATTCTCAGCAAAAGCTATATCATTTTTCATAATGGCCGAACTATCGGATGGAATGACTGGTTGGTTATTGACAAATAAACCCGAAAGTAAAACTTTGGGGCCCTTATCCGAAACAATCATCTGCGACGGATCTACTTCAATATAACCATTATCACCACCAAATAGTACCTTCCCATCTGGTAAACGGGCATTACAATAATGATAGAAACCTTTTAAGGGCGAATTTATGTTTACAGGTACCGTATAGTACTGGTAATTGTGGGTATTAATTTTAAGAATTGAATTGCGTGATGTGGCCCAAACATTTCCGGCCTGGTCTTCAACCAGATTTATTAATTTCTGAGGACGACCAATGTTTATGGCAATCTTTAGCAGTGAGTCGGTGGCCGGATAATACCCAATCAGCAAATTTTCTGAGCCAATCCAGATTTGTCCGTTACTACCGGCAACCATTCCAGTAATGTCGCTATTCCCTAATACTTTATTCACGGCAACTATGGCATTTTTCTGCAAACGCTGTCCGTTAATCTGCCAAAAGCTATTTCGGCTACCATAAAACACCTGATTACCAAGCGTAATAAAACGTCCATCGCCGTCCCTGTCAACCAAAATAAATTTCATACTTTCAGGATAATTGCCATCCCATTGAACTTTAAACAAACCGCCTTCCCATGCACTTACCCAAAAAGTGCCATCATCCTGCTTAGCAAATCCGCTGATATAATTCGACAGCAAGCCGTTTTGCTTATTAGCGGTTATAGCCAGCATTTGCCGGGTAAAAGGATTCCAAATATTAATTCCTCCGGCAGTTCCAATCCAAATCCGACCCTGATTATCTTCTTCAAGGGCATAGACGTTATCCAGCAAAATTCGCTGATTAACAGGCGAAGTAGTTGAATAGGCTGTTCTTTGTCCTGTTACCGGATTTTTACAGATAACACCATGAATGGTGGCCATCCAGATATTCCCTAACCTGTCAACAATGATATCTTTTATTTGGTTACCAATACGGGGATTGTTAAAAGAGAAGTACTCCTCGTGCATGCGATGATACTGGCGACTGTTGTCGACAATGCTGACTCCGCCCGATGTAATAAGCCACAAGCGCTGCTCGCTATCTTCAAAAATTTCCCATATTACATTACTGGCCACCGTATTGTTTATGAGTGGATCGTGATAATAATGAGTGGTTGTATGGGTTTCAGTATTAAAAATATTCAGGCCAAAATCGGTACCAAGCCACAATAAAGAATCATTTTGACGGTAAATACACTTAACCACTTCATTGCTCAGGTTGGTATTGGCAACATTCCACAATTTGTAATTCCCATTTGTGGTATTAAATAAAGCTAAACCTGTTTCTGTTCCAACCCATAATAGAGAATCGCTTTTTTCATCAAATGGGATGATAGAACATATTAGGTTATTCTGGAGAAAAGGTTTATAATTTCCTTTCACATTAAAGGCAGATAATTCACCTTGCCTGAACCGGTTGATGCCATTATAGGTTCCAATCCAGATATCACCATTACTGGATTCATAAAAACTGCGTATAGTATTATGGCTTAGAGCACTGTTGGCACTGTTATAATAAACAAACTCGCCATTATTTTTGTAATAAACCAAAAGGCCATTGGAAGTACCAATCCAAATGTTTTTCTTTTTATCTTTTAGCAGCGTTCTTATGACCTTGTTCTGGCCGGTATTGATACGCGTAACCTTAAACGTTCGAACATTAATTTTACAAAGTCCATCCCAGGTACCCACCCATATATCATCACCATCGTTAAGAAGCGAACTGATGTTGTTTGAAGATATAGAACCAGGTGTGTTGTTATTCTGAAATTGAATCATTTTATAACCATCGTACCGACAAAGGCCCTCCTGTGTCCCAATCCATATAAATCCATAGTTATCCTGTACAATGGAATTTGTTACATTGGAGCCCAACCCGTTATCGATGGTTAAATTTGTAAAAAACAGAGGTGATGCCCACAGGAAGATACCCTGCAAAAACAAACTTGCAAGAAATATAAACCTTAATATCAAACTATTAATACACTTGGGCATATTTTATATTGTGTAAAACTGATGATTCCATTAATACAATTGGAAAATTCAATGATTGTAGGTTAAAATTAAATATTTTTTACATATCAAATTAACAATGTAAGATTCAAATAATATTTTGTAAGAAAATAACAAATTATTATTTGTTTGATTAACTGATTTTTATGTAATAAATACAATAAAAAGACACAATTTGTATGATTTAAACAACTATTTGTACGATTTTACCAATAACATTTTTTAAGGC
>CAZFTD010000045.1:0-21618 GCA_964521525.1 uncultured Marinilabiliaceae bacterium | reverse complement strand
GTTAATGTGAACCCGAAATTTTGCGAAATGACAGGCTATAGTCAAAAGGAACTAATTGGAAATTCATCCCGAATGATTTATCCTTCCGATAGAGAATTTGAGTTTGTAAGGAAAGAGGAATATGAACAAATTTTAAAAAGTGGAACGGGTGTGGTTGAAACCCAATTTAAGCATCGTGATGGAAGAATTCTGGATGTTATTATGTCTTCTTCAGCCATCGATCCAAGCGATTTGAGTAAAGGTGTAATTTTTACCGCCACCGATATAACCCAACAAAACGAAATTAAAAAACAAATCCACCTGGCCAACGAACATTTAAGGCAACATGTTGAAAATTCCCCATTAGCAGTAATTGAATGGGATAACCAACACCGGGTTAAATTTTGGAGCAAACAAGCTGAAAACCTTTTTGGTTGGTCGGCAAATGAAGTTATGGGAAAGCATCCTTTTGAATGGAATTTTGTTTTCAAAGATGACAGTTTTAGGGTAAATCAGAAAATATACGATGTAATACATGGCAATAGTACCAGAACAAGTTCATACAACCGTAATTTTAATAAAGCCGGAAAAGTGTTAGTTTGCCAATGGTATAACTCTTCAATTACCGACCAAAATGGAGCTTTAATATCAATTTTGTCGTTAGTGAACGATGTTACAGAATTAAAAAGTATTGAGCAAAAGCTATTGGATGAAAGACGACGTTTGGCATGGATTATTGAATCAACCAATGCAGGAACCTGGGAATGGGATTTGACTTACGACAGAATTGAGATAAATGAAGAATATGCAGCCTTTATAGGTTATAAGGCTGCTGATTTAATACCATTTTCTTTTAGTAGAATGGAAGAATTAATTCATCCCGACGATTTTGAACTGGTAAAAGAACAGCTAAAAAAGCATTTTCTGAATCCGGCGGCAGAATATGAATGTGAAGCCCGTTTTAAACACAAAAATGGACATTGGGTATGGCAACTAATTAAAGGACGGGTTATGTCATATTCTGCCAATGGTGAGCCATTGATTATGTCGGGAATGAATACCAATATTTCGCGAAGAAAAGCTGCCGAAGAACAAATCCGCCAAAGCGAAATGTTGTTAAAAATGGCCGGACAATTGGCCAACTTAGGAGGTTGGTGGTACGATATTAATGCTGACATGGTATTTTGGTCCGAAGAAGTAGCGGCTATGCATGAAATGCCTGTAAGCTATACACCCAGGGCCGAAGAAGCCTTAAGCTTTTATTTGCCTGAGTACAGAGATAAAATTGTTGCTCTGTTTACTGATTGCATTGAGAATGGGAATGCATTTGATGAGATAATGCAATTATGCACATCAAGTGGCAAAGTAATATGGGTACGTACAATAGGAACACCTAAATATGGCAGTAAAGGCAATGTTATCGCGGTTCAGGGGGCCATTCAGGATATTACACAACAGAAAATTGCTGAAAATGAAATACTAAAGCTAAATGCCGAATTAGAAGAAAAAGTTGAAGAGAGAACGGCAATGCTTTCAGCCACAAACAAAGAGCTGGAAGCTTTTAGCTATTCAGTTTCTCACGATCTTAAAGCCCCCTTAAGAGCCATTGATGGATTTGTTGGAATTTTGGTTGAAGATTATGCTCCATTGATTGGAGAAGAAGGCCTTCGGATTAGCGAAATTATTCGGTCTAACACAAAAAAAATGAATCGGTTAATCAACGATTTATTAATATTCTCACGATACGGACGTTCAAAAATGATACTGTCATTAGTGGATATGAAATCGTTAGCTATTACATGTTTTAATGAAATAATAGGTTCCAATACGAATGTTCATCTGAATATTGAAAATATTTGCAGTGTTACCGGTGATAAAAATCTCTTAACCCAGGTTTGGATGAATTTAATATCCAATGCTGTAAAGTTTACATCCAAGAATTCAGAACCTCAAATTTGGATTTCATGTGCCATCAGCGAGAAAAACTGTGTTTACCAAATTAGAGATAATGGTGTTGGTTTTGATTCGAATTATGTTGACAAGATTTTTGAAGTATTTCAAAGGTTACATAACGAAGACGATTTTGAAGGAACAGGTGTAGGGTTGGCAATTGTAAAAAGAATTATACATCGCCACAACGGGCAAGTATGGGCTGAAAGCACACCAGGCCAGGGAGCAACCTTTTTCTTTGCCCTTCCGCTTTAAATTGAAACCTGATTTGTAATAGTTTTGTTCGACAAAGTACCATCTGTTTTTGTTTAACACGTTGAATTATTATATCTTCGAAAGGAAGTAGGTGTTTTTGTCTTTCCTGTTCCTTTAATACAGGAATTAAAAAGCAAATAATTAATGCATTACAAAGCTAATATGGAAGATAGTTATAGGATATTACTTGTTGAAGACGTTCCTGCTGATGCCGAGCTTGCACAAAGGGAAATCAAAAAGGCTTTTCCAAAATCAACTTTTTTTAGGGTCGACACAAGACTTGATTTTATTAAAGCCTTAGATGATTTTAATCCTGACATAATTGTTTCTGATTACAGCATGCCAACATTTGATGGCTTAAATGCATTAAAGATAACACTTGAGAAAACTCCTCTTACCCCATTTGTTGTTTTTACAGGATCAATGAATGAAGATATTGCCGTAGAATGTATGAAGGCAGGGGCAACAGATTATGTAATTAAGGAAGATATTAAGCGAATTGTACCAGCCATAAAAAGAGCTTTAGAAATTAAAACCATAAAAGAATTAAATACCCAAACACAAAAAGCACTAATTGAAAGCGAAGCCCGATTCAGACGTTTAGCCGAAAATGCAAATGACCTTATTTATAGGTACGAGTTTTTGCCTCAAAGATGTTTCTCTTATGTTAGTCCATCAGCAACTCAAATAACAGGATATTCACCCGAAGAGCATTATAGTGATCCCGACCTTGGGTTTAAACTGATTCATCCCGAGGACAAACAAATTCTTGAACAAATATTTAGGGATAAGGATGCATTTAAAAAACCCTTTGTTTTGCGATGGATTAAAAAAAGTGGAGAAGTAATATGGACTGAGCAGGTTAATGTTCCATTATTTGACAAACAAGGCAATTTAATTGCAATTGAAGGTATTGCCAGAGATATAACTCAAAGAAAACTAGCAGAAGAGCAACTTAAGGAAAGCGAAAGCAGATTCAGACAATTGCTGGATTCTATTATGAACATCTCAGTTCAGGGTTACGATGCCAGTGGAATTATACACTATTGGAACAATGCCAGCGAACGAATTTATGGATACACCAAAGCAGAAGCCTTAGGTAAAAATATTCTGGATTTGATTATACCCGATGAAATTAAGCCGGTGGCAAAAAAACATATCGAGACAATGGCGCTTATAAAAGAAGGTTTGCCTGCCGAAGAATTATTGTTGATGAGAAAAGATGGGGAGAGGGTACCAGTTTTTTCGAACCATGTAGTAATTTGCCCGCCAAATAAGGAAGTTGAGCTCTATTGCATTGATGTTGATTTAACCGAAAGAGATAAAGCCGTTGAGGAAGTTAAATTGAACGAAGCCCGACTTCGAAGCCTGGTAGCCATCCTTCAAAACTCAGCAAAAAGTACTGAAGGGCTTTTAGAGTTTGCATTAAATGAAGCTATTAAGATAACTGACAGTGAAATTGGCTACATTTTTACTTATGATGAAAATGAAAAGAGGTTTGAGGTAAATGCCTTTTCTCAAACTGTTATGGAAAACTGTAAAGTGGCCGATCCAAAATCGTGTTACGAGTTAAATGAAACCGGAATCTGGGGTGAAGCAGTTAGGCAAAGAAAGCCAATAATGATTAATGATTTTATAGCAGAAAATCCGCTAAAAAAGGGTTATCCCGAAGGACATATCAGAATTACAAGGTTTCTATCACTACCAATAATTGTTGATACCAAAATAGTTGCCGTTATTGGTGTAGCCAATAAAAAAACCGATTATCAGGAAACAGATATTCTTCAACTTACATTGCTCATGAACTCCTTCTGGCAGATACTTGAGCAAAACCGTACGGAGTTGGAAATAAGGTTTTTATCTACAGCAACAGAGCAGAGTCCGCTTTCTGTTATTATTACCGATACATCAGGGAAAATTCAATTCGTAAATCAAAAATTTGTTAATACAACCAATTATAGTAAGGATGAACTAAAAGGAAGAACCTTAAGAATATTCCGGCCAGGTTTTATTGGTGGCGATAAGGAAAAAGAATTCTTTAAACATCTTAATGAAGGAAAAGCCTGGAAAGGAGAGCTAAAAAACATAAAAGATTCTGGTAATGAATATTGGGAGGAAGTTTACGTTTCGCCAATACTTAATAAGGAGGGTGTCGTTTCTAATTTTTTGATTTTGAGTGAAGATATCACAATAAGGAAACAGATGGAAATAGACCTTATTAAGGCAAAAGAAATGGCCGAGGAGAACGATCGGCTGAAAACAGCTTTCTTAAATAACCTGTCGCACGAAATTAGGACTCCCCTAAATGCCGTTGTTGGTTATGCTCAATTATTAGATGTTGATAACACTGATAATAATAAGTTAAAGAAGTATGCTGAAGTGATTCAGCAAGGTAGTCAGCAGTTGTTATCAATTATGGACAACATAATTACCATTGCTGTAATTGAAGCCGGCCAGTTAAAGATTAATAAAGTTGAAGCCAACCTCAATAAAGTTTTGAATATTGTATACAATCAGCTAAAAGAAAAGGCTGAAAATAAGAAAATATCACTTAAATCCAGTGCCCTTTTTTCAAGGTATGAGGCTGATGTAATTATTGACGAAACAAAAGTCGTTCAGGTTTTAACAAATCTGGTTGACAATGCCATTAAGCACACATTCACAGGATATGTGCAGTTTGGATGTTCTATCCATGAAAAAGAACTTATCTTTTTTGTTGAAGATACCGGAGTTGGAATCCCTGATGACCAAAAAGAAATTGTATTTGAACGATTCAGACAGGGTAGAAACGAATCTGGTAAAATTCAGGAAGGGATGGGTTTAGGATTGTCCATTTCAAAATCTTATGTTGAGCTTATGGGAGGTAGAATTTGGGTTGAATCAGAAGTTGGTAAAGGTTCTAAATTCTCATTTACCATCCCCTTCAAATCTGTTTTAGGCCAGTCATCATCCAAATCTACCAACGAAGAATTATTACTCGATACAACTAAAACTATTCTGGTAGTTGACGATGTGGAGATTAATTTCCAATTAATATCAGCTATGGTTAGCGATTTTAATTTATCGGTAATTTATGCATCCAGTGGTAAAGAGGCTATCAACATAGTATCCACAAATAAAGATATTGACATTGTTTTAATGGATGTAAAAATGCCAGGTATGGATGGTTATACTGCAACAAAAGAGCTAAAAAAGATAAGGAATTTACCTGTTATTGCTCAAACGGCTTATGCCATTGCAGGCGATAGGCAAAAGTCGATAGAAAATGGCTGTGACGATTATATCTCGAAGCCAATAAGCCGAAGTGCTTTAATCTCATTATTAAAGAAGTTTTTGGTGCCCTAAAACTGCACCGTTAAATTATCCTATTGTTTTTTGTTAAAACAGTTTTTGATACCTCTGTTGATGATTAATAGTTATTAAAGTATGAGAGAGAAATCCCTGCGATCAATTATATCATTATTCAGTGCTCTGGCAGTTATAAAGTCTGAATTGGGAACACTCTACAGAAATATGCTTGAAGTGTTTTTATCAACTCAATTCTCAGCTGAGACTGTTGATACAGGGCTTGACGAATTTGAGTATAAAATATCATATTATAAGGATCTTAACTTGCAGGGCAAAACAAAGGAACACTATTTATTAAATGAAATAGAAGCTCATTGTTATATCCTATCAAGAGAATTGGTGCAATCGCAACGTTTACTCATTCTCCAGTATTTAATGGATTTTGAACCTTCTTTGTTTTTTGTAAGCGGAAAATCATATGGTAGGGAAATTCTTGCAACCATTGCAGCTCATTTGGGAATCTCAGAAAGCGATTTTCTTGACTGTTTGGCTTTTGTAAACGAATCATACGAGAATATCAGCGATAAAAACAACTTACTTATAATTTCTGATAATAAAGAGCTAGATATACCTGGAATAAACATCCATTATCTTGAAGGGTTATCAGGAAAACTGGTGTTTATTCAATTTAACCGGCTCAATACCATTCTTTTTAAGGTAAACGGTGAATCGCGATTTCTTCTTGGAAACCATCATTTGTTTAACAGACGAACTTATTTATTGGAAAACGGGAATGTTATTTATTATGATGAGCGATCCTTTATAACTTATAATGATATTATCCGGCTGTTTAATCAAGGCAACACATCAGCTCAATTAAACCTTCAAGTTTGCGATTTGGAATATAAGTTCCCTAATGGTAATTATGGTATTAATAAGGTGTCATTTTCTGCCTGTTCGGGTGAATTAATGGCAATTATGGGTGGCAGCGGGTCTGGTAAAACTACCTTAATGAACCTTTTAATTGGGTTGTATAAACCCCTTAGCGGAAGCATTACTATAAATGGCGTTAGTATTCATAAAAATCCAACCTTTACAAAGGGTTATATTGGCTATGTACCACAGGATGATGCACTATATGAGAACCTTACAGCTTTTGAGAATCTCTATTTTATAGCAAACTTATCGTTAAAAAATATAAGTAGTAAAGAACGAATTTTTAAAGTTAACTACCTGCTTAAAGAATTAGGATTATGGAAAATACGTGATTTAAAAGTTGGTAGCCCACTCGATAAAATAATTAGTGGCGGCCAGAGGAAACGGCTTAATATCGCTTTGGAATTAATTCGCGATCCCGGCATTCTTTTCCTCGATGAGCCAACCTCCGGGTTATCGTCATCTGACTCTAAATACATAATGAGCTTTTTAAGAGATATGGCCTCCAGAGGAAGGTTGATAATTATGAATATTCACCAGCCTTCATCCTATATTTTTAAAATGTTCGATAAATTACTGTTTATCGACCAGGGTGGCTATCCTGCCTATTTTGGCCCATCCATGAACGTGGTGTCATATTTAAAAACTAAACTAAGGTTTGTTGATGCCCATCAAAGTGAATGTCCTCATTGTGGAAATCTTAACCCTGATGATATCTTTAATCTGATACAGGTAGAGCAGGTAAGGTCAGTTCAAAGGGAAAAGACAAGGCGATTAATGGCCCCCAATCGTTGGCACCGACATTTTCTGGAAGAACTAGGTTTTTACGCAAAACAAGAGGTATTTAAGCCTTTGGAACCCCCTAAACTTAATATCCCCGGAATAATTGAGCAATTTGCAATCTATTTTAACCGCAACTTTTTAATCAAAATTAAGGATTATCAGTATTTGTTGCTTTCACTTGTTTTAACACCGGTGCTTGGTTTAATGCTGAGCTTGTTTTCACGAAATATAAACCCCTCAGTTGGAGTTTATCAATATTATGAAAACGATAATATGCCAGCTTTTATCTTTATGAGTGTGATTGTGGCTTTATTCGTGGGACTTATGAGCGGTGCCACGGAAATAATTAAAGACAGGCAAGCTCTGAAACGAGAGAGTTTTCTGAATTTAAGCTATGGTTCCTATTTTTTCTCAAAATTATCGTTTCTTATTTTGCTGTCTGGAATTCAGATGATGAGTTATTCCATAGTGAGTCATCTCGTTTTAGAAATTCCTTATATTTCCGGAAGTTTCTTTTTTATTTTATGGATATCCGCCATTTCAGCCAATTCTGTTGGACTGCTTCTGTCATCCTTTTTTAAAACTATAGCCTCGGTTTATGTGGCAGTACCATTTTTGTTAATACCCCAGATTCTTTTTTCAGGTGCCGTATTGGATTTTAATAAAATTAATCCGGTATTTTCTTCTGAAAAATATGTCCCTGCTTTTGCCGACCTGATGGTTTCCCGATGGGCTTTTGAAGCTATTTCAGTAAGCTTGTTTATTAATAATTCATATTCCCATAAGTTCTATGATATTGATAAAGAATTAGCCAGATGCACCTATTACAGAAATTTTTTATTGCCCGAAATGGAAAAGGACTTCTTTCTCAATTCTTACTCATCATCATATTTTATAACACACGATTCTTTAAATTATAAACTTATAAAGGACGGTCTCAATCAAATTGAACAGATTGGTATTAAATATCCAAATGAGGTTGATATAATTAATGGAGAGGAGTTTCTGAGTTTTTTAAAAGTAGTACGCAATAAAATCTCATCTGAAAACGACTCTTTGCAAAGTGTTAAAGATGAAATTATTGATGGTTTTAGTACTGAGGCATACAACGATTTTAAGAAAGCTTCTGTTAATAAAAAGCTTGAGGAAGTATTAACCGATGAAAAGAACTTCAATAAAGTCATTGTGTCAAATAACTCATATGTTCGAAAGCTATATCCAATCTACTTTGATGGAACTCATGGTTTGGGTAGGGCACATTTTTATGCTCCTCAAAAACGGGTTGGTCAATTACTTATCCAAACACCTATGTTTAATGCCTTTGTAATTCTTATTTTCATTATAATTATCTCATTAATGGCGTTGGCACGCCCAATAAAATATTGATTACTCACTCACTACCCCAATAATATGGTTCTCAGGAACTGGACCCCAGTAGCGGCTATCGAACGAGTGTGGGCGATTATCGCCTAATACCCAATAGTAATTCAGTTTAAAAGTATAATTCGTGGCTGCTTGTCCATTAATATAAATTTCGTTGTTGCTAATTAACAATTCGTTGTCCTCAAATACACTTATCATTCGTGCATAAAAATGAATGCTTTGTAAATTAACCGGTAAGTTATCACCTTTACGTGGGAGGTAAAAAGGCCCCATAAAATCTGAGTTCCAGCCTGTAGAGGTTAGAAAAGGAAAAATATTGGGGTCGGGGAAGTTAAGTTCGTACAAATCCCGCTTGCAAAACAATCTTAAATCCTGATCTGAGTGGATTTGTTCATCGGTTAATTGAAGCAGAGTCTCACCCTCTCTTTTATAGGGATTGATTTCATATTTGTGTATTACTCTATATAGTAACTCAGGGCTGCCAGTCCAGCGATAAAGCCTTATAACATCCTTGTCTTCATTGAATAGCTGATTATTAACAAAAATATTACCGCTTTCAATAGTCAATGTATCGCCCGGAAGCGCTATAACCCGCTTAATCATCCGTGGCCGTTCAGTAACTTTTAAGTAAAGCGTTTTTCCCCAAGCTCCTGAGTTCATCAGTCGCTCAAAATCGGGAAACTGACGCTTTATAAAATGATAACTTTCACCTGGCCGGTTGGCAAGAATGGTGTCGGCATCGGGGAAATTGAAAACAATAACATCGTTCCTGTTAATTTTTCTAAATCCTGGCAGTCTGAAGTAACGGTTGGTATTGTTTGTAAAAACCCTTGGTCCAGATATTAATTTGTTAACCCATACATATTTCCCTGCAGCAATACTATTCTCCATCGAAACTGATGAGACTGTAATGAGCTCAAAGCCAAACCGGTAAACAGAGTCTGCTAAAAGAAGCCCCAATCCAATCCAGATGAGGCCTTTCAGCAGCTTTTTCCATTTCTTAGTCACCTTTAACTACTTTAAAAAAGCGGTTCCACCTGATATTAGATGGGAAACTCTTGTCTTTATTTAACGATAACCACACTAAAATTGGGCGACCAATGATGTGGTCTTCAGGAACAAAACCCCAATAGCGTGAATCGGCCGATTTATGCCTGTTATCACCAATCATAAAATAGTAATTCATTTTAAAGGTATAACTGGTAACCAGCTCTCCATTTATGTAGATGGAATTATTTTTAACCTCAAGTTGGTTTCCTTCGTACGATGTTATAATGCGCTCGTATAATAGAATGTTTTCAAGGTTTAAATCAACTGTGGCACCTTCTTTGGGAATCCACAAAGGCCCATAATTATCACGACTCCAGGGAAAATATTTACTATAAGGAAACACCTGCCCGCTGGAGTCAGGTTTTTGCTCATCAATTTCAAAAAACTTTACAACGGGTAATGCTTTAATTGACTCTGCCATTTCGGCTGTTAGTGGTAAAACGTAGTGAGGTCCAACACCTCCATAATCCTGGTCTTCTTTCGAAATGCCATATTTATCGAAAAACCTTTGGTTGAGCAAGGTTCCATCGGTAACAATATGGTAGTTGTGCTGTAGGTTTACAGGGTTCTGAATGGCTTCTCCATTCAGGAAAACCTGATTCTTCCGTATTTCAAAAATATCGCCCGGCAATGCAACACAGCGTTTTACATAGTTGTCGCGCTTATCTACCGGACGTGCAACAACCTCTCCGTAACGGGCCGGATCGTCATATATTATTTTACGACCAATACTGTTAATGAACTGACGCTCTTCGTATTCCGAGTTAAAAACCTTGTCTTTAATTAAATCCCTGTTATAAGCTACCTGGTACTCCCCAATTTCTTTCATGGTAATGTAATAGTCAGGGTTGGTATATAAAACTGGTACCGTATCGCCTGTGGGAAAATTAAAAACAACAATGTCGTTATGTTTTACTTCTCCAAAACCTTTAAGTCGTTTGTAATTCCATTTAGGCCAATCGGTGTACGATTTGGTGTTGATAAAAGGGAAAGTGTTTTGAACCAAAGGAAAGGCAATGGGCGTAATGGGCATTCTTGGCCCATAGCTCACTTTGCTAACGAAAAGATGATCGCCCACCAGCATGGTTTTTTCCAGCGACGATGTGGGGATTTTATAGTTTTGAAACAGAAAAATATTGATAATATAAACTGCTATCAAAGCAAATAATAAGGCATCAACCCACTCAATCCAGGCCGATGGTTTTTTTCCTTCTTTGGTGCGTTTCCAATAATCCCAGGGAACTTTTTTGGTAATATAAATATCTATTATAACAGGTAATCCTAATAATAACCAATAATTACCTATCCAAATTACTGTTAACAGATAAATGACGGCAACAATGGCAAACTTAATAACCGATGCTTTTGATAAATTATGCATGGAACTTACTTTTAAAATTTTAATAAATCTTTCATGGTTAAAAATCCTTTGTTTTTAGCAGTAAATTCTGCTGCTAAAACAGCTCCAAGAGCAAATCCTTGTCGCGATTTGGCACTATGGTGAATAATAATCTCATCCACCGACGATTCGTATTTAATGGTATGTATTCCTGGAACAGCACCTTCGCGAACGGCTTTTATTTCAATTGATTCGGGCGATGATTGCCAATTGAGATCCCATTTCGTTTTACGTGATAGGTTTTCAATAATCTCTTCAGCTAAAGTGATGGCTGTACCGCTTGGAGCATCTAGTTTTTGGGTATGATGAACCTCGGTCATACTCACTTCGTATTCGGGTAAATCGTTCATCAATCGTGCCAGATGTCGGTTCAATTCAAAAAATACATTAACCCCAACACTAAAGTTTGAGGCATAGAAAAAAGTTTGTCCTTTATTGGTACACCAATCTTTTATTTCATCCAGATGTTTTAACCATCCGGTAGTGCCGGATACCACTGGCAGGTTAATTTTGAAGCATTCCAGATAATTGGAATAGGCGGTTTCGGGAGTTGAAAATTCAATAGCTACCTGTGCATTTTTTAAGCCGGGCGATGTAAAATCTTCACCCTTAAAAGGGTCAATACGTGCAACAATTTCATGGCCTCTCGACTGGGCTATTTTTTCAATTTCTTTGCCCATTTTGCCATATCCTATTAATGCTATTTTCATCTGTTTATAATTTGTTTTTTCAGGTAATTTATAACAGCAATGGTTCGTTTAAATCTTTTATAAAGCTGATTAACAGCGAATTAACAACCAATATACAACAATCATAATCATCAGAATATCAGGCTATTGCTATTGTCTTATATCTTTTTATCTAAAAGTCTAACGGTCTATTATAACAGGTATGCCAATTGGTATTTAGCAGATTGTTAGTAATTTATATCCGGTAGGTTTTTCAATTGCAAAAACAATATCCTTTTTTATCATCAAGCAAAGATAAAAAAAGCAAGGGAATATTTAAAGGTATACCATATTAAACAAAAAAGGCCTTCTGTTTCAGAAGGCCTTTTTATCATATTAAGCTTAGGTTATGCTTCCATAGCCTTTTTAACCACTGCTTTAAAAGCATCGGGGTGGTTGGTAGCTAAATCGGCAAGAACCTTACGGTTAATTTCAATGTTTTGTTTGGCCATAAGCCCCATTAGCTTGCTGTAAGAAATTCCTTCAATACGGGCGGCAGCATTGATACGCTGAATCCATAAAGCCCTGAAATGGCCTTTCTTTCTTTTTCTGTCGCGGTAGGCATATTGCTGACCTTTTTCCCAGGTGTTTTTAGCAACTGTCCATACATTTCTTCTGCTTCCAAAGTATCCTTTGGTTAGTTTAAGAATCTTTTTTCTTCTTGCTCTTGAAGCAACAGCATTTACTGATCTTGGCATTTTTTACTGTTTTTCGAATGGTTAGCGTTCCTTGTTTTTTGGAAACTTCAGGCTAATTCATTCAGGTTTTACATTAATTTTAAAGAACTTGTTTTTTGTTGGTTTATTTCATAGCCAGCATGAGCTTAACATTGCTCTCGTCTGATTTGTGAACTAAACCAAAATAAGTCAGGTTCCTTTTTCTTTTGGTAGCTTTTTTAGTCAAAATGTGACTTTTAAAAGCGTGCTTACGCTTAATTTTCCCGCTTCCGGTAATGGTAAACCTCTTTTTGGCACCGGAATTAGTTTTCATTTTTGGCATTGTACAATATATTTAGTTGATTAATGTGCAACTATTTGGTTTTTTTAGGAGAAATGAACATAATCATCCTTTTACCTTCAAGTTTGGGAAGTTGTTCAACTTTTCCGTAATCTTCAAGGTCCTGGGCAAACTTCAACAGCAAAATTTCTCCTTTTTCTTTAAAAAGAATACTTCTTCCTTTAAAGAAAACAAACGCTTTTACTTTGGCTCCATCTGAAAGAAATTTTTCAGCATGTCTCAGTTTAAAATTGTAATCGTGTTCGTCGGTATTTGGCCCAAAACGAATCTCTTTTACAACTACCTGAACGGTTTTAGCCTTTAGTTCCTTTTGTTTCCTTTTTTGCTGATACAGGAACTTTTGATAATCAATAATCCTACAAACCGGCGGATCGGCATTGGGCGAGATCTCAACGAGATCAAGGTCCAGTTCATCTGCCATCTTTAATGCCACGGATGTGGAATAAACCCCTGGATTTTCAACGTTGTCACCAACAACGCGTACTTGTGGAACCCTAATCTGGTGATTGATTCTGTTGGCAGGTTCCTCTTTGGGGCTCTGTCCCGGATTTTTTCTTGGTTTAATTATACCTTTGTCCTCCTAAAATTAAGTTAGCAATACGGTTTTATTTGATTCACTGTTTATTAAGCGTCAATTTCTTTAAGCATATTATCAACCTCTGCCTGAATGAATTTGGCAAATTCTTCCAGTTTCATAGTGCCTTGGTCGCCTTCTCCCTGTTTACGAACAGCAACTTCGTTACTGCCTGCTTCTTTTTCGCCAACAATCAGAAGGTATGGAATACGCTTTAACTCATTGTCACGTATCTTTTTACCAATTTTCTCATTACGGTCGTCTAATACGGCGCGAATATCGGAATTATTCAGGAAATTTAAAACATTTTTCGCGTAATCGTTAAATTTTTCGCTTACCGGAAGAATAACAACCTGTTCGGGGGTTAGCCAAAGCGGAAATTTTCCTGCGGTATGCTCAATAAGTACTGCCACAAAACGTTCCATACTTCCAAATGGGGCACGGTGTATCATAATGGGGCGGTGGGCGCTATTGTCCTGTCCAATGTATTCCAGTTCAAAGCGTTCGGGTAAGTTATAATCAACCTGAATGGTTCCCAGTTGCCACTTTCTGCCCAGTGCATCGCGCACCATAAAGTCGAGCTTGGGTCCATAAAAAGCAGCTTCACCCAATTCAACAGTGGTTTTTAAACCTTTTTCGGCACAGGCTTCAACAATGGCAGTTTCTGCTTTTTCCCAATTTTCGTCCGAGCCAATATACTTTTCGGTATTATTGGGGTCGCGCAACGATATTTGTGCTATATAATCTTTAAAATCCAATGCTTTAAAGATGTAGAATATAATATCGATTACTTTTTTAAATTCATCTTTAAGCTGGTCGGGACGGCAAAAAATATGGGCATCATCCTGAGTAAAACCTCTTACTCTGGTTAAACCATGAAGTTCGCCACTTTGTTCGTAACGGTAAACAGTGCCAAATTCAGCAAATCGTAATGGTAAATCGCGATACGAGTGGGGTTTGGCTTTATAAATTTCGCAGTGATGTGGGCAGTTCATGGGTTTTAGCAAAAACTCTTCACCTTCGGCTGGGGTGTGAATGGGTTGAAACGAATCGGCACCGTATTTGGCATAGTGGCCCGATGTTTCGTACAGGGCTTTTTGGCCGATATGGGGAGTTATTACAGGTTCGTAGCCATATTTAACCTGCACTTTTTTAAGAAACGATTCTAACCGTTCGCGCAATTTGGCGCCTTTGGGCATCCACAGTGGCAAACCCTGACCTACTTTTTGCGAAAAAACAAATAAATCAAGCTCTTTTCCTAATTTTCGATGATCGCGTTTTTGAGCCTCTTCCAGTTGCACCAAATACTCATCGAGCATTTTTTGTTTTGGAAAGGTGATGCCGTAAATACGTGTTAGTTGTTTTCTTTTCTCATCGCCTCGCCAGTAAGCACCTGCCAGACTTAATACTTTAACGGCTTTAATGGGTTCGGTACTGGGCAAATGCGGGCCACGACATAAATCAGTAAAGTTGCCCTGTTCATAAAAAGTAATAGTGCCATCTTCCAACTCGCCAATTAGCTCAACTTTATACGGGTCGTTTTTCTTTTCAAAAAAATCCAAAGCTTCTTTTTTCGATACTTCCCGTCTGGTATAGTTGTTTTTCATTCGGGCCAGTTCCTGCATTTTCTTTTCAATGCGCGGCAGGTCGGCTTCAGAAATAACAGCGCCGTTGCCGGGCTCAATATCATAATAAAAACCATTTTCAATGGCAGGGCCAATACCGAATTTGGTTCCGGGGAATAACTCCTGAAGAGCCTCGGCCATTAAATGCGCCGATGAGTGCCAGAAAGCATGTTTGCCTTCTTCGTCGTCCCACTTATGCAATTTAACCGATGCATCAGAATTAATGGCACGGGTAATATCCCAGAGTTGGTCGTTAACAGTAATGCTCAACACATCCTTTGCAAGCATGGGACTAATGCTTTGAGCTATCTCCAGTCCAGTTATACCTTCTTTATATTCGCGAACCGATTGGTCGGGGAAAGTAATTTTTATCATCGAAAATAGGGTGTTTCTGTTTCGAATAAACTTTAAAAAAACGTGCAAAGATACAAATTTATGAGGCATATGGTATTAATACCAAAGGTTTTTTTAGTTTATTTAATTCTACATTGACACTTTTAAATCACTAACTGATTTTGCCTTTACATTGCGACTATTTGGTTTGGTATACATTCATAGGGCTGTTGATGTGGCCCCGTTGGGGCTGGCTATTTTTAATTCGCTTTTAAGCATGACTATTTTCCAAAATAACCTAAAAAAATCGGAATCTGTCAAAGTAGAATTAAATATGGATTGATAAACCTTATGGATGATTTTTGAGAGTTTTTTGTAGATTTGGACAAGAATCAGAATGTAGTTGCGTTTTTAAATTGATTGATAAGTAAATTATACGTTCGTGATATGATGATTCCCCCGAAAGGACGGGGCATATTATCCGACCTTTAACTTAAAAAATATTTACGGATGAAGTACACTTTTTTATTTGTAGCAATTATTTTATTGCTCGATGTTTCTGCTCAAAAAAAGCAGCTAAAGCTTGAAGATTTTGTTACCATGGGCACTTTCCGGGCAAAGGATGTGTATGGCTTACGTCCGATGAAGGATGGAATTCATTATACCCTGCTCGAAAGCAATGGCAGTAAGGTGGTTAAATATTCGTATGCAACGGGTAAAGAAGTAGGTGTGGTATTTGATATGAACAATCTCAAAAAAAACGAGATTAAAAGTATTGTTGATTATGAATTTAGCCCCGACGAAACCAAAGCGTTGGTTTACATCAATCCAGAGAGTATTTATCGGCATTCTTTCAGGGCCGATTATTATGTAATTGATATTCAACGTCGCGAAATAGAACCTCTCTCAAGCGAAGGGAAACAACAAGTGCCTGCATTTTCGCCCGATGGACATAATGTGGCCTATGTTCGAAACAACAATATTTTTATAAAAAAGCTGCGTTTCGGAACCGAAAGTGCTATCACCAGCGATGGCAAGTTTAATGAAATCATTAATGGTATACCCGATTGGGTGTACGAAGAAGAATTTGGCTTTACCCGTGCCTTCGAATGGTCGCCCGATAATGAAGAATTGGCTTATATTAAGTTTAACGAATCGGGGGTAAAGGAGTATTCATTCCCGCTTTATCGTGCATCATTTCCTACTTATGATGATTACGCGCTGTACCCGGGCAGCTATAATTATAAATATCCAAAAGCCGGCGAAGCCAATTCTATAGTTAGTGTGCATGTGTTTAATCTTCGCAACCGCACCACCAAACGAATGGATGTTGGCGACCTTACCAATGCTTATATTCCCCGAATAAGGTTCACAAACGAAGCCGATAAATTGGCCATTTTGAAACTCAACCGGCGCCAGAATCAACTCGAACTTTTTATTGCCAATCCTTCATCAGGTGTTGGCAGGGTTATTTTTACCGATAGAAACGAGCGTTATATTGACGAATCGGTTTTGGATAATTTGCTGTTTCTCCCTGATGGCAAACACTTTGTATATGTTGGAGAATTAGATGGCTTTAACCATATTCATCTTTACGGAATGGATGGGCAGAAAATCCGTCAGGTTACCAAGGGTAATTGGGATGTTACAGAGTTTTATGGATTCGACACCAAAAACAGATTATTTTATTTTCAGGCAGCCGCTGTTTCTCCTTTGCGCAGAGAAGTGTATGCTATTAGGATGGATGGCACCAGACAAACCAGGTTAACGCCGCGCGATGGAACCAACAATGCTTCGTTTAGCAGCAATTTCAGCTTTTTTATTAATAAATACAGCAGTGCCACTAAGCCTACCACTGTGGCTGTATTGGATGCCACCGGTAAACAGCTTCGGGTTATTGAAGAGAACAACGAACTTAGTAAACTTCTTAATGATTATGATATCTCTGCCAGAGAGTTTTTCTCTTTTCAAACATCGGAAGGCATTCAGTTAAACGGGTGGATGATTAAACCCAATGGCTTTAACGAACAGACCAAATACCCTGTTTTTATGACCCAATACAGCGGCCCAAATTCTCAAAGGGTGCTTGACAGATGGGAGATGGGTTGGGAATTTTTTCTTGCCTCGCAAGGTTATCTGGTTGTGTGTGTTGATGGGCGCGGAACAGGAGCAAGGGGCGAAGATTTCAAAAAAACAACCTATATGAAACTTGGGCAACTTGAGAGCGATGACCAGATTGAAACTGCCCGTTACCTGGGAAATCTGTCGTATGTTGACAAAAACCGCATTGCCATATGGGGATGGAGCTATGGTGGATTTATGTCGGCGCTTTGCCTTAGCCGTTCCGATGTATTTAAAGTGGGAATAGCCGTGGCTCCTGTTACCAACTGGAGATTTTACGACACTGCCTATACAGAACGTTTTATGCGTCAGCCTCGCGAGAATGCATCAGGTTACGATAATAATTCACCCATTAATCTTACCAATAAATTAACGGGGCGCTTGTTTCTCATTCATGGCACTGCCGATGATAATGTTCATGTGCAAAATACGATGGAATATGCCGATAAACTCATTCAATCGGGCAAACAGTTCGATATGTTTATTTACCCAAATCGCGACCATAGCATTGCCGGTGGTAATACACGCAAGCATTTATATACCATGATGTTTGATTATTTGCAGCGAAACCTCTAATGGTGATTATAACCGATTAATAACTACAAGCCATTGGGTTTTTCGAAGATTGTTAGAAGTTTAGACTTCAGACAGATAGACTTGTCCCGGTTTATCGGGATTAGACTTAATAGATATTTAGATTTGTATTTGCAGATAGGCCGGTAAAGATGATGTTTAGGATTACAGTTTGTTTTTTACCATTTAGTTTTTTTTTAAGTCTAATAGTCTTCTGTCTGTTGTCTAATAGTTATAAGTTATTAATTTTAAACAGTAACATATTATAGTTTTTATTTTTTCGAAAAAAAACGTTGCAGAAAAACGATTAGTTTCTATATTTGCACCCGCTAACAAAAAAACATCTGCCCAGATGGCGAAATTGGTAGACGCGCTAGTTTCAGGGACTAGTGTCCGAAAGGATGTGCAGGTTCGAGTCCTGTTCTGGGCACAGAAAACCCCGCTAAATTGTATCAATTTAGCGGGATTGTTTTTTTACCGCATCCTTTAAGAATGATTTTGCTTCACATCCTGATGAGCAGCCTCCCGAACAGGCTGTTTTACCTTCACTCGGGAAAAGAATCTTCCAAAAGCTGTAAATGGTATAAGCAAAGGCTGCCAATACCGCAATATATGTAAGAATCTCCTGTATCATATTTTTCAGTTTTAAGTTTTCAGTTGTCAGTGAACAGTGTTCAGTTATCAATTATAAGTGAACAGTGAACAGTGAACTGTTGATGGTTGATAGTTAATGGTTAATGGTTTACTGCGGCTTTGCCCTCCGCCCTTCTCTCTTCGCTCTCCGCCCTAATACCCCAACAACCCACCAATCTGGAATACTCCAAAGGCAACCAGCCAGGCCAAAGCCGTGGTATAAAAAATGGTAAACAGAGCCCACTTCCACGAACCCGACTCTTTTTTAATGGCTGCAACTACAGCTATGCAAGGGAAATAGATAAGTGTAAATAATAAGAACGACCACGAAACGCGTTTTGTAAATACAGGTGTTCCATCATCATATGTATCGTTTTGCATATTGGTAATGAGCTGTTTGGTGTCAGTTTCATCGTTATGTGCCGATTGATAAATTACCGACATAGTGCTGATAACAATTTCCTTGGCAGCTATGCCCGAAAGCAGACTGATGCCCATCTTCCAGTCGAAGCCCAGCGGCTTAATGGCCGGCTCAATAGCGTGTCCCAATTGGCCAATATAGCTGTCTTCCTGTTGTTTTCGGTGCAATAAATCCAGAATTTCAGTGGTTTCCATAATTTTTGATTCTGCCAGTTGTATTAATTGCAGCGAATCTGAAGTGTTTGCGGCAAGAACATCGTATTTCTGAGCAATTTGTGCCAAACTGTTCTCGTATTCATTGTGCAAACTGCTTTCGCGTGGGTAATATCCAAGAAACCATATTATTATGGATGCTACCATGATAATGCCACCCATTTTTCTTAAGTATTGCTGGCCTTTGTGCCACATGTGGCGGGTGGTGCTTCTTAAGGTTGGAAGCCGATAGGGCGGAAGCTCCATTACAAATGGCAAGTCGTTCTTTTTAAATATGATGCGTTTAAATAATCGGGCTATCAATACTGCTATTAAGATTCCTGTTCCGTAAAGTACAAACAATATGGTGCCAGGTTTATCGGGGAAAAAGGCTGCAATAAATAAAATATAAACCGGTAATCTGGCGCTACACGACATAAACGGGTTAATTAATATCGTAAGCAGGCGGCTGTTGCGATCTTCAATGGTACGCGTTGCCATTATAGCCGGCACATTGCACCCAAATCCCATAACCAAAGGAATGAACGATTTGCCATGAAGACCGATTTTGTGCATTACCCTATCCATAATAAAAGCTGCCCGGGCCATATAACCTGTATCTTCCATAAAAGAAATAAAGAAAAACAGAATTAAAATATTGGGCAGAAATACAATTACTCCTCCAACCCCACCAATTATTCCATCTATAACAAGGTCTTTAAAAGGCCCTTCGGGCATAATGCCATGTATAAAATCAGATAAAGCCGTAACACCCATTTCAATCCACTCCATTGGATACTGGCCAATGGTAAAAGTTGCCTGAAACATTATCCACATAAACAGAAAAAAGATTGGGAAACCAAACAGTTTATGCGTAATAAAAGCGTCAATCATTTCTGTTTTTCTGATACGCTTTTGTGGGTTTTCTTTAAAAGTTTCCTTTAACGCCCCGGCAATAAAACCGTAGCGTAAATCGGTAATGATGGATTCTATGTCATCATCTAATAGTTGTTCGGCCTTAGCTATCTGTTTGTTTGACTCCTCAATAACTTCTGAAAGATTTTGGCCAAGCGCAAATTGTATGTATGCTTTATCTTTCTCCAGAAGTTTTATTGCTAAAAACCGAGGCGCAATTTTAACGCCTATTTCTGGTTTCTCCTTTATTTTTGCTTCAATTTTGCTTATAGCATTTTCAACAACCTCTCCAAAGTTTATCCTCACGGGCCTATAATTATTGCCACGTTCTTCATAAACATCAATAACTTTATCCAACAAATCCAGAAGTCCCCGGTTGCGCGATCCAACTGTTGGCACAAAAGGCATTCCCAACATTTTTCCAAGAAACTGATAATCGAGATTATTTCCTTTTTTCTGAAGGTCGTCGAACATGTTCAGTGCTACAACCACTTTTACATCCATGTGGATAAGTTGGGTGGTAAGGTAAAGGTTCCTTTCAAGATTGGATGCATCCAGAACATTAATAATAACATCGGGCAATTGAGTGCTGATGTAATCACGAACATATATCTCTTCAGGACTATAAGCAGATAGAGAATAAGTTCCGGGAAGGTCGGAAATATAAAAGTTATAGCCTTTGTGATTGAAATTTCCGGTTTTAACATCAACTGTTACACCACTGTAGTTTCCAACATGTTCGTAGGTGCCGCAAATGTTGTTGAAAATTGTTGTTTTTCCACAATTGGGGTTTCCTACTAAAGCAATGTGTATAGTTTTTCTTTTTTCAATAATCGATTTAGTTAATACTTCTTCATTCAATGTTCCAAAATATGCCTGCCCTGCATCCTGCTCAGCCTCCTCTTTGGTAATAACCTGAATAAGTGCAGCTTCGCTACGGCGCAATGATACCTGATAGTCCATTATTTTGTATTCAATGGGGTCTTTTAAGGGAGCATTTTTAATCACTGTAACTTTCTTCCCCTTAATAAATCCCATCTCCAAAATACGCCGGCGAAAAGCACCGTGCCCCTTCACCTTTACAATTATACCTTCTTGTCCGTTTGTTAAATCCGATAAGTTCATCATTTCACTATATATTGAGAAACCTTCTGGAAAAGGGCTGCTTTGTTTGTAATTAATACTTTATAAGTAAATGTAAAAGAGATAGATGGTTTAATAAAAATACCGTTCTATCAATATTTAATCAGGCAAAAGTAGCTGATGAATTTCAACTTTACAATCCCAATTAGTTGGGGTTTCTTACTAACGTTAAATTTTGGTTATTGTTTAAGATTGAAGTTTTAGAATTTGTATAGATATTATCATTTGTATATGAAACGACCATTCGTTAAACACAAATTGTCCCCACTTTTCGGGAAACACGGATGAATTGAAAATCGGCGGAGCCAAAATTCATCATGC
>CAZFTD010000044.1:20357-21965 GCA_964521525.1 uncultured Marinilabiliaceae bacterium | reverse complement strand
TTGATAACAAGCTTTCGGGAATAGAGTATTTTATTATCTACCAGTTCGCAGGTAACAATAAATTCCTTCTGTATTAACCGTCCCAGCGAGATACGCTCTATTTCTGTATTATACTTTCTTACAATGGCATTGGCATCCTTTTTAAGTGAATCCGGTATTACCAGATATTCCAGCTTCAGTTTTTGTCCTGAAGCCACTGTGCAAAGCAAAAATGCAATACAGGCCAACAATATTTTCCGGTAAATGTAAAGCATATGAAAGGTTTGGAGGATTTTAAAATTAAAAATACGCATAAATCTGACTGTCCTCAATCTGATTTGAAGCACAGTCAGATTTTTTGTCCTTTAACAGCAACTTAATTGGCAGTTCTTTTTAAAACTATTTTTTCGTTATGCTTATTCAGTATGCTGGCATACAGTGTTTTTAGCATGTCATATTCATCGGGCAGGAACATTGTTTTATTGATGGAAAAATCGTGAACCACCTGAATGGTATTACCCAAATTGCTGATGCTATAAGTAAACTGAAAACTCTTATCTTCCGACACCAATCGCTGTGCTGCAGGTAAACTTTCTACTGCAAATCCTTCGGGCAAAGTATAGGACATAATAACCCTTCGACGCAATGGATAAGGAAACTCAACCGGATATTCACATTAATTATATAATTACAAACAATAAGGTATAAAAACTACTTATTTGAATAGTACATTCAAAAGGTCTAACTTTGAATTAGAAAATATTTAAGCCATGACCGGCGGGCATGTACGCTGATTAAAACATTGGTTTGTTGACACATGCTATACAAACCACTTAATATGAATAACTATGAAAAAGATAAGTGAACTATTAGGATTAAAAGCCAGTGAAGCCGAAAAATTAGGCGAAAAACTTAATGAGCTACTGGCCAATTACCAAATGTTCTATCAAAACCTGAGAGGTTTTCACTGGAACATCAAAGGTGAGAAATTTTTTGAACTACATGCCAAATTTGAAGAGTTATATGACGATGCCGTTCTAAAAATTGATGAAGTTGCTGAACGCATTTTAACCTTGGGGACTACACCCTACCACACTTTTACCGATTATCTGAAAGTGTCGTCCATAAAAGAAGCTAAAGGTTTGAGTGGTGGTAAAGAAACGGTTGAAACAACCCTCGAAAATCTTTCTACCATCATAAAACTGGAACGGGAGATTTTACCAATAGCGCAGGAAGCCGGTGATGAGGGAACGCTGACTTTACTCACCGATTATATTTCGCAACAAGAGAAAGTTGTTTGGATGTTATCGGCAACTCTTAGATAATGAGGCCATTTTAATAATACGAGGGCAGAAAATCAAACTGGTTTTCTGCCTTTTTAATTTCAAAAATTAATTAGGGTCTGCTGAAATAGTCAACAGAAAACTTTAATGCAACGCTCCAAATCTTTAGTGAAATAATACAATGTTCTGTTTCTCGCAGATTTTCGCAGAGTATTACGCAGAAACCGCAAACAGTTCAGCGGGAATATGCGGTTTAATCTGCTTGTATTTGCGAGAACGTAACGATTAATCATATAAGCTTAACTATTCTTTATATGATAATTATAGCCTTATGTGATTCAAAAAA
>CAZFTD010000044.1:0-20257 GCA_964521525.1 uncultured Marinilabiliaceae bacterium | reverse complement strand
ATATAAGCTTAACTATTCTTTATATGATAATTATAGCCTTATGTGATTCAAAAAAACAATCACTTTAACTGTCAGGCATTATACATTAAAAAGCCTCTTTCAACGTAATAAAAAAACCGGTAAGTCCACCGGAAGCTAAAGCAGCATCAACCCTGATATTAAGAGGGTCGTCGGGTAAAATGCGGAAACGCAAACCGGCTCCTCCACTATAGATTAAATCGTTATGGTTAACAGAGAAATGCTCTGAAGCCTGTCCCATTCCTGCAAACGTAACAGCTCCAAAACGCCACCAGAGTGGAAATCTCAACTCACTTTGCAGCAACCAAATGCTTTTATCAACAATGCGCTGCGAATGGCCAATACCTCTTAACCTCTCTTTGCCACCAAGTTTAGGCAGCATAAAAAAAGGAACATCGCCGGTTGATTGCTCAAAAACAAACTGAGTTGCAACAACCGATTGGTGAATGCTTGTGTAATGTCTTAAATCAATTAAGTAATTACTAAAATCGTAATCAATTGAATGAAAAATTGCTCCAAATTTCAATAAGAAGCCACTTCGCGGGTAATAAACATGGTCGCGTCCATCTATTAACAATAACGGCCCCAAGCCTGCAACCAAACCTCCATATTGTCCATAAATATTCAAGAGTTCAGTTACCTGCGGCCAATTATTAAACTCATAATCAATAATCTGTACCGAAGCCCCCACAAACCATTGTTTGCTAACACCGTAAAGAATTTCTGAAGCGAAACCCAAACGATTGGATTCATATTCAAGACCTTTCTTTCCATCGTAAAAAGATGGATACCAAAATTGATCGTTGATTTTCAGATAGTCGAATTTGGAGCGTAGTTGCCATTTTTGATTTATGAACCATTCCACTTCAGTACGCACTTCAAACATTCCTTTTGATGAAAGTTGAAGAGAAGTTGAAAATGTATTCGGACGCCCATTGTCAGATGTCTCTGTTTGGTTTCTCCAGCTTAACACTGGCATAATACCAAATTCCAGTCCTGTACGGGGCGAGTACCCACCTGCCGGATAAACCACCCAAACGTGTCGTTGGCC
Source organism: uncultured Marinilabiliaceae bacterium (assembly GCA_964521525.1). Classification (GTDB taxonomy): domain Bacteria; phylum Bacteroidota; class Bacteroidia; order Bacteroidales; family Marinilabiliaceae; genus CALEUX01. Next base: position 19,188 of record CAZFTD010000044.1, on the reverse strand, counting down.
CTTCCAGGTGAACCTGTCCATTAATCGCTCGCCAAAACCAACCAATCCATTAACAGTTTTACTGTGCTCCAGGTTTATATGGGTTGAATCTTCCTGCGCAAATACCATAATTGGCAGTAATAAAAACAGAAACAGAGCGACAAGAGCTTTACACATCATCAAATATTTTTGAAAAAGTGCAAATTAGAAAAGATTTTCCATCAGGCTTAAAAAAAATGGTAAAAATTGAAACATTATTGATTGAATCATCGTTAGTGGACTGAAAGTCCAATCCCAAAAACCATCAGAATAGGTATTGTTCGAAATCATTGTTAACTTTGAAGCCTTCAAAAGCGTTGTTTTATGATTTACCATTTTAGGGTCATCAGCAATGAATCAGATGACTTTATTTTTGAAATTGCCATCGACAGCAAATCTCTTTTTGTTGATTTACATAGCTATATTCAGAGTGAACTTGATTTTGATAAATCACAAATCACTTCCTTTTTTCTCACCGATGATGACTGGAACAAGGAAATTGAGGTAACGCTATTGGATATGATGGTTGATAGCCAACATCATAAAGTGATGGACCAGGTGATGCTTGAAGATTTATTAACCCACCCTAAACAGCGCTTGCTGTATACTTTCGATATTTTAGCCGACCGGGTTTTGTTTATGGAACTTATCGGAATTAATCAAGGTAATCTGGACAAACCGGCTTGTTTACGCAAAGAAGGTACACCTCCACCACCATTTACCGACGATGATTTTAATGATAACAACTTCAATGTGGAAGATGAGTTCGACTCGTTTGGCATGGATGAAGAGGACATGGATTGGGGTAATGACGACCATGAAGATTACTCCGGAGAAGAACCGGACGAAAGCAACTACTATTAAGTACCTGACATCATGACCAAATCTGTGGTTGTTCTGGTTGGACCCACCGGTATTGGAAAAACCGGGGTGGGGATTGATTTGGCCAAATCGTTTAACAGCGTTATAATTTCAGCCGATTCGCGACAGATATACAAAGAAATCCCCATTGGCACAGCTGCACCAACCCCAGCCCAGCAAAGCATGGTTCAACACTTTATGGTTGGCACTCACTCTATTTTTGATTATTACAACGCTTATGAGTTTGAACAGGATGCCTTAACGCTTACAGAGGAATTATTCCATAACCACGATGTTGTTTTTATGGTGGGAGGCTCCATGATGTATATTGATGCGTTTTGTAACGGCATTGACGATTTGCCCAATGTTGATGCTCAGGTGCGCAACGATTTGATGCAACAACTTCACAAAGAAGGGCTTGAATCCATCCGCCGCCAACTAAAGCAGCTCGATCCCGATTTTTATAATCAGGTTGACTTAAAAAATCCCAAACGGGTAATTCATGCTGTTGAAATTTGCATCATGACCGGTAAACCTTATTCGCAATTGCGCACCAATCCCCGAAAAGAGAGGCCCTTTAAGATTATTAAAATTGGGTTGGATATGGATCGCAGCCAATTGTATGAGAGAATTAACACCCGGGTTTTACAAATGATGGATAATGGCCTGGAAAAAGAAGCTGAAAACCTGTTGCAATATCAACATTTGAATGCACTAAACACCGTTGGATTTAAAGAATTGTTCGCCTGTTTTAATGGCCATCACAGCATGGATAAAGCCATTGAACTGATACAAAGAAACTCGCGCCATTACGCCAAGAAACAGTTGTCGTGGTTCCGCCGCGACGAAAATATACAATGGTTTCATCCATCAGAAACCAGTAGCATCATCAATTATATAAAAAACAGCATCAATGCTTAGAAAATAGCATTTTCTGTTTTATATTTAACCTATAAAAGACCGGTCATATAATTTTTAATCTTTCTCACGGTTTACAACTTTAAATCTGACCGGTCTTTTTTCTTTTGCCTATGGATAAACCAGTTACAGATAGCCCTACTGAAAGATTCAATATCAGAGTTTACGGATTAGCCATTGAAAACCACCATGTTTTACTTTCAGATGAACGGTTCAGAGGTGTTAAAATGACAAAGTTTCCGGGAGGAGGATTGGAGTTTGGAGAAGGCACCATCGATTGCCTGAAAAGAGAGGCGATGGAAGAATTTGGCTGTAATATTGAAATAATCAGTCACTACTATACAACCGATTACTTTCAACCGGCTCTTTTTTATAACAACACACAACTCATCAGTATTTACTACCTTATAAAAATTGAAAGTTTTGAAAAGTTTCCGGTGAGTTCGCAACCGATTTTTCCTGATGCTGAAAACGAACCTAATTTCCGATGGGCACCGTTTTCTGAGTTAAATTCTGACATGCTTACTTTCCCTATCGACAAGAAAGTTGCTGAAATGGTTATAAAACAGTTTGGGGCGTAGGGCGTAGAGCTAAGGGCGTAGAGCATAGAGCATGGGGCTTAGATCTATAAGTTTATTTTTTCCAAATTCTCAGGCTTCGGTCTCCTGCCTCCTGTTTTCGGTCTCCGTTATTACATTACTTGCTGGCAGTTACAATTAGCGGAAACGAATCCTTAATCATAGTGGCTCTGTCGAAACTTCCAAAAAAGTTAATTTGGTTAAACCCTGCTTCATCCAATAAATGGTACAACAGGTCGCGACGAATGGGCAATAAAGGGACGCTGTTATGAATAACTTTACCTGAATCCTTTACTGTAAGTGTGGTTTTAAAATTAATCAATTCGTCCTGCTCACGAAATTCATAAACGCGCTCAAAGGATATAAATTCATTGTCGATGGTTGGAAGGCCGTCTAAGCCCTGATCAAGAATAAAGTCGTAGTTAATTATTTGCAACATTAGTTTCCCTGTTGGGTTCAGGCAACGATTAACCTGATTAAAAAAAGACAGAACCTGGCCGGGACTTTGTAAATGAACCAGTGTATTTCCAAAGCAAACCACTGCATCTTGCGAGTAAGCCGGAAAAAAATCGGTTAGCTTAAGCATATTAAGTCGCATAAAAGCGGCTCTATGTTCAAACTCGCCTTTATGTCTGGCAATGACCAACATTTGGTCGTCAAGGTCAACTCCAGTAACAAAGGCACCTGAGGCAGCAAGGTTTAGAGTCAGATTTCCGGTTCCGCATCCCACATCAATAATATGCTTTCCGTTTACCCCGTTTAACTCCTCGTCTATGTAGCGTTTTTGAGCAGGTGTAAATGGAAAGATATAATCGTACCAGGGGGCTATGCTTTCGTAAAATGTCATGATTCTATCCTCCAATTCTATCACTGATTTGATATTGATTGCGATCGGGCCTGATTCGTGAAACCAATTCGGCAATAAAACCAGTCATAAACAACTGGGTACCCAGTATCATGCAGGTGAGACTAATATAAAAATACGGGCTATCGGTAACCAAAGGGGCCTGTATGGCGTGGTAAACAAACCAAAGTTTACGAATGCCCAACCACAATGCAGACACAAGGCCCACAAAAAAGGTAAGTGTGCCCAAGGCTCCAAACAAATGCATGGGTCGGTTGCCGAATTTGGAAATAAACATGACCGATAACAAATCGAGAAAACCCTTAATAAAGCGTTCAATCCCAAATTTGGTTACACCATATTTCCGCTCGCGATGTGTTACCACTTTTTCACCAATTTTTGAGAACCCGGCACGCTTGGCTAATATTGGAATATAGCGGTGCATCTCGCCATATACTTCAATATTTTTAACCACCTCGTTGCGGTAGGCTTTGAGACCGCAATTAAAGTCGTGCAATTTTATGCCTGACACCATTCTGGCAGTTCGGTTAAAAAGTTTACTGGGTATGGTTTTCCCCAACGGGTCGAATCGTTTCTTTTTCCAGCCACTCACCAAATGAAAGCCATCGTGACGCACCATACGAACCAATTCCGGAATTTCATCGGGGCTATCTTGTAAATCAGCATCCATTGAAATAACTACACTCCCCACAGCTTCCTGAAAGCCGCAATGCAGCGCTGCCGATTTACCGAAGTTTCGCCTAAACCTGATGCCCTTTATATGGTTATTTTTATTGGAAAGATTTTCAATAACCTGCCAGGAGTTATCGCGACTTCCATCATCAACCAGAATAATTTCATAGGTCAGGTTGTTTTGAACCACCACTTTGGTAATCCATTCAACCAATTCGGGAAGCGACTCCTCTTCGTTAAAAAGAGGAACTACTATCGATACATCTAATTTGTTCATTCATTAACAGATTTCATGGCTTCCTGAAATGGATCGCCTTTGCGCATGGTAAAAATAGAAGTTATTAGCGATACAATAATGCCATAAATAAGACTGCCCAAAATGCCTGAGAACATCAAAAACCATGGATTAACAAGCATATCGATTGTTGAGCTCATTTCTTCCACCATCTTCTCTGAAAATCCCATACTCAGATAAGCCTCTTCCATTTCAACCACTAAAGTTTTAACAAGACCGGGGTCAAACACTTTTAAAACCAAATAGTAAAAAAAACCAACAATAATGCCTGACAAGAAAGTAATTCTAACCCCATATGCAAACGAACTACCGTAACTGATAATGCCATCCAGAAATTTATCTCTAAGCTGAATGGTGCTCCAAAGTATAAAACCTAAATATATAAGCCACGATAACGAAGACCAACCTGAATTAAAAAGGCTGTTGGCTTTATACAAAATGATTAATAATATAACGTTTAAACCACCTAAAATGGCTCCCTGATACAATGTAAACTGGGTTTTACCGGATGAAGATTGATTCATAGAAATGAAAATTTGAATGAGCTACACTATTAGAATATACCAAATTACTAATTTGGCTTAAAAATAAGGAATGTTCTTAAACTTTGGAGTCATTAATTACATGAAATTTTTTTCGGAAAAATAATTCTCTGGTAATAAAAAACATAACCTCCAAAGCCATTAAAAAAATAAAAAAAAGCTTGCTCAGGGGTTGCAGCAATTGGATTATTTTATACTTTTGTGCCCGGGTAAGTCCTATACGACCAGCTCCTGCTGAACTCCCCCAGGGCCTGACGGCAGCAAGGGTAGGCGGTTGAAGCGGTGCGATATAGTCAGCTTACCCACCTGCCAATGTAGCTCAGTTGGCCAGAGCAGCTGATTTGTAATCAGCGGGTCGGGGGTTCGAATCCCTCCATTGGCTCCAAAACAGTTGTTTTTATAACAACTTTTTTTTTGTTTATCAATAACGCTTTGGGGGGATACCAAAGCGGCCAACTGGGGCAGACTGTAAATCTGTTGTCTTACGACTTCGGAGGTTCGAATCCTCCTCCCCCCACCAGAAAACCGGCCTAAAACCGGTTTTTTTTATTTACTCCCTCTTAATTCATTATCTTTGCTAATAAATTTAATGTTATGCTGATTAAGATTTATCCTGAGAATCCCAATCCCCGTGAGATAAGCAGGGTTGTTGAAGTTTTGCGTTCCGGTGGCCTGATAATTTATCCCACCGACACAATTTATGGTTTGGGTTGCGATTTCAGCAATAACAAAGCAGTTGAAAAAGTTGCACAGATAAAAGGAATTAATCTAAAGAAAGATCACCTTTCAATTATCTGTCACGATTTAAGTCATTTATCGGATTACACTAAACCGCTCGACAGCATTACGTTCAAGCTTTTAAAAAAGAATCTTCCGGGTCCGTTTACATTTATTCTACCTGCCAACAATAATGTTCCCCGAATATTTAAGAATAATAAAAAAACAATAGGCTTAAGAATCCCCGATAATTCAATTGCACTGGAAATTGTTCGGGAGTTGGGAACGCCACTATTAAGCACTTCCATACGCGATGAGGATGAAATTCTTGAATATTCAACCGACCCTGAATTAATTTACGAAAAATTCAGAGACATAGTTGATCTGGTTATTGATGGTGGATATGGTGATAATGAACCATCAACAGTAGTTGATTGTACAGCTTTCCCCTTTGAGATTACCCGTCAGGGAAAGGGCGAGTTAAAGCAATAAAAATTATAAGAACCAAATACAGATAAGTTAAAAGAGGGGGTTAGTTCTTAGTTTCCCTGCAGATAACAGCAAAGAACTAATTCCTTTTGTCTTCCTAAGGTGGCCAAAAGCTTTTAATACGTATTATAAAAACATTTTCTCAACCTTTTTAATCCCCGAGGGTAGGGCAAAAACAACCACATGATCGTCGGGTTGAATATGGGTATCTCCATTGGCAATAAATACCTCATCGCCACGAATAATGCCGCCAATATTCATATCCTTTGGCAGGTCGAGTTCGCGCAGATTGCCTTTGGTAATTTTTGAATTTCGTTGGGCTACCAGCTCAAGCACATCGGCATCGGTGGCAGTCAGGCACTTTACATGCGATACATTGGCCTTTAAAGTATGTCGGTATATATAGCTGGCAGCAATGAGTTTTTTATTAATGAGCGTTCCAATACCAATATTCTCAGCCAAATCGATATAATCCATGTTTTCAACTTCGGCAACTGTTTTTTTTACCCCCATTTTTTTTGCCAGCTGACAAGCTAAAATATTCACCTCAGCATTACCGGTAACGGCAATAAAAGCATCTGTTTTGCTGATACCCTCGTCTTTAAGCAAATCCAAATTTCGTCCATCACCATTAATCACTAAAGTATTTTCGAGATAATTGGCCAAACGGGCACTTTTTTCACGGTTAATTTCGATAAGTTTAATGTTATATTGGTATTCCAATTCCTTAGCAACTTTTTTACCAATACGACTACCCCCAAGAATCATCACATTTTTAACCTCATACTGGGTTTTACCGGCATCCTGCAACAATTGCGGAACACCTGAACGCGTTGTGATAACATAAGCCAAATCGTTGTGCTGGTATGTTTCATCGCCGCGTGGAATAATGGTTCGGCCATCGCGATTGATGGCAACAGTAAAATACTCATTTTTCTGATGCAATTTTGCTGCATCAGATAGAGTGAGATTTACAATAGGCGCATTATCTCTTATTTTTAGTGCAAAAAGCAACAACTTCCCGTTGCTGAACTCAAACATTTGGCGGGTGCCAACCTGCTTTAGGGAGGCAATAATTTCCTTAACACCCAAATGTTCAGGAAAAATAATCTCGTCAACCCCAAGCTGCCTGAAATATTCTTTGTTTTCAGGTTGCAGGTATTCAAAATTGTTAATTCGGGCGATGGTTTTTTTAGCACCCAACTTCTTAGCCAGAATGGCAGACAAAATACTCACTTCCTCGTAAGGAGGCACAGCAATAAACAGATCGCATGTTTTAACCTGCGCATCCTTTAAATCTTCTATGGAAGTGCCGGAACCAACAACAGTCATCAGGTCGAAATGGGCCTCAGCTTTTCTAAGTCTTGACTCATCTTCATCCATCAGAATCACATCATGATCTTCGTTGCAAAACAACTTTGCAAGATGGTTACCAACCTCACCGGCACCCGAAATCAGAATCTTCACTTCTTTCTATTATTATATTCTACAATAAAAGCCTTTACTCTTAACAATAACCATTAGAGAACCAATGAAAAGCTTCTCAAACAACTAAAGAGACAAACACCTGTTTATCAGCACGTCATGAATTAATTCCCCAAACTTTATCAAGGCAAAAATATTGCCAAAACAGCCTGCAAAGTAATACAATAAAAACCAAATCCTGAAACTTTTCATCAAAACCCTTTACCTGTTCATTAATCTATATAAGCCCCCATTGTTTTAACATCATGAATCTTCAAATCGTTAAAATCCTCTAGCTGAGCCAACCAAGTTCTAACCTTCCAGGGAGGGCAGTTTGACCCAAAAACTATGGTTTGGCAGCCCAGTTTCTGTACCAGTGCATCTAATTGAAATGATGGTGTTCCGCTAATTACCAGCACATTGGTATTGAAACTAATACTATCTGACAAAATGCCGTTGCCACCATAAATCAGGCAATAGCTTTTATTGTTTAATTCAATCCTATATACATCGGGCAGTTGATTTATGGTGTCAACCTTGAAATAAACCGATTGTTTATGCCTTAAAACATTTGGCCGCTCATAAGCCCCTGAAACAAACATTTTTTGCGTTTGGGTTAAACCTTCAGATAAGAAAGTAATACATTCTCCTTTATCAATAACCTGAATCAGAGCCTCGCGTGCGGCATCATAAACAACAAAAAGGCTTTTATTGCTTTTTATTTGCCACTGTACTGTTGTTACAAAGACAACAACCGACACTATTGCCACTAATTTGATGGCCAGCCTTGGATTTCGGCTATCATAATATTGATACCAGAAGTAAACTAATAAATATAAGGATATTAACAAGGGTACAGTTACCCAGACACCTGAAATATAAGAGTTTGGTAAAGTCTCAATAAAACCTGCCATATCCTGCATAAAGCCTAACAAATCGCTTAAAGTGGCACCCAACATATTGCTGATAAAAGAAGATTCTGACAACAACAACAGTATAAAAGCCATCATCAATATGGGTGCAATAAGCGGTAACAAAAAGAGGTTCGATAAAAGGAAATAAGAAGGGAATGCCCCAAATAACCACAATGAAAGAGGGATAGTTGTAATTTGTGCTGCTAAAGCAACCGAGATGAGCGACCAAACCCAGCGCCAACTAATAAAAGAAAAACTAAGCCAACCGTTTATAATAGGATAAAATGCCACAATTCCGGCAACGGCTAAATGACTTAGCCAAAACCCGGCATGAAAAAGAAACATCGGATTCCACAGTAAAATAACAAAGGCTGAAACGCACAAAATGTTGTAAATATTAATATGGCGTGCATATACAATGCCTGTTTGAATAAGCGAAAACATTACAACTGCTCTGGTTACCGATGGCGAGAATCCGGTAATAAAAGCATAAAAAAACAGGAAGCCAACAGATAAAGCTAATTTTATAATGCTGGTAGACTTAAGAAACAAGCTTAATATAAAATTCAGCATCAGAAATACAATTCCAACATGCAAACCCGAAACCGCCAATAAATGGATGGCTCCTGACCGAATAAACTTGTCATTCAACTCGCGGTCAATTCCTTTGCGATCGCCAAGTACTAAAGCATTCAAAAGATCAAGGTTAGAGCCGTCAATTCCACTATCGGAGAAAACATCGCTGCACCAGTTTCTTATTCTTGATGATAAAATCTGTAAACCTTCGGCAGGAACATCATTAATAACAAACAAAGAAACTGTGTTCAAAAACATCTGTCCGGCAATTCCCTGACGAAACAGATAGGCTCCATAATCAAAAGCCTCAGGATTCGAAGGGGCCTTATGCCCCAAAAAAACACCTTTTATCTCAATCTCGTAACCGGGAAACAAATTGGTGCTCCCGGCTTCTTCATCGACAAGCAATAACCATAAGTCGCCCGATTTTAAAGGCACTGTATCATTATTAACGGCTGATGGTTTAAATATTACTCTTGTCCATTTGCCGGCAGAGCCTTCAACTGAAACCACCTTACCTATTGCAGATACATTAAAATCGGAGTTAATTCTTGATGGCATAGCCATTTCTGCAATTAGCCAGCCCGAAGAAAACAGAAACAAGAAAATGAATAATCCAAAACTCCAACGAAAACGATAATTCCTGTAAAGTTTCGGTGATAAATGAAAAATCAGGATGGCCAAAGAAGATAACGCCAAAACACCCGGGATTAAAAAATTGTAGTCGGCTGAAAAATAATAGGCACCATAAATACCCAGAATTAGAGATATCAACAATCTGAAAAATGGTATTTTTCTAATCATAATAAACTTGAGATGGGTTAGTTATCAGAAAAATAAGAAAATAAACGTAATTATAAAAGCATTGAAACAATTTGAAATAATCATTTATAAAACAAAGAGGCTATTAAAATTGGGTTTCCTGAATTTATTTACGACCCTTAGAAGTTTAGATTCTTGCACCGGTTTATTCGGAAAAAAGACTGGAAAGAAAATATAGACAAAAAGATTTTTTATATATTTACCTGATATTCTGATTGTTAATGCGCATTGGTCTTATATCTGAAAGTCTTATGTCTGGAAGTCTAAATATTTTTAGATTAAAATTTTAAACAGCTACTTATAATTTGATTAATTTCGTCATTACGATGATAAAAGCAACTAAAAAAACTATGTAGAAATTTTAACTAATTGTAACTTGCAGCAATTTAAACTCAGTCTAAATTCCACAGTTAGCTAAGCAATATCTAACTGTGTTCATTTAACTAATATTTTAGATAAAAATCCAAAACTGACCCGAAATAAAAAAGAATTTAAAATTTTTAAATACGAACACTATGGGAATTGCTAAAAAAAGAAATATACTGCTTTTTATTGTATTAGGTATTTTAAGTTCCTGTGTATCGCACAAGGATTCAATTTATTTACAGGGAGATATGGCTAAGAAACTTGAGGATGTTGAAGGCCATTATAAAGTTGAGAAAGCCGACTATATTGTAAAGGCAGGTGATTTGCTATACATAAGAGTTACCAGTTTGGACGAACGTACATCAGCTTTCTTAAATAATGAATCAGGTTACACTTCAATAGCAGACAATCCTATGTCAGCAAGTCTTTTAGGTTACCGGGTAGGTTTAGATGGTGCCATAGATTATCCATTTATAGGAAAGGTTTATGTAACTGGGTTAACACTATCTGAAATAGCAAGAAAAATTGAATTGGCTGCCGCAAAATATGTTGAACAAAGCAGTGCTCTGGTTAAATTATTGAACGATAATATAACAATACTAGGTGAAGTTAAATCGCCAGGTCGCTTTTTGTTAAACAGTGAAGAAATATCTATTCTTGAAGCAATAAGCCTTGCCGGCGACATGACAGATTATGCTAACAGGAAGAGAGTTCGATTAATACGGAAGCACGGAGACACTCCCCAGATGTTGATAATAGATACCACTGATGAAAGAATAATGTACTCACCTTTTTTTTATGTTAAACCGGGAGACATTATCTACGCTGAACCCAGAAGGTTAAAGCAATGGAGCCTATCATCGATTTCGCTCAGTTTTGCGATGAGTGTAATTAGTGCAACATTATTAATAATAAGTATTTCAAAATAAGAACTTTATTTAAACCAGAACCAATATTAAAGTAGAATGAAGCCCTAAGTAACAAAATTCAATATTTAAAAATCAGAAAATAACACTTTGAGGTTACGTTTTTTTTGGGGGGACTGATAGGGACATTTAAACCTTTCATTGTAAAATGGATGATTTAAGTATTCGCCAATAAAAATCATTCAACTTTATTAAAAAATTATTTGTGATGAGAAAAATAGAAGGTGTAGAACTGGAGAAGAATCTGGATTTTAAAAAAATTATTTTCAGAGCCTTTGAATATTGGCCAATGTTTTTAATTTTTATGCTTGTAGCCATTGCCCTTGCAGTATATGCATATGAGACCACTACTCCCTTGTATAAAATAAATACTAAACTGCTCATTTCTCAGAATAGAGAAAGTAATGTTTCAGGAGGTGTAGGTAATGCTCAGTCCACAGCTTTACCTGGTATTACCTTAGGGGTTGGGCAAAGTAACCTTGAGAATCAAATGATAGTTCTCACTTCCCGAAAACAGGTTGAAAAAGCATTACGTCAATTGGATTTTGAAGTATCCTATTACCAGGATGGCTTTTTCAAGTCTCAGGAAATTTATAAAAACTCCCCGTTCAGGGTAATCATTGACTCCTCTGAGGTGAAGCCATCAAACCTGAGTTTTAAAGTCAGGTTTATTTCAAAAGACCAGTTTGAATTATCGATGGATGATAATAAGGAATTTGTTAGAAAAGCTAAATTCTTCGAAAAAATAAGCCACCCTCGCTTTTCTTTTTCCATAGTTCCTGTTGAAGAAAAACTTCCTGGTTCCAATTATGAGAAAAATTCATATTCCTTTGAAATTAACACCTTGGACAGATTGATTTACAGATATCAGTCAAGGGTAAGAATGGAAAGAGTTCAATATGATGCTACCATTGTAAATTTATGGATACTGGAGAACAATATTGAAAAAGGGATAGATTTTTTAAATAAGTTGGCACAAACTTCAGTTAATTACACTCTAGAAAGAAAAAACCAAATTGCCACCAATACCATTAATTTTATTGAAAAACAACTCATTGGAGTAGCCGATTCGTTGGGAGAAGCTGAGAATTTATTGGAAGACTTTCGCTCGAGGCATGAGGTAATGGATGTTTCATATCAAGGTCAAATGATTGTTACTCAATCTCGGGAACTGGAGAATCAAAAGGCAGCTCTAAATGTAAGAATTGATTACTATACTTATTTACGCGATTATATTCAGAACAATCGTAATGTTCAGGATTTAATAAGCCCCTCTTCAATGGGGGTAGATGATCCGGTTTTAGGACAAATGATAGCTCAATTGTCTGCTCTTAATGCAGAACGCTCGTCATTGCAATTTACTTCAAGTGCCGAAAACCCTACTGTAATAAGAATAGACCATAGCATAAATACTCTAAAAAACAGTATTCTTGAAACTTTAAAAAGTGTAGTTGCAACCACAAACCTATCATTAAATGATGTTAACAACCGATTATACGCGTTAAGTCAAGAAATTAAGAAACTTCCTAAAACAGAACAATTACTATTAGGAATTGAAAGAAGGTTTAAAATGAATAACGACATGTACACCTTCTTAATGCAAAAAAGAGCTGAAGCTCAATTGGCAAAAGCCGCTAATCTTCCAGATAATGAAATAATTGAAGAGGCTCTTTTTTATGGCAAGGTGGCCCCTGATAGAAAACGGTTTATAATTATGGTTATAGGAGGAGGTTTTCTTTTACCAACGGTGATTGTATTTCTTTTAATATTTTTCAACGATCGTATTTTAGAAATTGATGATGTAAAAGAGATTACCGAACTCCCTATTATTGGTCAGGTTCCATTTGAGCGGTTTAAGGGAGGTAAATCATTGAATAATGATCAGCCTAATACATTATTGTCAGAATCTTTCCGAAGTATCAGGGCATCATTGGGTTATTATGCCAATCAGAAAAAGAACAAAACCATTCTGGTAACCTCTACTCTGCCAAATGAAGGAAAATCTTTCTGCGCCATAAACATTGGACACTCGTTTGCACAATTAGGTAAAAAAACTATAATTATTGAGTTTGATATGCGTAGGCCCTCTTTAGCCAAACAATCTGGCATAGGAGCCAATGGCGTTGGTTTAAGCAGTTTTTATACCGGAGAAAGTTCTATTGATAGTATAATAGTTAAAGATACCAATATCCCAAATTTCAATATTATTTTTGCAGGTCAAATACCTCCAAACCCATCTGAGTTAATTGCCGGCGAGGAAACTGTTAAGCTTATTGAGCATCTGAAGTCTGAATATGATATAGTTATACTTGACACCCCTCCTTTAGGGTTGGTGGCTGATGCACATCTGCTAACACAATTTGCCGATGTAAACATTCTGGTTGTTAGACATAATGTAACGCCCAAGCCTTTGCTAAAAATTAATTTGAGAGATGAAAAGGTTACCAAGATTCAAAGATTGAGTATACTCCTAAATGGAATCCCTTTTCAAAAGAGAGAGTATAATTATCAATATGGTTATGACCTAAAATACAAATACTTCAAGAAGGAATAAATCATTTATGTATAAATATTCTCACATAACAAGAGGGTGTCTCAAAAGTTTGAGACACCCTCTTGTTATTCGTACTTCCTACCAGAGAAGTTTTTCAAATATTCAATTCTCAGAGGCTTTAAAAAACTTTTGAACAGCCTCCTTTTTATTAGTATTAACCCAATTTTAGCTGCTTTTAACAACTTTAAAGGTTGAATTTCCAATACTATTGGATACTGATATTAAATAAATACCGGCCGGCAAAAAGGAAAGATCGATTTTCTGTGAGTTTTTACCCACTTTGAAATTAAACAGTTTCGACATAACCATTTTCCCTATAATATTAAAAACATCAATGGTTAATTGTTCATCTTTAGGAGAAAAAATATCAACATTAACATTATCCGAAACAGGATTTGGGTAGCAATTAGTAATTTCAAGTTTCGTTTGTTCTTCCAAAACAGTATCAGAACCACTGGGGACGCCTGAATTGGTGCTAACAATTAAGAAAGTTCCGAAATCCGGGGCAGTATGAACAAAGCGTCCGTCATTAGGTAAATTACCATAAGGCAATTCCACCTGAGTTAATTGCATTGAAATTCCAATATTACCTCCCTGGTACTTACCTGTTAAAACTGGTCCGGCTTTTAAATTTGAAACATCATAAACCTTATAATCATCCCCGTTTTTAAGAACACCTGATACATTAACCTGAACAATGTTTTGCTTTGCCCAGTTATATATAACCACATGTGCCCGCCCAGGTTCAAACTGATTATTTTGAACCACATAAAAAGATGTGGATGGTAAAGATGCCCTATACGTACTATTTAAATCCTGCTTACTCAAATTTTTCCAGGCTTCAAACGACATACCTGCTAAAGTGCCAACATAATAGCTATTGTTATTAAAACTTGGGGTTTTGATATTTTGAAAATTATCAAATGATATTAATTGCATACTTGATGATCGGGCATGTACAGAATTACCAGTAAATTTAACAGAATTCCAGGGATAAATAACATAAAATGTTCCATCAACCATGTAATTGTTAGCCACTTCAGCATCAACGTTATCGGCACCATAGCCCAATTGCAAAGCTGCTTTTGAAGGATAATTAGGTCTGTTATATAAATAATTAGATTTAATCGTGATTCTGTCGGCTGGCTTTAAACCTCCGATTAAAATATGTCTTTCGAGAAAAGAATTACCCGGCAGACCACTATTAAACATCATATTACCTTCAATATTAAACCCTTTAATATTCCCACCCTGAGTATAAATACTCATTCCTAAGCCAAAAGAATTAAAGAGAATATTGTTTCTTATTTGCTTGGTGCCTGTTTCATTCTGTCCGTAAATACCATGCCCGTGACCTCTGTCATCGCCTCTGTAGCCATTATTATATATAATACATCCATAAATTTCAGAGTTAATGGCTGTACTCCAAAACCCTATTCCATTACCTCCATTGTTATGAATGATGCAATTTATTATTTTACAGTTTGCACCACCCAGATAAATCCCATCCTTAATATCTGTTGCGTTTGCACCACGGTTTCCGTTGGTGTTTGTAATGGTTAATCCCCAAATATATGTATATTCCCCTTTAACAGTTAAAGTGGCATCGGCAGAACCAGATGCATTTCCATCAAGAATAACCTCCTTGCCTGGCATAGCCCGTACAACAATTGGAGCATTTGCTCTACCCCAAATATTGGATGTAAAAATTCCCTTATAAGTGCCTTCGTGAATCCAGATTGTATCTCCAGGCACAACTCTTGATGGATGATTTAGTGCAGTTTGTAGGTTCCACGGATTTGTAATACTTCCGTTTCCGGATGCTGTTCCATTTGTTTTTACATGGAAAGAGGCGCCATAAAAAACATTTCCACTCAATAAGAAAACCATGAAATATACAACGAAATTTTTCATACCGATATTTATTAATAGCATTTGAATCCAAACCATCTTTACAAGAGATTATACTAACAGATAATCCATTAGTATAAACATCAACCGATTAGAATAACACTACATTCAAAGTTTAAGTGTTTGAAGAATACAATTAGGAAACGGTAAACATCTTTAATTTGTTGTATTAGAAGAGTAATTTAATTCCAAAACACAAAATGCCCAATAATAGGTATATTTGGGCAACAGAAGACCTGTAAAGTCAATCAAATAATAAAAATTGAAGAAAAGCTTAACTCACAAAGAACCAAATCTTAAGCTTAAAAAACTTAGGAGCGTGAAAATAGAATATTTTAAGCTAGTATCGCAGCATCTGGCATCAAACTTCGAAATTTTGGATTTTGAGGGGAAAATTCCGGAACCAGTTCTTTCATCTTAATAATAAGTGATTCGGCTGATTCATGGTATAAGTTGTTCAATAAGTTATTAATGCTGCTGCTAACCTGAATGTAATCGCGAGGTACTATTTGCCCAATCATAATTTTATCGTTATAGGTGGGCATTGTATTTTCCTTCGATGCTAATAATTCTTCATATAATTTTTCACCTGGTCGTAAACCTGTAAATTTTATATCTATATCTTCGCCAACCTTAAGACCCGACAATTTTATCATCTTATGAGCCAAATCAAGAATTTTAACTGGTTCACCCATATCGAAAACAAAGATTTCGCCACCTTTACCCATAAATGAGGCTTCCAGAACTAACTGACAAGCTTCGGGGATAGTCATAAAAAATCTGGTTATTTCGGGATGGGTAACAGTAACAGGGCCTCCCTGCGCAATTTGCTTTTTAAACAATGGTACTACAGAACCATTGGAGCCCAATACGTTTCCAAAGCGAGTTGTTACAAATTTGGTTTTTATATTGTGAAGCTGAGATAATGATTGCACGTATATTTCACAAATGCGTTTAGATGTACCCATCACATTTGTAGGATTAACAGCTTTATCGGTACTAACCATAACAAATTTCTCAACACCATATTCAACCGACAGATCGGCCAAAACTTTAGTTCCACCAACATTTACTCTTATTGCTTCATAAGGGGCATCTTCCATAAGCGGGACATGCTTGTAAGCCGCAGCATTATAAACAATTTGTGGTGAAAAAGTTCTGAAAACGTCACTCATTCTCAACTTATTGGTTATATCTGCCAAAACAACCTGAAAAGGAGCATCGTAATGCCTGAGAAGTATTTCCTGTTGCAAATCGTATAAAGCTGATTCAGACTGGTCAACTAGAATTATCTTTTTAATTGGAAATTTCAGGAGTTGCCTTACTATCTCTGAGCCAATGGAGCCTGCTGCACCGGAAACCAAAATAGTCTTATTCTCCAAACCCTCCAAAATTCTTTTTTGGTTCAGTTGAATTTCATCTCGCCCCAAAAGGTCCTCAATCCTAACATCTCTTATCTGATTTAGGTTTGAAATCCCATTGACCCAGTTTCCTACTGATGGCATTACCTTTAGCTTCCAGCCTCTTTTAAGGCATTCATCGGCAATGGTTTGTTTATGCTTTATAGTAATATTAGATAATGCTAAGATTACCTCCTGAACACCTTTAAACTTGCTATTGTCATCAATTAGCATTTCCCAACTTACAACTGGTAATGTATGCAGATTCATATTCCACTTGGAGGGTTCATCATCAACAAATCCAATAATTTGATATTGATTATCATTATCATTTTTGATGGCCTCAAGCGTTATAATTCCCAAATCACCAGCCCCATAAATAACCGCATTGATGGTACCTTTACGTTGCGTAAGAAAAGCGTAAACTTCGCGAACAGCCAACCTGAAACCAAAACAAAGGATTGCCACCAGCATAAAATGTAAAACCAGAATAAGCCTTGGAACCAGCGATTCCTCATTGATATGGGAGAGCTTTAAAGCAAAATCAAAGCCTAATAATGAAACAAAAGCAACAATGCAGGCTATGAGCAATACGCGAAGTTCGGTGAAATTGGTATGTCTGATAACTCCTCGGTGAACACCGAAAATAAAAAATACCAAGGTATACACCATAGTTACATAAAGCGAACTATATAAAAACTCAACAAACGAGTATGCCGGTAAAGAGAAGTTCAGCCGCAAAATATAAGCAATAACGAAAGCATTGGCAATCAAGGCCGTATCAATAGCCAATATCCACCAGGGGGAAATTATCCGTCCTTTCAAAGCTTTAACCAGAATTTCTTTCATATACCAAAATTAATCCCAAATTGCACTATACCCTAATAATCAATCTATAACACCAAACAAGTGTGCAAAGCATTTAGAATTTTCTAACCTTATGATTTACATTGGTCAGTTCCAATCAATCGTAAATTAAACAGTTAAAAGGCTGAGCTTTACAGCTAAAACTATTTAATTATTTATACTCAAAGATGGTTTAAACAGATTGTTTTTTCAACATATTTTTTACCAGCATAGAGTTTTGTTCCACCAATAACTTATAAAATGCTGTTAAATTATTTCACTGTTTTCAAAATAAACTGGTATTATTATTAGCCAAAGCATAAAAAAAGCCGGAGGTTTGGAACTCCAGCCATAATACAAAATGCGTTACTTTAAACAGATGCTACGATATGATTTGTTTTTTTAAATATCTGATTCGCAGAAACCAATAACCGAATGCTAATAATAGCAGAATAAAAGCTGAGCTAAAATATAGCATCCAAACGCTACCAGAGCTAAGAATTAATAATATTAAAATACCATTAACCAAAAACTGTAAAATACCATAATAACCAGCAACAACCAAGTGCTTTTTTCCTCCCTCATTTACTAAAAGCTGGTAAAGATGCTTACGATGAGGTTGCCATATTTTTTCGCCCAACCACAAGCGATGTAGAATGGTAAATCCAAAATCGATTAAATAAACACTAATAAACAAGAAATAATATATCTCTTTTGTTTGTAACATTAAAAGGGCTAAAAGATATAATAGAAAAAATGCCATTGACACCGAACCTACATCACCGGCAAAACAAGCAGCCTGTTTACGGAAATTATAAAATCCAAAAACCAAAACCGACAGCAATGCACCTATCAGCAATTTTGAATCAGTGAATTCCAACAGAAATGAATTGACAATTATAAACGATAATAATGCTACTATACTGTAGATTCCGGTTATACCATTAATCCCATCCATAAAATTAAACCCGTTCACTAAAACTGCCAAGGCCATTATTATGAGAATGCCCAAAAGCCAGGATTGATGAAAACCCCAAATTTCAATAGCAAATAATAACGCAGCTAATAAATGAACAGCAAAACGTACGCTGCCTGAGAGGTTTTTTACATCATCGATAAAACTAATTGTGGCTACTAACAATAGTCCTCCCAGGAAAAAAAAAGGGTAATCAGGGCCGGCCCAAATTAAGCCTGCCACCATTCCAACCGGGAATATGATACCGGCTCCTCTGATGGTTTTATGGGTGTGCGAAGAACGATTATTTGGAATATCCATAATCCCATAATGAGCGGCAAGTTTAAAATATATGTTTATTACTACAAATAAAACTGCCAGTATACCAACAGAGATGAAAAACATTTGCATTGTACTATGAAATTAAAAGGTTGAATGCCAACTTAAACTATAATTCAAGTTTCTGATGTAATGTTATTATTACTACCTAACCCAATTA
>CAZFTD010000043.1:0-22484 GCA_964521525.1 uncultured Marinilabiliaceae bacterium | reverse complement strand
TTTGTCGGAAACGCGATGCTTCGCTTCTAAAAATCTTATATCTAAATTTAAACAGCTTCTAAGTATACAATCAAAAGGCATATAAGAAATTCAGGCTTATATGCCTTTTATGTTTTAAAAAAGTTTAAGTTGAAATTAGTGTGTTGAGCCCTAAAAAAAACTTGATTTCAACCATTGCCATGAAACTATCTCGTATAGTACAATTCAATTTCGCGTTTAATTTCATTTAAGGCATCAGTAAAATAAAAATTGGTTTCAGCTCCGGCTTCTTCAATAATGTATCGACCAAGTTCCAGCGCTTTAGCATCAGGTTTAGTGGAGGTCGCAGCTTTATTTACTAATTTTATCAAACTTTCGCGTGCAGTTTTAATTTTTTCCCAGGTGGGAATGCTTACATAAATTTGCATGGCCAGGTTATGGTTAAACTCCTGACGGATTGTTTTTAGCAGCAAGGTATGAAAAGCCTGACAATTCATATCATGTCTTTGCTCGCGGAGTATTAACGACTCTGGTGCTAATCTTTCCAGCAAAAGAGTGAGCCTTTCATAAGCCTGGAACCTAAGTCTCATAATATCTGCACTCTCATTGGCCAAAACTTCCAAACGCCGACGTTTGTAATCCTGCCTGATAAACAGATGAACCATAAGAACTGAAACTCCGGCAATTACCAGAACTGTAATAATAAATACCCAGAACATTGTTTTTGGCTCCATTGACTTTAATGCAATTGATGAATTTTAAACCTTTTATCTAACGAACTATTACCATTCAAATATAACCAATTAATTTATCTGCTCTAAAATAAAAATAAACGCATTAACTAAAATCATATTGAAGTTGGAAAAAACCAGTAAATTTGCCATCTCCTGCAAAATGGATGATGTGTCTGATTTGGTTGCAGGAAGGGCAAATGAAACATACTGAAAAATACTGAAAAATAGATCAAATTATATGCAAGAGGTTTCACAACGGGTGGCAAACATGGCAGAATCTGAAACCATCGTAATGTCGCAGAAAAGCAGAGAGTTGCAGGCAAAGGGGATAGACGTTATTAATTTAAGTGTTGGTGAACCCGACTTTTCTACTCCAAACCATATAAAAGAAGCGGCCAAACGGGCCATAGATGAGAATTACACTTATTATACCCCAGTTCCCGGTTATTTGAAACTAAGAACATTGATAGCCGATAAGCTGTTGAACGAAAACGGCTTAGCTTACAATACAGACCAAATTGTGGTTACCAATGGTGCCAAACAAGCAATTTATAATGCTATTCTTAGCGTAGTAAATCCGGGCGATGAGGTAATTGTTCCTGCTCCATATTGGGTTAGTTATTTGGAAATTATTAAACTCGCAGGTGGCAAGCCTGTCATCGTGAATACTACATTATCCGAGAATTACAAAATAACACCTCCGCAATTAAAATCGGCAATTACTTCAAAAACAAGAGTTTTATTTTTAAATTCACCATCAAATCCATCGGGGAGTGTCTATTCAAAAAATGAACTTAAGGGCCTTGCCGAAGTTTTACTTGAATATCCTCAAATATTGGTTCTGTCTGACGAGATTTATGAGCACATTATATATGATGGAGAGCATGTAAGCATTGCCATATTTCCGGAATTGAAGGATAGAGTAATGGTGATTAATGGTGTTTCAAAAGGTTATGCAATGACCGGATGGCGAATTGGTTATGTGGCTGCAGCTGTTTGGATTGCTCAAGCCTGTAATAAGTTGCAAAGTCAGCAAACATCAGGAGCATGTGCTGTAGCCCAAATGGCTGCAGTTGCGGCCTATGAAGGTGGTTTGGCATCAACAATAGAAATGCGTGAGGCTTTTCAGCGTCGTCGCAATTTAATGGTTAAACTGGCGCTGGAAATAGATGATGTTAAAGTGAATACACCGTCCGGCGCATTTTATTTGTTCCCCGATGTTAGTGCTTTTTTTGGAAAATGTTATGAAAATAGTATCATTCGTAATGCAGATGATTTGAGCATCTATTTATTGGAGAAGGCCAACGTGGCCTGTGTTTCGGGAAATGCGTTTGGAAGCCCTAATAATCTTCGTATTTCTTATGCTGCCGGCGACGAAAAGCTGATTGAAGCCATGCGTCGCATTAAAATTGCATTTAATAATCTCAGGTAAACCGAAAAATCAGATAAAATGCCTAAAAACAACCATCCAGTAGTAAACGAAAAAGGGTTTATTGTTGACCTGACTGATGCTATGGTTCGTCAGGAGGAAAACATCATTCTTAGAGATTTAAACCTGAGCGTTCGTCCCGGTGAGTTTCTGTACATGATTGGCAGGGTTGGAAGTGGCAAGTCGAGTCTTCTTAAAACCATTTATGCCGAGCTGCCTTTAAAACACGGACAGGGATTTGTTGTTGGCTATCAATTAAATGGAATTAAAAGCAGGGAGGTTCCTTGGCTGCGTCGCCGCATGGGCATTGTTTTTCAGGATTTTCAACTGTTAATTGACCGAAATGTTTACGACAATTTAATTTTTGTTTTAAAAGCCACCGGCTGGAAAAACAAAATGGAAATGGATCATCGGGTGCGCAAAGTCCTCTCTGAAGTTGATATGGTGCATAAAGGCTACAAAATGCCCCATCAATTGTCGGGTGGAGAGCAGCAACGGATTGGTATTGCACGGGCTTTGCTTAACCAGCCAGACTTAATTCTTGCCGATGAGCCTACCGGTAACCTCGACCCCGATACTTCTGACGACTTAATGAAATTATTACATCAGATTTGCAGTGATGGGAAAACCGTTATCATGGCCACCCATAATTATAACCTGATAAAACGATTTCCAGGACGCACAGTCCGTTGCGAAGATACCCGTTTAACAGAAACAATGCAGGAAGAAATTGATTTTGATCAGCTTATTTTATAAACCATTCTATGTTAGATAATTGTTACCTCATAAAATATTGAAATAATTCATTAATAATCTAATTAAACAGGCATTATTTAATTAGAAGTTGTAACTTCACAATTCATACTCTCTGCTTAATACCTGGCTTGTTTTTAATGCTCAGTAGCCTAGGCCTTATTCCAAATAACTGAAATCATCGCAGGAAATTATATTTGTTTATGCATTTTTAAAACATTTTAACTTTCTGTTCAATTTGGAGGTAAAACATGTTGTAAAACAACCTTTTTTCCTTCAGATTTATATGGTAATCCTTACCATAAGTCATAATTTTGTCAAAATTTTTCAGGAAACATAAATTCATTATATAACATGAAGCCAACGCATATTGAACACATTGGTATCGCTGTAAAAAGTCTCGATACCGCTATCCCTTTTTATGAGGATGTTTTTGGTCTCAAATGCTATGCAGTTGAAGAGGTGACCGACCAAAAAGTTAAAACTGCTTTTTTTATGGTGGGACAAACAAAAATCGAGTTGTTGGAATCAACCGATCCTGAAGGGCCAATTGGTAAGTTTATCGAGAAAAAAGGTGAGGGCATTCATCATATTGCCTTTGCAGTTGACAATTTGCAGGAAAAACTGCAAAATGCCGAGCAAAAGGGTGTACAATTAATTGATAAAGCCCCCCGCAAGGGCGCTGAAGGTTTAAATATTGGTTTTTTACATCCAAAATCTACTTTTGGCGTACTTACCGAACTTTGCGAACATCCAAAGGAATAGTTAAATCTTTTTATTCAAAAATATATGACGACCAATCAAGATAAAATTAAAAAATTAATCGATTTACGTGCTGTAGCTAAACTTGGCGGTGGCCAAAAAAGAATTGATGCCCAGCATGAAAAAGGAAAACTTACTGCTCGCGAGCGTATTGAAATTCTTTTGGACGAAGGAAGTTTCGAAGAGTTTGATATGTTTGTAACCCATCGTTGCACCAATTTTGGCATGGAAAAAACCAAATTTTTGGGCGATGGTGTTGTAACCGGTCATGGTACTATCGACGGGCGTGTTGTGTATGTGTTCTCTCAGGATTTTACTGTTTTTGGGGGGTCTTTATCAGAGACTTTTGCTCAGAAAATTTGTAAAATTATGGATATGGCCATGAAAGCTGGTGCTCCGGTTATTGGTATCAACGATAGTGGAGGCGCCCGGATTCAGGAAGGTGTTACATCTTTGGCCGGTTATGCCGAAATTTTCGAACGCAATATTCTGGCTTCTGGTGTTATTCCCCAAATTTCTGCCATTTTTGGTCCTTGTGCCGGTGGAGCAGTTTACTCACCTGCCCTTACCGATTTTATTATGATGACCGAGAACAGCAGTTATATGTTTGTTACTGGGCCCAAAGTGGTAAAAACAGTTACTGGTGAAGATATTTCCACCGAAGATTTGGGTGGCGCTGAAGTTCATGCTTCTCGTTCAGGTGTATCGCACTTTTTACTCGAAAACGAAGAAGAAGGTTTATTACTGATTCGCAAATTGTTATCATATCTTCCACAAAACAACCTGGAAGAACCGCCAATGGTTGAATGCACCGACCCAATCGATCGTATTGAAGATTCGCTCAACACCATCATCCCTGATAACAGCAACCAACCGTACGATATGAAGGAAGTTATCTACACCATTGTAGATGATGGCGAATTCCTTGAAGTACACCGCAATTATGCCAAGAACATTATTGTTGGTTTTTGCCGTTTGGCTGGCATGTCGGTAGGTGTGGTTGCCAATCAGCCCAGTTTCCTTGCTGGCGTGCTCGATTGCGATGCATCACGAAAGGCTGCCCGCTTTGTTAGATTCTGCGATGCTTTCAATATCCCAATTCTTACCCTGGTTGATGTTCCCGGATTTTTACCTGGCAGCGGTCAGGAATATGCAGGGATTATTACTCATGGCGCCAAATTAATGTTTGCCTATGGCGAGGCTACTGTTCCCAAAGTAACAGTTACACTTCGGAAATCGTATGGTGGTGCCCACGATGTTATGAGTTGCAAGCAGTTACGTGGCGACTTAAATTACGCCTGGCCAACTGCTGAAATTGCGGTAATGGGTGCTTCAGGTGCTATTGAAGTATTGGAAGGACGAGCCATTTCGGCTATTGAAGACCCTGAGGAGAGAGCAAAAATGGTTGCCCAGAAGGAAGAAGAGTATAAGGAAGCTTTTGCCAATCCTTATCAGGCAGCGGCATATGGCTACATTGACGATGTTATCGAGCCACGAAATACGCGTTTCAGGGTTATCAGGGCATTCCGCAGTCTTCAGACTAAGAAACTGACCAATCCTCCAAAGAAACATAGTAATATTCCTTTATAAATCAAGGCAATGATTTTAGAAAATATGGAAGGTACCAGTTTGGTTATTGCTGCCGACAGTATTGACGGAGCTGAAAACATGGAAGTGGTTAATTTGGCTGCAAAGCAGGAAGATACCACTGAGTTTTTGGAAATCACCGACGCTCAAGGAGAAGTAACCAGCTGGTCTGAAATTGGTGTTATTACCGGGGTGGGCTACTTTGTTGTATTTATGGTGCTTGCTCTGTTGATTATTGTTTTTAACAATCTTCCCAAATTGCTCAATTTGCAACTCAGGAAGCGACTCAGACGCGAAGGAAAACTATCAGATGATGCTGTTGTAATAAATGTTTCGGGAGAGGTAAATGCGGCCATTGCAACGGCTTTAATGATTTATATGAATGAACAACATGATGAGGAGAGCAACGTTATTACCATTAAGCGTGTGGCCAAAGTGTATTCGCCATGGAGTTCAAAGATTTATGGATTGAACAACTATTTACGTTCCCGATAAATATTATATTATGAAGAAATTTGAATTTTCCATCAGTGGAAATAAATATGAAGTGGAAATCAAAGATGTTGAGGATAACATAGCTAAAATTGAAGTTAATGGTACTCTTTATGCTGTTGAGATTCACCGTGAAGTAAAAAAACCTAAAACGCCCAAACTGGTGCGGTCTGAAGTACGTGTTAAGCCAGGCGAAGGTAATATTGTTAAAAGTACATCTGGAGGACATGTTGTTAAAGCTCCACTGCCAGGTAATATTTTTAAAATGCTTGTAAAAGAAGGCGATACTGTTAAAAAGGGCGATGTGTTGTTAATAATGGAAGCCATGAAAATGGAGAACAACGTTATGGCTGAGAAAGATGGCACCATTAAATCCATTAAAGTTAAGGTTGGAGATAATGTTCTTCAGAATGATACTTTATTGGAATACGAATAGCCGGTTTCATTTTTTGTTGAATCTCCGAAGCTGTTAGCTTCCAAAAACATTTAATATTGTGAAAAAGTTTGTAACTGTTTTTACTGCATTGGTCATCCTTTTCATGCTATCGATGCTCGGAAACCCGGTTGATTTGCATGCCGCAGGGCAGGCCACCGGTGAATCAGGCAGTGCACTTTGGGAAGGATTAAAAACCTTTTTCTTCTATACTGGGTTTAACAATGCCAATCCCAAATACCTGTTAATGATAGTGGTCGGTTTGGTTTTTATTTACCTGGCCATTAAGTACAATTATGAGCCACTACTTTTAGTTCCAATTGGTACTGGTATTATAGTGGGGAATATTCCTCTTCAGGAAGGCTTTCAAATTGGTATTTATGAAGAAGGGTCTGTTTTAAATTACCTTTATTTTGGTGTAATGAAAGGTATTTATCCGCCATTGATTTTCCTGGGTATTGGAGCCATGACCGACTTCTCTTCACTGATTTCTAATCCACGTTTAATGTTATTAGGCGCTGCTGCCCAGATTGGTATTTTCGGTACTTTTATTGGGGCTATTGCACTTGGGTTTGAAATACACGAAGCTGGTGCCATTTCTATTATTGGTGGTGCCGATGGTCCAACAGCTATTTTTGCATCATCAAAACTGGCCCCGCATCTTATTGGTAGTATTGCCATTGCAGCCTATTCGTATATGGCTTTAGTACCGGTTATTCAGCCGCCGGTAATGAAATTGCTCATTACAAAAAAAGAGCGCCTCATTCGAATGAAACCGCCTCGCTCGGTGTCTAAGCTGGAAAAAATTCTTTTTCCAATTATAGGGTTGCTACTCACTTGTTTTATCTCGCCCAGTGCATTGCCATTGTTAGGAATGTTATTCTTTGGTAATTTATTGAAGGAATCGGGTGTTACTAACCGTTTGGCCGAAACTGCCCGCACTTCAATGATTGACATTGTAACCATATTGCTCGGCATTACAGTTGGTGCCTCAACGCAGGCTAATGTATTCCTGACTATAGGATCAGTTAAGATTTTTATTCTGGGGGCTGTATCGTTTGTGGTAGCAACGGCAGGAGGATTATTGTTTGCTAAGTTGATGAATGTTTTCTTAAGTAAGGACAATAAAATTAATCCTTTAATTGGAGCTGCCGGTGTGTCGGCTGTTCCCGATAGTGCCAGAGTGGTTCAACACGAAGGCTTACATGCCGATCCTACCAATCACTTGCTCATGCACGCCATGGCTCCAAACGTTTCCGGAGTAATTGGTTCTGCAGTAGCAGCTGGTATGATGCTGAGCTTTTTAATGTAGGGCTTATATAAAGAATTGATGGTTGATTTTCTTAAATTAACCATTTAACCGTGAGGACTATTTTAAATCAGCAACTTTGAACACAAGAATTTTGGTTCTTGCTACATGGTAATGATGAGAATATAGCCCTAACGGTTTTATTTTTTGAAACTTTTAAGGAAGCTCTTAAAAATATACTTCTGTTTGAACTTTACTTAATGGATATCCCTTTTTCCCCAGATAATCGTAAACATCATTAATCATGCTTACATTGCCGCAAAGGTAAATTCTGGTAACATCCTGGATGGAATAATTCTCCAGGAATTTGGTAACTCTACCATAAAAGGTTGATTCAGTTTGCTCACGTGAAGTACATATAACCAACTTATCCTTTTCGTAAAACGATGCTTCACAGGCGTCATTCAGGCTACGAATACCATGAATGAGTTTATAGTTCAATCCAGGATTACTTTTAATAAAACTATGGAAGGGTGCAATACCTGTTCCGGTGGCAATAAATAAAAAACTATCGGTTGCATTTCTGTTAAACGGAAGTCCATAATAGCCACGTGCTTCTTCAACCTGTAAATAATCACCCACTTTAACTTTTTTCAAAAGAGGAGAAATAAATCCATCCTCAACCTCTTTAACGAGTATTTCAAGATAATTATCGTTTTCACCACTGTAAACCGAATATTCACGCGTATAAATGCTGTCAATAGGTCCAACTCCTATGTGCTGACCAGCCTTAAATCTAAGTTGATTCCGCTCCATACGGATGATAAAAGTGGAGTTGTTTAAATGAGTGACATCTACTATAATATGTTTGTTTATCTGTATTTTACTATTGGAATTATCTGTCATTTTTCTCTAAACTTGAGGTAATACATCTGTTTGTTGGAATAAATAACATAACAACAGACCAACACTATGGTTTAAGAATCTGTTTCAATTTAGTTTTCTGGATTTATTAAAGACTCTAAATATGGAGTTATTTTGGCCAGGTGATTCGAAGTTGGTCGTTTTGGATGCTTTCTGAAAGTATTTTTTTTATGGATGGCAAACATCTCCCGCAAGTGGTGCCTGCTTTAGTTGCAAAACCAACTTCCTGAGCTGTTGTAATACCGAACTTGGTAACCGCTTTTTTTATTTCTGATTGTGTCACTTGATTACAAACGCAAACCATTTTATTCATCCCTGATGTCTTATTTTATGAAGCATCCAAATTACAATTTAAATACTATTTATTTTTGAGTTGCCAAATGAAAAAAGTTGGTTTTTTATTTTGCGTCGATGGTCAGGAAAATCAAACCGTTAGTCAATTATTTAGTGTATTTAATTAACCCAATTGATAAATTCAGGAAGAATTCAAAATCCTAAACCAAAACTTAAACAAAAATAGTATGAAACGATGTTTTTTTATTGAAACTCAAGGAGTGAATATTTACTACATTGATTTTAGCGGTCTAAAAAGTGAAGACGATATTGATGCCGTATTAACAGAAAGTAAAGCCCTCATCAGAAGCCGTCCATTAAAATCGATGGTTAATCTGGCCAATATTGAAGGGATGCATTTTAATAACCGCATTAAAGAAATGTTTGTGGAGTATGTGAAAGGTAATGCCGATTATGTTATGCATAGCTCTATTATTGGGGTTAATGGGCTAAAGCGTATTGTTTTTAATGGTATTATGAAATTAACCGGAAGAGATATTCGTTGCTTTGATTCTATTGAAGAAGCTAAAAAATGGCTGGTTGAGCGCGTTAAAGAAAAATCATTAGCCTAGATATCTGCTAATATCCTCATAATTAATCAACTGCTGAAGAATTATCATTAACTCATAATCTGCACCATTGGATTATGAGTTTTTTTATTCCTCGCGGTAAAACTTTCCTTTTTTCCGGGCAATAAATCCTACCACAACCAATTGAAGGGCATGGTAAACCATTAATGGTAGTAGTATAACTCCCACACCGCTTATCCCGGAAAATATAACTCCCGACATAACGGTGCCATGTACCAGCGACTTTTTTGAACCTGAAAACTGTGCCGATATGGTGTCGTTTCTGTTAAAACGCAGCCTAACCGATACCCAATGAATGATATAATAAACAATGAAAAAAAGAACAAGGCATAACAGTCCTACTAAAAATAAATCCCATTTGCCAATAGCGCTAAAATGGTTCCCCAGAAACGATTCGGCAAACGACATATAAACAATTAAAAGGATAACCGACTGATCAAACATTTTTAGATAACGAGCCTTTGTTTCGGTCCATCTCCCCAAAAAACGATTCAGAATTATACCAATGGTTACCGGAGCCAATACCTGCAATATCAGTTTTGTGATTATGCCGCTTAAATCTGAAGCCTGATCCGGCTTAGCAGCAATTACAATACCCATCCACAAGGGCGTAATAAAAACGCCAAGCAAACTGGATAAACTGGCATTAAAAATAGCACTCGAAACATTGCCTTTGGCTATTGAAACCATTACCACCGATGACGATACAGTTGAAGGCAGTACAGCCAGAAAAAATGCGCCAAGCCATAGCAAATGGTTATTTTCGTTACCAAAAAGCAGAAACATAGGAAAAACAATTAACGGGAACAGAACAAAAGTTGATAATTGAACAACCAAATGCAATCGCCAATTGCTTAAATCTTTCCGGAGGATTCGCAGGTTTAACTTTAATCCGTAGAAGAAAAATACCAAAGTTATACCAATATCACCAATCTGGTGCAACGTAAACGGGTAACTTATTGTAGCTAAATAAGGGAAAAACCTGGCCACTACAATTGTTAAAAGCAGGGCCAGTACAAAACTATCAATGCTAATAAATTTTATGCGCACAATAAGGTTTTGTTTTCAAATTTTCGTTAACTTATTTATTAACTTGTGGTAATTTATAATATTTTAATATTAAGTGTTTTAGATATTAAAATCACTATTTCTCTTCCTTTTCTACTTTTCTTTTATCGCATATCAATAATATCCACATTTGGATTCTTAGCGGCATCAAATGTAAACTGAGCATCATCAATGGCAGCGTTCACTTCCATTTTCTTTATGTCAATGATGTAGTTGTTGCCATCCTTGCCAATTTGAGAAATCTTTCCAATTTGGAGATTATCCTGGTAAATATAAAGTTTAATGCGCGAATAAGGCTTGTCTCTTTTATCGGGGAAAAGATCAATAATGTCGGTTTTTTTTCCATTGAGGGTAGTTTCACCCACGTGCAAGTACTTAAAGCCATCTTGGTAAATGGTAAAAATTTTAGCAGGATTAAGGGTTTGGTCATCCATCATATCAGGTTCGGTAATGTTCACCTCGCCTGCATCTTTTATGTGCATCCAAATGGTTTTCCCATTAAAATAGGTGTCAACTCCCATCAGGTCAATTTTATATTTATCACCCTTAATTATAATTTTCCCATTGTGAGTATCTTTCATTTTGGCCTGAAGGTTTTCAAGGGTAAATGAAAAATCGGCTCGTATGGTTTGGTAGCTTTTTGTTTTTGCTGCCACTTTGTCGAGAATCTGTTTTGCTTTAACCACTTCAGGGCTTTGAGCATTGAGGATAAAACCCAGAACAAAAGAGAATAATATAAGTATGTTACGTTTCATCTGTTAAAAATTAAGTAATTAATAATGCAACACCCGTAATCAAATCATCAAATCTGATTTGCTAAGAGTAGCCGATGCAAATTTTAATTCAATAATCGTTCCAGTTTTACCTGAAGTTTTCAAAAACCCTTTCCAACTGCATTTCATCGGTTATTAAAACCTGGCGGGCTTTACTGCCTTCAAAGGGTCCTACAATTCCGGCTGCTTCCAACTGGTCAATAATCCTTCCTGCCCGGTTGTATCCGATTGAAAAACGTCGCTGTATTAGCGATGTTGAGCCTGATTGGTTGGCTACTACCACTCTGGCTGCTTCTTCAAACATAGGGTCGCGTTTTGATAAATCAACCTCTCCGGGTTCCTGACCAGATGATTCGCCCTGAAATTCGGGTAGAAGAAATGCGGTTGCAAAGCCACGTTGTGAGCCAATGTAATCGTTTATGCGCTCAACTTCGGGAGTATCGACAAAGGCACATTGCACGCGAACCAAATCGCTGCCTTGCGACACCAGCATATCGCCACGGCCAATTAACTGGTTGGCACCTGGTGAGTCGAGTATGGTGCGGCTGTCGATCATGGAGGCTACTTTAAATGCCACCCTGGTTGGGAAGTTGGCTTTAATTACTCCGGTAATAATGTTGGTAGATGGTCGTTGGGTTGCAATAATCATATGAATTCCAACGGCACGGGCCAACTGGGCGATACGAGCAATGGGCAGCTCCACTTCTTTTCCGGCAGTCATTATTAAGTCGGCAAACTCATCAATAATTACCACTATGTAAGGTAAAAAGCGGTGCCCTTTTTCGGGATTCAACAATCGCTTTACAAATTTTTGGTTGTATTCTTTTATATTTCGTGTGTGAGCTTTTTTCAATAGTTCATATCGGTCTTCCATTTCTATGGTTAACGAATTGAGGGTATATACAACCCTTTGAACATCGGTAATGATTGCTTCTTCTTCATCGGGCATTTTGGCAAGGTAATGCCGTTCAATTTTGCTGTAAATATTGAGCTCTACTTTTTTGGGATCAACCAAAACAAATTTCAACTGCGAAGGATGTTTTTTATACAGTAATGAGGTAATAATGGCATTTAGGCCAACTGATTTTCCTTGTCCGGTGGCACCGGCAACCAACATGTGCGGCGTTTTGGTTAAATCCATTACAAATGTTTCGTTTGATATGGTTTTTCCAAGTGCAATGGGTAACTCGTAATTGGTTGATTGAAATTTTTTGGATGAGATAATTGATTTCATCGACACAATTTCCGGCTCGGAATTGGGTACTTCAATACCAATGGTACCTTCACCTGGAATGGGGGCAATTATTCTAATACCTAAAGCGGATAATGATAGTGCGATATCATCTTCGAGGCTTTTAATTTTTGATATGCGTACTCCCGGCATTGGCACTATTTCGTAAAGTGTTACGGTAGGGCCAACGGTGGCTTTTATACTTTTTATTTGTATTTTATAGTCCTCAAGAGTTTTAACAATTCTATTTTTGTTAAATATCAACTCTTCTTCCTTAACCTGGGCGTTATCCTTTTTATGATCGTCCAACAAATCAAAGCCTGGCATTTTATACGACGATAAATCCAAGGTGGGATCGTAATCGCCCTGGGGTAGATTTTCATGATTATGAAGAACCTCCTCCGAAGCCGCTTTCTCAATCTTTAGTACCAGGTGTTGGTCGGGTTGCTCACTTTCATCAGGCGCAATAATCTTTGTTTTAAAATCGAATGAGTCGCTTTCCTCAGATTTAGCTCTAATGGGTGATATTTCAGGTTCGTCATCATCCGTTTCATCAACAGTAACCTCCTCATCTAACTCCATTAATACGTCATCGTCGGTATTTTTACTTCTATGGTTTTTAAACACATCCAAATTAGTGGGATTTTTAACCATGGGGATAAACCAATCATAATTAACCGCCATATAAACCACAAGGCTTAAAAAAATCAATATAAAAGTACCAATCCAACCAATCGATGATTTGAGCCAGTTACTAACCAGAAAACCATGTGCCCCGCCCAAAAGAAGGTATTTATCAGTTAACGAATTCAGAAAAAAGAAACCAAGAGTAACAGATAGCCAAATGCTTATGAGTAACGTGTGAAACAAGGTTTTCTTTAAAGGCAGAATACGTGCTCCCAAAAGCCTAATACCAAACAGGAAAAGTAAAAATATAAGGGAGAAGGATGCAATACCCAAACCATTATTAATGATGGTATCGGCTAAAAATGCACCAATTTTACCGGTAAAATTCTCCACCTGTATATCCGGATCAAACATGAACTTCCAAAAGGGAATATCCAACTTGCTTCTATCGGCAAAACCGGATTTAATGAATGAAAAGAATGCTACAGCCAAATAAAATGAAAAAGCTATCATAAAAAGCCCGGAAGCAAACCGAACTTTATCGTTATTAAATCTGGCACTCATTCCGGGAAAGAATCCTTTTGTTTCCGCTGTTTTTTTATTGTTGTTTCTCTTTTGTTTGGTAGTCATGGTTGTTTTATTTCAGCAATACAAAAATAGCAAAAGCTAATGCTATTGCTAAGGTTTATAACGGAAACTTTATGGGTTTATTTAGTGTTCAAAAAAACTAAACGTTAGTAATAGTTCTATTTGAGGGCACCATGTGCTTTAATAAATCGGTCAATTATTTACTAAAAACACCTTGGATTAAACTCTCAATTTCTGATATGGAAGAGAGTTTATAATCATCAGGGACAGAGAACTGCTCTTCCGGAATTTCGGATACCAGAATTTTATCTGCAGCAAAAATGAGTACAATGCCGTTATAATTGGCTTCGAACTCGAGCATAACACCTGGAATTTTTTCAAAAGGAGTGTTTCTATTTGGGTTGTCGAGTCTAATTTCGCGGGTAAACCAGATGTTAATCAGGTGGTTATTATCAGCGTTTTTTATGGTTGCTTTTTCACAATTATAACCTGCTATTATGCGAGACTCGACTGTAGAAAACTCAATTTCATTATTGGAATAATTCCTGAAAATAAAAATATCATTTGATTTAGCTGGAGGAACATAGAGCTTTTTGTCGAGTACCTGCAATAAGGTGTAAAAACTATCACTTTTATTAAAGTGTATAAAATCAAGACTATACAAACCCAAATTGCCTTTAAAGTTGGTTCTTTGTTTACCATCTTTAAAAAAAAGATTCATCTCTTTAGGGAAAAGGAATGACATTGTATGGGAGCTAATTTCGGGCGGATACGATATTTTATAAATAATCTGTCCTTCGCTGATACCATCAGTCCTTTTTTGCTTTGTTTGGCAAGAGCAAATAATAAGCCCGAAGGTCATTATCAATGCAAGTTGAATGGATATATATCTGGCTGTGATGCTCATGTTTAGGTTTGAACGTTGGTCAAAGATAACTCTTTTTTTATTGCCTGTTTTTTCTCTCATCTTCATATACCGGTTGTCGGTCAAAAAAAACAAGAAATAAATTTTACTCGTCATTTGTAATTAATTTCTGTTTAGGGAAGATTCAATCATAAGGCCACTGTTATGGTGTTCAATGATAATAGTCATTTTAAAACTGCCCGATTTGTTTTAAATCGTATAAAGTTTAATATATGTTTTATCGGTTACAATTATATTGGAGCATACATTTTGCAATAATCATTAAAATTCTATAACATGGGTAAGTTAGCCGTTATCGCTCTTGGTGGAAATGCTCTTTTGCGCGATAATCAATTGGGCACCATTGACGAACAGGAAGACAATACTACCGAAACACTCGAAAATCTTATCTTTCTAATAAAAGAAGGATATAATCTGGTGCTGACTCACGGTAATGGCCCACAGGTAGGCAACATTTTAATGCGCAACGATGCGGGCGAACAAATGTATGGAATACCCCAAATGCCATTGGATATTTGTGTTGCCGATAGTCAGGGCGGAATAGGATATATGATTGAACGATGCCTGCGCAATGTTTTAAGGAAACATGGTATTCACCGGAACGTTTTAACACTGATGACTTTGGTGGAGGTTCAGCCCGACGACCATGCCTTTCAAAATCCAACTAAAAGAATTGGCAAAACTGTTAACAAAGAGGAGGCAGAATTGCTGTCAAATGAAAAGGGGTGGGTTTTTAAAGAAGAGAAAAAGCATGCTGGTGGTTTCAGAAGGGTGGTTCCATCTCCATCGCCCATCCATATAATGAATTGCGACGTTATTGAACAGAATGCCCGTAATGGAACCATTGTTATTGCCGTTGGAGGGGGCGGTATTCCTGTTTATATTGATCAGGAAGGCAAGGTAAGACCATCTGAATCAGTTATCGATAAAGATTTGGCTTCAGCTTTACTGGCATCGCAAATAAAAGCCGAGGAGTTTTATATACTTACTGATGTACCGTATGTATATGCAAATTATAAAGAGCCAAACCAACAAATACTTGAGTTTCTTAATTATGATGATACACTGAAACACCTTGAAGCAGGTGCTTTTGGAGAAGGTAGTATGGCTCCTAAAATAAAAGCAGCTCTTCAGTTTATTGGCTGTGGAGGTGAAAAAAGCGTTATCACCGAATCAAAGAAGCTGGAAGATAAGGCCTATGGTACTAAAATAACCATGGAATACGATGAAAAAGACCTGAATAAATACAAATAATTTTATTTTATTAAAACATAATTAACATGGCATTCAATCTTAAAAACCGACATTTTTTAAAACTTCTGGATTTTACTCCGGAGGAAATTCAATACCTTTTAAACCTTTCGGCCCAACTTAAAATAGCTAAAAGTACAGGCACGGAACAACCTCGATTAAAAGGCAAAAACATTGCTTTGATTTTCGAGAAGGCATCAACCCGAACCCGATGTGCTTTCGAAGTGGCGGCTTACGATCAAGGCGCCCATGTAACCTATTTGGGGCCTTCTGGCTCGCAAATAGGTCAAAAAGAATCGATGAAAGATACTGCTCGTGTGCTGGGGCGAATGTACGATGGTATTCAATATCGGGGCTATGGACAATCAGTGGTGGAAGAATTGGCTGCTTATGCCGGTGTTCCTGTTTGGAATGGTTTAACTGATGAATTTCATCCTACCCAGGTTCTGGCCGACTTTTTAACCATGATGGAATTCAGTAACTTGCCTTTGAGTCAAATTTCCTTCGCATATTTGGGCGATGCCAGAAATAATATGGCCAATTCATTACTGGTTGGAGGTGCTAAAATGGGTATGGATGTTCGGATTGTTGGACCAGCCTCGTTACAACCAGCTCCCGGATTGGTTGAAGAATGCCGGTTAATTGCCAATGAAACCGGAGCAGTTATTACCATTACCGATGATTTGGAAAAAGGAGTTGAAGGCTGTGATTTTCTGTATACCGATGTTTGGGTTTCAATGGGTGAGCCCGATCAGGTATGGAAGGAGCGCATTAATTTGCTGAAACCTTACCAAATCAATGCAGAAACCATGAAGTTAACTGGCAATCCCGCCTGTCGATTTATGCATTGCCTGCCTGCTTTCCATAACCGTGAAACCAAAGTAGGAGAGGAGATATATCAAAAGTTTGGTTTGGATGGTATGGAAGTAACAGAGGATGTTTTTGAATCAAAAGCATCAGTTGTGTTCGATCAGGCCGAAAACCGTTTACATACCATTAAGGCTGTTATGGTTGCCACTCTTGGGGCCTGATAAATTATAATGTTAATCATAATAAAAACGCAAGAAATTAGTTCTTAGTTCTTAGCTCTTAGCACTTAGGAAACTATAAACTTCTGCATTTAGCCTTATTACTGATTACCTGAAACTTTAAACTATAAAAACTAATATCTTTCAACTTCAGCCTTCAAACGCTTAACTTGTCACTCGTTATTCGAGCATTTTTTGGCCACCTGATAATAAGGATTTCCTTTTAATCAGGTGGTTCTTAAATCTGAATCAAAGAATTGTTAATCAGTTATTTAAAACGATGTTTCCTTGCATCCTTTTTTTAGAAAAAACGTAACATTCATCGCCATTGAGAAACAAATCCGGCATAATTTCTCTCACTACCTTTTCTTGTAGTTTAGTACACATACTTTGAGCGTTATTCCTTACTTTTTTTGTGATTTTCTGATTCTAATACGAATGAATTAATTATTAACAACCATTTTTTTGTAACAAATTGTATATATATTTGCTTGTTAAATTTTGAATTGATATTTATTGAAACTACTTTTGTCATTAAATGTTACTTTATTTTATTAGAAACTGACATTGATTTTTATGTTGGAAGCACTTTTTATTCCCAAAGATTATAAGCCTTTACTCGATCTGAAACAGACCGAGCATGCCATTACTGTTGTGAAGGATGCCTTTCAAACGTTTCTATCGGCCGAACTTCGGCTTAGAAGAGTAACTGCACCATTATTTGTAATGAAAGGTACCGGTCTGAATGATGATTTAAATGGTACAGAAAAACCTGTTACATTTCCTGTTAAAGGCATCAATAACCAGGAAGTGGAGGTGGTTCATAGTTTGGCAAAATGGAAAAGAATGATGCTGGCCGACTATGATATTGAACCCGGATATGGACTTTATACCGATATGAATGCCATACGGCCTGAGGAAACTCTTGATAATACTCATTCCATTTACGTTGACCAATGGGACTGGGAGCGCCATATCAGACCACGCGAAAGAAGTCTTGAATACCTTAAAATGGTTGTAACTCGCATTTATGAGGTTATGAAACGTACCGAGTTTGTAGTTTTCGAAAAATATCCTCATATAAAACCTGCCTTACCCGAGGAAATAACCTTTATACATTCGGAAGAACTGTTGGAGCTATATCCCGGATTATCAGCCAAGGAAAGGGAAGATGCTATTACCAAAAAATATGGTGCAGTTTTTATCATTGGTATTGGTGGAAAATTGGTCAATGGTGAACCGCACGATGGTCGCGCCCCCGATTATGACGACTGGAGCAGTACAACCGTTAAAGGATACAAAGGCCTTAATGGTGATATTCTACTCTGGAACCCAATTTTGCGTAAAGCATTTGAAATTTCCTCCATGGGAATCAGGGTTGATGCCGATACCTTGCAGCGTCAGCTAAAGGAGAGGGGAGAGGAAAGAAGGATGGAACTCATGTTTCACAAGCGCTTGTTAAAAGGCGAGTTGCCCTTAAGCATTGGTGGAGGAATTGGCCAATCAAGGCTATGCATGTTCTTTCTTCGAAAAGCCCACATAGGTGAAATTCAGGCCAGTATATGGCCCGATGAAATGAGAAAAGTATGTGCATTGAATAATATCTTTCTGGTTTAATTGCCAGTTTTAATTAACCGTATAATACCAGAACTTTCAAAACCTGCAAATTAACAGGATTTTAAGTAGGGTATTATGCGGTTTTATTGTTTTAACTGTTTAAATTTAGTACTGATATTATTATTTAGATGATTAGACGGATAGATAATTCTGGAGGGATACTAAGACATCTTAAAAGTTTATAATGTAAAACTCGCCAATAATTCCTGATAAATCGGGACAACTGGTTCCGCAACGGGGAAAGCTATGCTCCTGTGTGTCGAAACATTCAATAGGAGTCATTTCATCTTCAGTGCCAAAGCCATTTTGTTTTTCGTCTTAAAAAATGAGTTATTTTTGCACAAAAATAATTTGTTCTGTTATGTTGAGAAATAAGTCTTTTGTGTGGAACGAGTATATAGTCTTGATTTACAGATTTGTATTGCTTCTTTTTTTATATGCCCTATGCCGTGTTGGTTTTTATCTGTTTAATACGGAGTTCTTTCCCAATGTTACTTTTCCCGGCTTTCTTACCATTTTAAAAGGTGGTTTATTGTTTGATGTTAGTGGATTATTGTATTTAAATGCAATATTTATAATACTTTTTCTTATCCCCTTCAGATTCAAATTTAAAAGTTGGTACCAACGCATAGTTAACAGCTTATTTTTATTTGTAAACGCTTTGGGTTTAGCTGCCAATGTCAGTGATTTTATTTATTACAGGTTTACTCTAAAAAGAACAACCTTTAGTGTGTTCGATATTTTTGCCAACGAGGAAAATATGGGGCGTCTTTGGTTTCGTTTTTTAATTGACTATTGGTATGCACTCTTATTTTGGCTGGCATTGGTATTTTTGTTATATTATTTATTCAGCCGTGTAAAACCAAAGCCTATTCCTTTTTCTTCTAAATGGTTGTACAGTTTTACCGGAATGTTTTTTTTGGTTTTATTTTCAGGTCTTATTGTTATTGGCATCAGGGGAGGGTATCGCCACAGCACCCGTCCAATTAATATGAGCAATGCCGGGAAATATGTCAATGCTCCGGAAGAGATGGCCATAGTGTTGAACACCCCATTTAGCCTGATTCGCACTATTGGTAAGAAAACTTTTAGACCAATTCATTACTTTGAAGACGAAAATGCTTTGAACGCCATTTATTCGCCAGTATATGAGCCAAACGATACCGCTCAGTTCCGAAATCTTAATGTTGTGATAATTATTTTGGAGAGTTTTAGCCGCGAGCATTCCGGTGCGCTGAACCCGCATTTGGATAATGGACAGTACAAAGGGTATACTCCATTTTTAGATTCATTAATTAATAAATCCTATTCGTTTAATAATGCCTTTGCCAATGGACGCAAATCCATTGATGCATTACCTTCCATTCTGGCATCTTTGCCGGCCTTGGTACAGCCATTTGTAGTTTCGGAATATTCATCGAACCGGGTTAACGGGCTGGGTAATTTGCTGCGCGATAAAAATTACCACACTTCCTTCTTTCACGGAGCACCCAATGGGTCTATGGGATTTCAGGCTTTTACGCGATTGGCCGGATTCGACTATTATTTTGGCAGAGATGAATATGGCAAAAGCGCCGATTTTGATGGCATATGGGGTGTTTGGGATGAACCATTTTTTCAGTTTTTTGCAGAAACAGTTAATACCTTTCCTGAGCCATTTGCTACCTCCCTGTTTTCTGTTTCATCCCACCATCCTTTTAAGGTGCCGGAAAAATATGAAGGTGTTTTCCCAAAAGGAAACCTTCCATTACATCAATGTATAGGCTATACCGATATGGCATTACGGAAATTTTTCGAAACGGCTTCTAAAATGGAATGGTATAACCGTACACTGTTTGTTATTACAGCCGACCACAGCGTTACTCCCTATCACGATGAATATAAAACCAATGTGAACGGATTTGCCGTACCGCTTATATTCTATCAGCCTGGAAGTGATTTGAAGGGAAAAAGCAACATATTGGCTCAGCAAACTGATATTTTGCCAACAGTACTTGGCTATTTGGGATATAATCAGGGATTTGTTGCTTTTGGCAAAGATTTATTTTACAACAATGGTCACCAACCTTATGTGATTAATTTCGTTAATGAAACTTTCCAGTTTTTAATGAACCAATGGGCCATATATTTTGATGGTAAAGAGGTAATTGCTTTTTACAATCTTCAGGACGATCCGTTATTAACTACCAATTTAAAGGGAACACTTCCTGTTCCGCAAAAGGAATTTGAAATAATGAAGGCTATTATTCAGCAGTATAATAACCGGATGATTCAAAATGAGCTTACATATACTGCAAAATAGCACAGGAGTCAGAAAATTTTCTGATAAACTTGACGTTCTTAAAGTAAAATACCTTTTAAGACCTTGCAATTTTAATATGTCTGTTGAAGTGGAGCGTTGAAGCATATTTTTATCAACCATTGCGGCATTTTTTTCGCTAATTCAAAAAATAATGTGTAATTTTTAATAAATCAGTTACTTTAATCGTTATCGATAAATATTATTTTGTTTCACTGGTGTAAGGTAATCCTACTTTTGAACCTAAAAAACGTTCTTTTTATCGAAAAAATGTTGATTTTTCTGCATTTTTTTGGCAATGAAATTTGGAAGACACTATAAATGCTCTATATTTGTGTAAAGAAGATTAAAAACCTAGTTTTTAACCCTAAAATTAATTCTTATTATTATGAACAAAGCTCAATTAATCGATGCAATTGCCGGTGAAGCTGGTTTAACCAAAGCTGATGCAAAAAAAGCCCTTGATGCTTTTGTAAAAGTTACCGGAGATGCTTTAAAAAAAGGTGACCGTGTTGCTTTAGTAGGTTTTGGTTCTTTTGGTGTTTCTGCCAGAAGTGCTCGTACAGGTAGAAATCCACAAACCGGTAAAGAAATCAAAATCCCTGCAAAAAAGGTTATTAAGTTTAAAGCTGGTAGTGACCTGACCGACTCTGTAAACTAAGGACCGGTAAAAAAATAAAAAAAGAGGGTACCCTTGGTGCTCTCTTTTTTTATTGATATAAGTTGAAGTTATGGAAGCATCAAAAAAATCAGAGCTCATTCGACACTTGCGCAGTTTTAAGCTTGACAACAGATTACAGGTTTACGATCAGGTTTTGAACAACCGTACACGGTATTTAACAGTAGTTCTCGAAAATATTGATCACTCACATAACATCAGTGCCGTTTTTCGCACTTGTGAGTGTTTTGGAATTCAGGATGTTCATGTGATAAACGATCAGGCTGTTTTTAATATTCATAAAAAAGTGGCTATGGGCTCCTATAAATGGTTAACATTAAAAAAGTATACTAAACCCACGCAGAATAACTCCATAGCAGCCATCAATTTGCTTAAAGAGAAAGGTTACCGTATTGTTGTAACCACACCGGCTCAAAATGCAGTTGCTTTACCTGAATTGGATATTCATACCGGCCCGTTTGCTTTGTTTTTTGGCACAGAACTAACAGGTGTTTCTGAAACAGTGAAAGAAAATGCTGATATTTTCCTAACAATTCCAACTTTTGGTTTTACCCAAAGCTTAAATATTTCGGTGTCGGCTGCAGTTATTCTGCACAATATAACCAGCAGACTCCAAAAAAGTGATGTTAATTGGAAATTGAACGAAGATGAGAAACAAGACCTGATGATTGAATGGTTAAGAAAAACGATTCCTAAAGTTGGATTAATTGAAGAGCGTTTTTATAAATTAAGGAACGTTTAAACGCTTGTTTTACAAATTATAATGTATTCGTTGATTTTTTATTTTTTTTTTATTTGATTTTTTATCTATAATTTTATTCTGTTAATGTAAAAAAAATGGACATTAATCATTAAGGTTGCTCTTATTTTTTTATTTTTGATAAAAAATCCAACTCTATGAATTGTATTATTGTTGATGACGATAAACTGTCAATCAAGATAATTGAGGAGTTTGTTGAACGCACTGAAGGCTTAAATTTACTGGGTTCATTTTCCAGTGCTGTTGAAGCCGTAAATATGCTGAAATCATCAATTTCTGATCCTGTTCATCTTATTTTTCTCGATATTGAAATGCCGGAAATGTCGGTTATTGAATTTCTTATAGCTTTAATTGTTATACCACAGGTTATTAT
>CAZFTD010000042.1:17318-22606 GCA_964521525.1 uncultured Marinilabiliaceae bacterium | reverse complement strand
GCGCCTGCTTTGGGAGCAGGAGGTCCCAGGTTCGAATCCTGGTACCCCGACAAAATTAAATTTAAACAAAATTAAAACCCTGCAAATTGTATGATTTGCAGGGTTTTTTGTTTTTTGTGGTTTGATTCAAATTGAATGGTAATCCATTCCCCCCCCCTTTCAGCCGATGAAATTGAATCCATTTATGGCTTCAGGGTGCGTTCACGTCTTCGGGAAATGTGTAACCTCATCGCTTTACCCGCAGATGCTGAGGATAAAAGAAAATAAAAAATTATTTTCTGCATCACTTCTTTTCAAGGCTCTGAGAAAGTTTCTCAACCCAAAGATTGTGTTTCTTAGGATTGTTTCTTTTAAGTTTCTCAAAATTCAGCAACTTCCATTTAATGGCTGGCAGGTCTTTTAAAATTGGAAGTGGAAATAAATTCCAGTCCGGTTCTCCTTGCTCAAAGCTCAGAAGGAACTTTATGTCATCTGCAGTTAATCTGTTTTGAAGTATTTCAATAAGGAC
This sequence comes from uncultured Marinilabiliaceae bacterium, assembly GCA_964521525.1. Taxonomy (GTDB): domain Bacteria; phylum Bacteroidota; class Bacteroidia; order Bacteroidales; family Marinilabiliaceae; genus CALEUX01. Next base: position 22,098 of record CAZFTD010000042.1, on the reverse strand, counting down.
AGTTCTGGTTTGGATATAATCATCGTATGAAAATTTAACCGAGGTCATTCCGGCAAATTGATTGTCAAAAGCGGACTTTTGGTCCTTTAGAATTGGGAAAAGAAGTTCATTAATAGGCTTGTAATGACTTATCAATCCAATTTTACCCCATCCCAAGTTTCATTGGTAATACCTTCATTTTCGAACAGTAGTTTTACATCAAACACGTCACGAGGATGCTGCCTGTCTATGGCTGCACAAATCTTACCGCCGTACAATTCGGCCAATGCTACCACGTTGATGACTGCAAACTTGCCAAATTCTTCCTGACCAGAATCGACCACCTGCAGTAACTGCGGGGGAAATATATGTCCACGCGTAATGGTATTCACCTCTAACTTAATCTGGGCGTTTTTACCCTGAACATTTAGCTTGACATCTGTTTCGTCATTTAATGGTACTGTGTGGACTGTTACATCTTGCACATTTTTTTTCATATCAGTTTTAATCCGGTTCAATCCCCCTCAATGTTTCTCAATGCGTCATCGCGAGAATCAATTGGAAGATATGTGAGGTCGATTTCTACAAACAAACGAGGCATTTCCCGTACAAAAAGATTAATGTCAGTACCGCCCTTAAGCGCAAAAATGGTCTCTTTGGAAACATAAGGTAATACCTGTAATAATAAATTTACCTGTGCTCTATAGATTGGTGCTATCATAACTCTGCTAATTCTTTGGGTACTGATATTAAATATTTTGAAATGTAAACCCCTTTTTCTGTAAGCATACGGTTACCGGTTCCAATATTTATCTCATCGGTCTTTAGGAATTGAAACCACTGGTGGTTCGTTTTCTCTGCCATATACAGAAACAAACGTTTTACTTTTACTGAATTACATTGAGATAAAAGTTCATTAACCAGTTTGGGCTTTAAATTTACCAGGCCTTCAAATATGTGATAACATTCTGTTAAATCCATTTTTTGTGGTGCCAGGTATAAACACTCCATAATAGCCCTTTCCGGAGCAGATAAATTTAAAAGGATTTGATTCTGCTCCATTTCTTTGATTCCGGAATCCAGAGGCAAAAAGGAACTTTGGTAATGCAGTATGTCCAATTTCCAATCACAATCCGTAAACCATTTAGGGAGTTTGGTTCTTAATGGCGAAAACAGATGTAATGATTCATCGCTCATCCTGAAATAATGACTAAGCCCCTGCAATGCCAAGGCAGACAATCCACCTACATGTATCTTTATTTCTGTTTGCTTTTGTATCGCATTCAATGCGCCAGGCCACAAAACAACATCGTCCGGCTTTTTATAAGCGCCCCGACCAACGGTTTCAAGCCAACCACTCTTAAGATAGTAGTTCTGCAAGTTGCGATTGATTCCATTTTTCTCCAACCAATCAGCAGTTAAAACACAACCTGGTTGTAACAATCTAAATAGTAATTTTAAAAATGACTTATTATTAGTAGTCATACTATTTTATTTGCGACAAATATAAAAATAATAATACAACTTATTGCTTTAAATATTTAAAAATATCACAATAAAAGTAGTTATACTACATATTTTACAAATAATTTAAAATTATTCCTAATCTGTCCATTTCATCCGCCCAAAAATGGCAACCCACTTCTCCTTCACAAACCATTTTCCTGCCCATTTTTTTATTTAGCAGATTTAGATTAAATTTATGAAGTTGTTCTGAATTAATATTCTTCTTGATTTTTAATTGCTTGGTTCTGGTTTTTTAGTTCTAACTTTTTGTGTAATTTAACGGTGGTCGTTTTGGCTTAAGATTAAAATTGCCGATATTTTTCTTATACTTAATCTCGTTGATGAACTTAACAGCAACAAATAGCCAGGTACAACTGTTATTTTTGAAATTCTAAACTGATACAATTATGACTAAGTTGAAAGAAGGTATGAAGGCGCCGGTTTTTTCAGGAAAAAACCAAAATGGAGAGATAATTTCATTGCAAGATTTCAAAGGTAAGAAAGTTGTTTTGTACTTTTACCCCAAAGATAATACCCCCGGATGTACCGCCGAAGCCTGTGATTTAAACGATAATTATGGAAATTTTCAGGTTAATGGGTTTGAAGTTATTGGTGTTAGTCCCGACGGAGAGGCTTCGCACCGGAAATTTATCGATAAATTTGGATTGCAGTTTAACCTGATTGCCGATACAGAGCAGAAAATCCTTAAAGATTATGATGTTTGGGGCGAAAAATCGATGTATGGCAAAACCTATATGGGTGTAAACAGAACTACATTTATTATTGATGAAGAAGGTATCATTGAAAAAATAATTACCAAGGTTGATACAAAAAATCATTCTGATCAAATATTTAAAGCGTTGAATTTTTAAAATACGAAACTATTACCATGTCAGAACAAAAAGAGAGTAAAGTCAATCAGGAAAAACTGAAGGCCCTTCAACTTACCATGGAGAAAATCGACAAATCCTATGGTAAGGGTACTATTATGCGTTTGGGCGATAATATTGTAGAAAGCGTGCCGGTTATTCCATCCGGTTCTGTAACACTCAACCTGGCCCTTGGCGTTGGCGGTTATCCGCGTGGTAGGGTGGTTGAAATTTTCGGCCCCGAATCATCCGGTAAAACAACATTGGCCATTCATGCCATAGCCGAGGTGCAAAAACAGGGAGGCATTGCGGCCATTATTGATGCAGAACATGCTTTTGACCGTTTTTATGCCGAAAAATTAGGTGTTGACATCGAAAACCTGTTGATTTCTCAACCCGATAACGGTGAGCAAGCACTCGAAATTGCCGACCAGTTAATCCGTTCTTCGGCTGTTGATTTGGTAGTGGTTGACTCTGTTGCAGCTTTAACCCCAAAAGCTGAAATTGAGGGTGAAATGGGCGAGAACAAGGTGGGATTGCAGGCCAGGCTCATGTCGCAGGCATTGCGAAAACTTACCGCCAGCATCAGCAAAACCAATACCTGCTGTATATTTATTAATCAGTTGCGCGAAAAAATTGGTGTAATGTTTGGAAACCCGGAAACCACAACCGGTGGTAATGCACTGAAATTTTATGCATCCATCAGGCTCGACATCAGAAAGGTTTCTCAACTCAAAGATGGCGAAGAAGTGGTTGGAAGCTCAACCCGCGTTAAGGTGGTGAAAAATAAAGTAGCTCCCCCATTCCGGAAGGCTGAGTTCGATATTATGTATGGCGAGGGCATTTCAAAAGTTGGCGAAATTGTTGACTTGGGCGTGGAAATGGGTGTTATCAAGAAAAGTGGCTCCTGGTTCAGCTATGGCGAAACAAAACTCGGCCAGGGGCGCGAAGCTGTTAAAGACCTGATTCGCGACAATCCGGAACTTTCTGATGAACTGGAAAAGAAAATTATTGACAGCATTGCTGCATCTGCTAAAAAATAATTGAAATATAATATATTCAGAAGCTTCATAACCTGATGGAGTAATTAGTAACAGGTGCAGGTCGGTATTCCGGTTGCGCATCAATCGCGATTATCAGTTGCTGCCTTTTATGCATTCTCTGTTTGGTTTTGGAGTTTCTTATTTATAACAGACAATGGTTCAAATTGGAAAAATTAATCGGTTAAAGATATTGCGTAAAGTGTCTATTGGTCTTTATCTCGATGGTGATACGCTCGGCGATTTGCTGGTGCCCAACCGGTATGTGCCTGAAAATATTTCGGTAGGAGATGAACTTGATGTTTTTGTTTATCTTGATTCGGAAGACAGACTAATAGCTACCACTGAGGTACCATTGGCGCAGGTAGGCGATTTTGCTTTGATGAAGGCTGTTGCAGTTACAAAAGTTGGTGCTTTTCTCGACTGGGGCTTATCTAAGGATTTGTTAGTGCCTTTTAGCGAGCAACAACAAAAAATGGAAACAGGGAAACATTACCTGGTACATGTTTACCTCGACGATAATACCAAACGCATTGTAGCATCGGCCAAAATTGATAAGTTTCTCGATAATTTGCCTCCCCAATATGAACCCGGCGAGCAGGTTCAATTGATGATTGCATCGCGCACCGATTTGGGATTTAAAGCCATTGTTAACGGCATTCATTCAGGAATGCTGTATAACAATCAGGTTTTTAAATCACTAAAAATAGGAGATAAAGTTACCGGTTACATACAAAAAGTGCGTGAAGATGATAAAATAGACTTACTGCTTGAAAAACCAGGATACGAGAAAATTGATGATATTTCAGAAATAATTCTCGATAAACTCAAGCAAAATAAGGGTTTTTTACCTGTAACCGATAAAAACGAGCCCAACGAAATTGCCCGGATTTTTGGCATGAGCAAGAAAAACTTTAAAAAGGCAGTGGGAGGGTTATATAAAAAGCGGATGATTGATATCCAGAATGACGGAATCAAGTTGACTTAAATAGACAATAGAGCTTTAGATTTTAAGAGTTTTAGATGCGAAGCATGGCGTAGTTCTGGTTTATCAGAATAAGACAAATGAAATCGTCCGGTTTTCGGTTTCCTGTCTGCGGCATCCTTAATCCCTCTTTCCGTTCCTTTACACGGAATTCCGCTTCGCTTCACCTCCTGTATCCCTTCTCCTGTCTCCGCTCCCCAACCCTTATTTATTTTCATTCTCAATATTTCTTGTGGTAAATTCGACTTTTGAAAAATTTAAAATTAAAATACCATGGAAAAAAGTTTGAAAGGTACTGAAACCGAAAAAAATCTGCTTAAAGCATTTGCCGGCGAATCGCAGGCGCGTAACCGTTACACCATGTTTGCCAGTCAGGCACGTAAGGAAGGTTTTCGTCAAAT
>CAZFTD010000042.1:0-17218 GCA_964521525.1 uncultured Marinilabiliaceae bacterium | reverse complement strand
TTTGTCGGAAACGCCATGCCTCGCTCCTAAATATCTAATAATCTTTTATAGAAACAAGATATTAAGGGTTTATTTCGGCAAAAAGGCGTATCAGCATTGTATAAAAATATAGGCAACTCTGTTTTTATATCTTGTTGTTATGCCTTTTGTTATTTTGGTCTGTTCTGACGAATTGTCACTTTGTTTCTGTCATATTTCTACATCTTTTCCATTTTTCGATGTCATAATTTCCGTTGAAAGCCAAATATTGGCAATGGCATAACCTTTGTGCTACCCATGCCAGTTAAACGGAATATTTTAAAACATTATAATTTACACTACCAATGGGAAAAATAATAGGAATAGACCTTGGAACAACCAACTCCTGCGTTTCTGTAATGGAAGGAAACGAGGCCGTAGTTATTCCAAACAGCGAAGGAAAAAGAACCACGCCTTCAATTGTGGCATTTGTTGAAAACGGAGAACGTAAAGTTGGCGATCCTGCCAAACGTCAGGCAATTACCAATCCAAAAAAGACGATATATTCAATTAAGCGTTTTATGGGAACCATGTTCGATGAGATTCCCAACGAAATAAAACGTGTACCTTATTCTGTTGTTAAAGGTGATAACAATACCCCCCGTGTAAAAATTGACGATCGGTTGTTTTCACCTCAGGAAATTTCGGCTATGATTCTTCAGAAAATGAAGAAAACTGCCGAGGATTATCTTGGACAGGAAGTATCCGAAGCCGTTATTACGGTTCCGGCCTATTTTAACGATGCCCAGCGTCAGGCTACTAAAGAAGCCGGTGAAATTGCAGGGTTAAAAGTTCGTCGTATCATAAACGAACCCACCGCCGCTTCGTTGGCTTACGGATTGGATAAAATGAACCGCGATATGAAAGTTGCCGTGTTCGACCTTGGTGGCGGTACTTTCGATATCAGCGTGTTGGAGCTTGGCGATGGTGTTTTTGAGGTAAAATCGACCAATGGCGATACCCATCTGGGTGGCGACGACTTCGACGATGTAATTATAAATTGGCTGGCCGAAGAGTTTAAAAAAGAAGAGGGCATTGATCTTCGTAAAGACCCAATGGCCTTGCAACGTTTGAAAGATGCTGCCGAAAAAGCCAAAATTGAACTGTCAAGCTCAACCACTACTGAAATTAACCTGCCATATATTATGCCGGTTGATGGCATTCCAAAACACCTGGTAAAAACACTCACCAGAGCGCAATTTGAACAACTGGCCGACGGTTTAATTCAGAGAGCCTTAGAACCATGTCGTCAGGCATTGAAAGATGCCGGGTTAACAGCCTCTGAAATTGATGAGGTGATACTGGTTGGTGGTTCAACCCGTATTCCGGCCATTCAGAAATTGGTGGAAGATTTCTTTGGTAAAAAGCCATCAAAAGGTGTTAATCCTGATGAGGTTGTAGCTGTTGGAGCAGCCATTCAGGGCGGTGTTTTAACCGGTGAGGTTAAAGATGTACTGTTGTTGGATGTTACTCCGCTTTCGTTGGGTATCGAAACTATGGGTGGCGTTATGACCCGCTTAATTGAGTCGAATACCACCATTCCAACCAAAAAATCGGAAACCTTTACAACCGCTTCTGACAACCAGCCATCGGTTGAAATTCACGTGCTGCAAGGCGAACGTCCTATGGCACGCGACAACAAAACCATTGGCCGCTTCCACCTCGACAGCATTCCACCGGCACCACGCGGCGTACCTCAAATTGAAGTTACCTTTGATATTGATGCCAATGGCATCCTTCATGTAACCGCCAAAGATAAAGGTACCGGCAAAGAGCAGAGCATTCGCATTGAAGCTTCGTCAGGTTTGTCAGATGCTGAAATCAAAAAAATGAAAGAAGAGGCTGCTGCCAATGCCGAAAGCGATAAACAAGCCAAAGCGCGTATTGACAAACTGAATATGGCCGACAGTTTGATTTTCCAAACTGAAAAGCAACTGAAAGAGTTTGGCGATAAAATACCTGCCGATAAGAAAGCTCCTATTGAGGCAGCTCTTGGCAAACTTAAGGAAGCGCATAAAAATCAGGATATTGATGCTATTGACAAGGCAACTGCTGAGTTGAACACCGTATTTCAGGCTGCTTCGCAAGAGATGTACAATGCAAGTCAGGCTCAGGGCGGACAACCACAAGGTGATGCCGGACAGCAACAGCAATCATCAGGTGGCAACAAAAGCGATGAAGTAACCGATGTTGATTTTGAAGAAGTAAAGTAACCGGTTTTAAAGGTATTCATTAAAATCAATATATATTTTCACTTAAAAAGTCTCCCAATTGGGGGACTTTTTTTTATTTTTGAGAAAGATGAGGAGACGGTTGTAGTTTATAGTTGTTAGTTAATAGTCTATAATTTAGATGTTTATTTCGGCCTAATGCCAAATTCCGAAAACGCACAATTATTATATAAAAATATTTATAACCATGAGGTTTATTTTGTTTTTGATGATTGCTTTATTGGCAATATCTGCTGTTAACGCTCAGGAACCATCCACATTAAATCCGGGAAACAGTCAGCAGGAAACATTGAATTATACCGATGCTCAAGGCTTGCGTCAGGGACGATGGGAACGTAAATATCCGAACGGAACATTAATGTATAAAGCCTTTTTTAAGAACAATCGTTTGGTGGGCGAAATGGTGCGTTATCACCAAAACGGTCGTTTAATGGCACGTATTGTTTACGATGAACAAACCGAAACAGGTCAGGGTGTTTTGTTTGATGAGGATGGTAAAAAAATGGCCGAAGGTGTTTACAAAGGCAACGCCAAACAGGGCGAATGGATATTTTACGATACCAGTGGCCGTATGGTGGGGAAAGAGAATTACGTGGATAATGTAAAGCATGGAGAGTCATATTCATACTACAGAACAGGAGCAGTTTCTTCGCTTTCGAACTGGAATAAGGGCAAGCAGGATGGCATTGAAACCATTTACTACCCACGTGGAGGGGAGCGCATCAGAATGACTTATAAAAACGGCGTTTTACATGGCCCTTATACCGTGTTTTACGAGAATGGCCGGCGCGAGATTTATGGAATGTATGAAAATGGCTATATGCAGGGCCCCTGGTTTTTCTTTAATATTGCCGGATATGAGGATTACCGGGTAACTTATGAGCGTGGCGTGCCTGTTGATAAGGATAAATTCAGCAAGGAACAGGAAGGAAGATTCCGCGAATTTGAGCAAAACAAAGGACGATTAAAAGATCCTGAAAACTATATGAAAGACCCCGATGGTTATATGATGGGACGTTGAGGTTTGAACAAACACGGTGTTAAATAACGGGAATCGAACAAATAAATGGCCCCAAAAGAAATATTATCACTTTTTCAGCTAAATCAGCAAATAAAGGATGTTTTAACTGAAAGTTTCACAGCGCCCATTTGGGTTAGAGCCGAAATTGCCGAATTCCGCGAAAACCGTAATGGCCATTGTTATCTCGAATTAATCGAAAAGTCCGACAACAACGATCAAATTGTAGCCCGTGCTAAAGCGATTATCTGGTCGTACACTTACCGCATGTTGAAACCCTATTTTGAAACCTCCACAGGCCGTTCGCTTAATTCTGGGCTCAAAGTAATGGTTCAGGTTCATATTGAATTTCAAGAGGTTTACGGACTAAGTCTGATTATTCGCGATATCGATCCAACCTATACGCTTGGCGATCTGGAGCAACGAAAACGTGAAGTTATTCAACGGTTGCATCAGGAAGGCGTTTTTGATATGAACCGCGAACTAAACTTCCCAACTGTTCCTCAGCATATTGCCATTATTTCATCGCCAACAGCTGCCGGGTATGGCGATTTTGTTAACCAGTTGGAACATAACAGCTTTGGAATTAAGTTCTATCATCACCTGTTTCCAGCCATCATGCAGGGCGACCAGGCTTCTGAATCCATTGCAAAAGCATTTGATGCAGTTTATGAGCATCTGCCGTTTTTCGATTTGGTAGTTATTATAAGAGGTGGAGGCGCCACACTTGACTTGTTGTGCTTCGACGATTACTGGCTGGCCTACAATATAACACAATTCCCAATTCCTGTTATCACCGGTATAGGCCACGAAAGAGACCAGTCGGTTGCTGATTTGGTGGCGCATAAAGCCCTGAAAACACCCACGGCTGTTGCAGAATTTTTGATATCCAAATCGGTTGAATTTCTTGAACGGATTAACCAATACGCCGATCTTTTATTGGAGTGGACCCATAGCGAATTGCAAAGCCGGAAACACTATTTATTGTCGGTGGTTAATAGCTTTAGTCCAAAAGTTCATCTTCTGCTTCAGCAAAAGAAATTTCAGGTTGAAAGAATTGAGAGTGCGCTGCCTTTGAAATCCAAAAGGTTGCTGCAATCTCAGAATGTTAAAATTAACGGCTTGGCAAGTGATTTAAACCGTATCAGTCAAAGAAAAATAAATACAGGGCTATCCGGCTTAATTGAAAAAAAGAAACATTTGACATTGTTATCTTTAACACTTCTGAAACATCAAAATAAACAGTTGCGGTTTTACGAAATAAGCAACAGGCTTAACAACCCCATTGAGTTACTGAAACGGGGTTATACACTTACTTATAGCGATGGTAAACTTATTAAGGATGGCCAGGTGCTAACCGAAGGCCAATGCATTGAAACAAGATTCAGAGATGGGCGTGTGGCCAGTGTTATTAAAGGAAAGCGTTAGTTTAGTAGCTTAAAAAGATATTTAGCATCATTAAAAAGTAATGTACTGTTTTATAATTCAGAATATTCTTTCTAATTTTCAGACGAGATTTTAAACCGGATTATTAATTAGTAATCCTTGCTTTCGAACCATGTGGTTTTGTTTTGTTGTTTCAGAAAAATGAAAATAGTGGTTATGTGAAATGCCTTCCTGCGTAGACGGGAGTTCTGGTGAAAAATATATTTATTCTTGAGTTTTTTATTCTATAGAAGCATTTCTTTATATGGCAATAATCCAAACCCGTTCCATTAAGTTGTGCCAGTTTTTGCTTATTTTCATTTTTCTGCCTTTAAATTTGCAAACATTGGCTGCCTCCAATTTTATTAATTCAGAAACCTTGCTTCCTGACCGGAAAACTAATTTGTTTTTGAGCGGCGTGTTAACTGATATTGGCATTGTTCCTATTGCGGCCATTGCATTTCTTTTTTTGATTATTATTGTGTTATGGGTGAGAGGAAACTCCAAATGCAAAGAACTCAAAAAACTTAAAAAGGAAGTTAAGGAACTCACCAAGAAGAATACAGACAAGGATAAGTTTTTCTCAATTATTGCCCACGATTTAAAAAGCCCTTTTAATTCTTTAATGGGGTTATCAGAAATGCTGGTGTTGCATTCAGAAACCATGAACCCCTCTGAGGTGTTAAACTACAGTAAAATGGTACATCAGTCAACCACCCGTCTTTACGCCTTGGTTGAAAACCTGCTTCAATGGTCGCGAACGCAAATGGGAACCACCGATTACAAACCCGAAAAGCTCGATTTGAATATATTAACAGGCAATGTTGTGAATTTGCTTCGATTATCGGCCCAGGAAAAGGATATTGTTATAGCTTTAAAAATGGAGCCGGATTTATTATCATATGCCGATTCCAATATTTATTCAACGGTATTGCGTAATCTGGTAGGTAATGCTATTAAATTCTCACGAGTGGGTAGTGTTATTCACATTACAGGCCAAAAAAGAGCCGATGGGATGATTGAAATAGAAGTGATTGACTCTGGTGTGGGGATGAACAGTGAACAAATTGAAAAGGCCTTCAATATAGAAACAGCTCATTCAACGGTGGGTACTTTTAATGAGAAAGGTACAGGCTTTGGCCTCATACTTAGTAAAGAGTTTGTAGAGCTTAACCGAGGGTCAATTCAAATTAAAAGCAGACTGGGAGAAGGTACATCTGTAAAGTTTACAGTTCCTTCTGCATCAATTGCAGTTAATTAATTACATTTTTATGACAACAAAAAAGAAACCCGGCTACAATGAAGCCATTACCGAAATAGAGGAGATTCTTGAACAAATGGAGAATGATGAGATGGACGTTGACGATCTTTCTGAAAAGGTTAAAAGAGTTTCTTTTTTAATACGCACCTGTCGTGAGAAACTCCTGCAAACCGAGGCCGAAGTTGAGAAAATTCTGAAAGAAATGGAATCCTGAAACCACGGTATTCTAAATCGAAAAAGCTGCAAACTGTTATAGCTTAGCTGTTTGTTGATAGAATTTACGAGCTGTATAACTTCGAACTTTACAACTATAAACTAAAAAACTTCCGCTTTTCCGCTTGTTCGCTACTTTTTACAATACCGAGGGTTCGAAGCCGAGCGGTAACAAATAAGTGGATTGATTAAATTTAAGTATGCGGTTTTGACCAAGTAATACAATAGATATTGGTTGTGAAAACCGATGCTCATATTCGGACAGTACCTGCCGGCAGGCACCGCAAGGTGAGATGGGAGCGGTTGTCATTACACCATCCTTAAATGCCGCAACAGCCATTACCTTTACCGGAATATCATGATATTGAGCACCAGCCCAAAATATAGCCACCCGCTCGGCACACAAACCCGAAGGGTAAGCTGCATTTTCCTGATTGTTTCCGGTAATTATTTCTCCATTTTCCAATTTCAATGCAGCGCCTACACAGAAACCCGAATAAGGCGCATAGGCATTTTTAGCTGATTCAATAGCCTTCTGTGCCAGCAAAGCATCCTCTTCGGTCAGCTCAGACATATTGCCATATTCAATTACCGGTATCTTTATTGTTTTTTCAATCATTGGTTTATTCTCTAATTTTTTTTCGGAGATTGAGTTTATCGCCAGGTTTGGGTTGAGCGCCTTTTTCCATATTATTGAAATAATAAAGCCGGGCCATACGAACGCCATATTGCTGCGAAATCAGGTGCATTGTTTCTCCTTCTTTAACGATATGGGTTGGATGATTGGGATGTGCTCTCCGACGTTTTGATTCAATATACAGATAGCGGTATTTTTTCAGGTCGGCATTTTTGGGTATGTCATTATAATGGCCAAGTTCCCAGTCTCTTAGGTTAAACATGCGGGTAATACTCTCGTAAGTATCACCATCTTGAACTTCAATATACTTAACGCCGTTGTTGTAATCAACAGCCCTTTGTGCGTAGGGGTTTATTACCAGTGTGCCGCTTGTTCTGCGTCGTTGGTTCTGTTTTTGGGTCATACGGGCTTCATCGCCACCCTCTTCATCCAATAAATAGAGTTGGTTTTCTTCAATTATTTTAATAAGTAATTGAGGATATTGAGGATTGGTAGCATATCCGGCATCTTTTAGTCCTTGTGCCCAGCCTTTATAGTCGGTAGGGTCAAGGTTAAACAAATTCTGGTAGCGACTGCGTGATGTTAAAAATGTGGTATGGTCTTCGAATGATAATAACGGACTGTCGTATTTTCTGAAACATTCGTTACGCGCATCATCATGGTGAAATATTCTGGGACCGTCCCATTCGGTATGGCATTTTATGCCGAAATGATTATTGGCTTCAACTGCCAGACGACTATTACCATCGCCTGATTCCAATATGCCTTGGGCAAGCTTTATACTGGCAGGGATGCCTGAGCGCTTCATATCCTGAATGGCCCAATCTTTATAGGTTTGAATATATTCTTCGCGGGTTATTTTTCGTTGCGACAACAGGGCGTTTGCTGAAAAGCTGAACAAGAGGACTGATAAGACCAGGTGAACTGCGTTTCTTTTTACCATTGGATATTAATTAACGTTTATATTTTATAAGCATATGATTGGCTTTGTTTAGTTGCATTTTTGTGTGAGCCGGATATTAGCCACTACACAAAAAAATCAGCCAATTTGTGAACAAATATAAGGATTTAGCTTATTATCTGTTTAAATTTAATTCTTCGATTTTATTCAGGTTATTTAGTGGTTTCAATGTCAGTTAGATAGGTTTATATTATGAAGACTAATTATTTGGCATCAAGTCATTCGTAATGAGACGTAAGTTATTAGTTATTAAATACTAGAAGCTAAGAACTAACAGTCAGAAACTAAAAGCTTCTGTCATTTGTCAATGGTTAATTATATAAGTTTAGCTCCGGGCTGCCATTTAAAACCATTCAGCAATTCTTCAATGGACATTCTTTTTTTTCCGGCCAATTGAATATCTGTTAATTCAATATCGGTTGTGGCAGTTCCTGCCACAATGTTTTTTTTCCCATCGCAGCGGGTTTCACCGGGCTTAAGTGTTTTGTTTGAAGTAACCCTGGTGAAGAAAACTTTAAGCCCTATTTCGGTGCCGTCAGGTAAAAATAAATTACTCCACGCAGTTGGATAGGGACTTAACCCCCGAACTTTATTATAAATATCTGAAGCAGGGGTATTCCAATCAATTTTACAATCGTCCTTAAAAATTTTGGGAGCGTTTTTCAGGGTGCTTGCATCCAAATTATCCTGAGGCGTTTCTGTTACATCGCCCAAGGCAATTGCTTTGGCTGTTTCAACAACCAAGTCAGCCCCTTTCATCATCAGTTTATCGTGAACCGAACCGGCAGTATCATCGGGTAAAATGGGAATCTTTTTTTGAAGAATAATGTTTCCGGTATCAATTTCATGTTTAAGAAAAAAAGTAGAAACTCCTGTTTCGGTTTCTCCGTTTATGATGGCCCAGTTAATTGGAGCTGCCCCCCGATATTGAGGAAGCAATGATGCATGAAGGTTAAAAGAGCCTTTGGATGGGAGCGACCAAACCGATTCGGGCAACATCCTGAAAGCAACAACAATTTGCAAATCAGGCTTAAGTTCTTTTAGTTCTTCTAAAAATGCCGGATCTTTTAAATTAACAGGTTGAAGTACCTTTAGCCCTAGTTTTAGAGCCAGTTCCTTAACAGGCGACTGGGTTAATTTTTGTCCACGACCGGCCGGCTTGTCGGGGGCTGTAATAACACCAACAACATTAAAACCATTATTAATCAGGGCTTGCAAACTTTCGGTAGCAAAACCCGGCGTTCCCATAAATACAATTCGGAGATTATTCATTTAGCTGGTTTTTTCATTATTTAGCCCGCATCGGATATAAACCAAGGCTGCGGAGCAAATTTCGTAAAAATAAGTGATAAAAAAACCAGTATAAAGGCAACAGTTTACCGGCAGAAGTTCTTAGCTCTTAGTTCTTAGCTCCTAGCTGCTAGCACCTAACACCTAACACCTAACAGCTAACACCTAACAGCTAATAACTAAGAGCTAACACCTAACTTTTCGCGTTTAATAATTATTGACAAACAGACAGTAGGTATTTACGCAGATTAGTGCGAAAAAACATACTCTAAGCCTCTTCTGGTTACATCTAACACCTTGTCAAGCTGACTTTTTGTGTGAGCCCCTGTAATAAAATTGGCTTCGTATTGCGATGGACTTAAGTAAACGCCATTTTGCAGCATAAACCGATAAAACGCTGCAAATTTATCCATTGCACACTGGTGAACTTCGGAAAGATTTTCGGGTTTATTTTTTCTGAAAAACAGCGTAAACATGGAACCGCAGGCGGTCAGACTTATCGGATAGGGTTGAATAATTTGGTTCAATTCACTATAAAACTTTTGTGCTTTTTCAAAAAGTTCTTCGTAAAAATAAGGCCTTTGAAGAATCTCCAAAGTGCGTAAACCGGCAGTCATGGCCACCGGATTCCCTGATAAAGTACCGGCCTGATAAACATTGCCTACAGGAGCCAACAACGACATTATCTCTTTAGAGCCTCCAAAAGCCCCGGCAGGAAACCCTCCGCCTATAATTTTCCCAAGCGTTGTAAGATCGGGCATTATATCAAAAAGTTGTTGGGCACCTCCCAATGCTACCCGAAAACCTGTTATCACTTCATCGAACACCAGTAACGAACCATTTTTTTGGGTTTTATCACGCAAAAATTTTAAAAAATCCTTATCAGGTATAATAACGCCCATATTGGCAGGTATGGGTTCTACTATTACGGCTGCAATAAGGCTGCCATGCGACTCAAAAATATTTTCAACCAAATCTTTACGGTTAAAAGGAAGGCTCAGCGTGTACTTTGTAAAATCAGTGGGAATGCCGGGCGAGCTGCCATGTTCAGTTTCAGCCACTCCTGAACCTGCCGCAGCCAGCAAATAATCGGCATGTCCATGGTAACAGCCATCGAATTTCAGAATATAAGGACGCTCTGTGTAAGCACGTGCTAACCGCAGAGCACTCATAACCGCTTCGGTACCGCTACTCACAAACCGCACCATTTCCACCGAAGGCACCATGGCTATTATCTTTTGGGCCAGAAGCGTTTCTTCAAGGGTTGGCGCACCAAAGCTGGTTCCAAGTTTTATTCGCTCAATTACAGCAGTTTCAACCTCATCGTTGGCATGACCAGCCATAAACACACCCCACGAAGCACAAAAATCAATATAATGGTTCCCGTCCACATCAGTCATCAGGCTTCCTTTAGCCGATTTAAAAACCGGCGGTGTTATGCCAATACTTTTGAATGAGCGCACCGGACTGTTTACCCCTCCCGGAATTAACTCAACCGTTTGGTTGAATATTTTCTGACTGCTTACACCTGGAATATGAGTCATATAATTGTTAATTAATCTTGTCTAAATAATTTCGTGCATAGTAAGAAATAATATATGATGCACCGGCTCTTTTTATAGCTGTTAGTACCTCAATCATGGCTTCGTGTTCATCCAGAAGATTGTGTTCGGCAGCAGTAACAATCATCATAAACTCACCCGATGTATGGTAGGCTGCCGTTGGAATTTCAGGGAAACGGTCAGAAGCCCGCGCTATAACATCCAAATAGGTATGAGCCGGTTTAACCATAACCCAATTGGCCCCCTCTTCAATATCAGAGGCTACTTCGTCAATTCCCTGGTGCCTGGTTCTAAAATCCATCTGGTAACTTTTCCGATTACCGTGACCGGGTGCACTTTGCGCTGCATCGCGAAAAGGTCCGTAAAAATTGGAGGCGTACTTGGCCGAATAACCCATAATTTTTACATGGTTAAATCCATTATTGCTTAAAGCCTGCCTGATGGCCAGCACCTGTCCGTCCATCATGGCCGAAGGCGAAACCATATCGGCTCCTGCCCGGGCATGAGCCAAAGCCATATCGGCCAGTTTGGGCAAGGTAAGGTCGTTTTCAATGTTTCCCCCATTGTTTAAAATACCGCAGTGACCATGATTGGTATAGGCACATAAACAGATGTCGGTTATTACCATTAAATTGGGAAATCTCTGTTTAACCGCACGAATGGCTTTACAAACCACACTGTCGTGGTGTTTCGACCAGGAACCTTCTGCATTTTTCTTATCCCCTTCAACCACGCCGAAAAGCAAAATTTTATCAATTCCCGCCAACACGGTTCTTTCCAAATCGATTAAGAGCCTGTCGACCGAAAAACGATGAATGCCTTTAAGTGTAGCAATGGGCTCTTGTTTATTTTCGCCATCCACCACAAAATAAGGATAAATGAAATCATCAGCTTTCAGCCAAATATCTGCATACTTATCTCTGGTTTCGCTGTTCACCCGGTATGGATGGAATCTTTTGTAATTCATACAACATTTGTTTTATCTGGTTTGATTCAATTCATTAAAACGTGCTTGTGTATTTGCGCCTCTGAAACGGTATTGTAAATGTTCAGGAAATTCTCCATAAACCTCAAGAAAATTACTGACGGTTGATGGCGACGAAAACACAACTCCAAAGAAATCGGTCAGATTCTGAACAACAATATTCTTAGGTTTCTGGTTTTTATACACTGTTAAAATGGTGACTGAGTTTCCAAGATTTTTCAATCCTTCGGGTAATATGGGCAGTCCTTTATCGGACCGTGGCAATAAAATTTTTTCACCACTTATGCCTTTATCCCGGTAATACTGAATCATCCCGTCCGAACTTTCATCCTCCGATAAAGGAGCAACATTTAAGCCTTTGTTTTTCAATGCTTCGGATGTCGTTTTTCCAATGGCATCAATGCTCAAATGAGCGATGGCTCTTACATCTAATCCCTGGCCATACAACCAGTTAAAAAAGTGCTCCACCGAATAACGGCTTGTAAAAATGATGCGGTTGAATTTGCCCATCTCATTGATTATCTGCTTCTCCTGCTCTGATGGATTAAGTCCGCTAATTTGAATGAGTGGTGCATGTACCACCAACCCTTCTTCGCGACAATCGGCCACGTTTGTTCCTGTGTACAGCCATTTTTGTGGCATTTGGTCATTATTCCTGGCAGCCGTCCACCCAACAATAATAATTATCGGCGACTCCAGTACTTCGGTGGCTTTAGAGAGGCTGTCCAACGTATAATGTCTAACAACCTGATTGGGATAAGAAGCATTTTGTATTACCGCAACAGGCGTTAGATAATGACGACCGGCACTTATTAGTTTAAGTGCCAGATGTTGCTGATTGGCCGCAGCCATGTAAAACACGAGCGTATCGGCATCAGGAATAACCAATTTATCCAAATCGTGCCCCGATAAAAACGCCACCGACGAAGATACGCCCCGTGCAGTGAGCGGTATAACCGACCCGGCAGCGGCAGCCTGTGCGCTTGAAATTCCCGGAATTAAAGAAGTATCAACCAAATTCGACTTTAAATAATGATACTCTTCAATGCCGCGACCAAAAATCAGTGGGTCGCCCCCTTTTATACGAACCACATTTTTACCAGAGGTGGCCGTCGCACGGAGTTTCTCATTTATCTCGTCCTGGCTAAACGCATGATTACTGCTACGTTTGCCCACATAAACCTTCTCGGCCAAGTATTTCTCCAGATGAGCGGCATCAAGCAAATCATCATAAAAAAGGATGTCAGCCTGTATGAGAGCTTTTTCAGCTTTTACGGTTAGCAACTCAGGATTTCCGGGGCCAAAACCTGCTACAACTACTTTCCCCCAATTTTGTCTGCAATCAATCGGAGAAAAAAGAGCCACCATATCGGAACGGTTACTAGGTGCCACCACTGCCAGATGGCCCTGCAAAGGATTGGTTTTAAACGGCAAAACAGAAGCAATTCTATGCTCTAATTTAAGCCTTATAAGGGCGCAGGTTGCCACAATTACGCCATCCATTAAACCATTGTCGGTCTGAGCAATACGCTCTTCAATAGTCCCTCGTACAGAAACAATTTTTAAGTGCGGATAATAAGCTTCCATTTCTCTTTTTCTGAGTGGAGAGCTGGTGCCAATACGTGAACCCGCCGGGAGTTTTTCGGGAGGCAGCCCACTTGCCGTTACCAATGCGTCGCTTTGGTCTAAAGCTGGCAAAAGCGCTACCACCATTAATCCCTCGGGCAATGGGTAGGGCAAATCTTTGGCTGAGTGTACCGCAATGTCAGCTTCTTCGGCCAAAAGTATATTGTCAATTTCACGGGTAAAAAAATCGGAAGGAACCCCCGATAATAATGAGCGTTGCTTGTCCTTATCGCCCATACTATCGGTTTTTATGGTGGTATAATTAACCTGTGGCAGGTTTTTCATAACTTCCTCCACCTGTATTAATGCCAACCGACTGGAACGCGATGCTATGCGGATGCTATTTTGATATTTACTCATTTTTTTGCGAATTTGAAAATAGTGATGGTGATAAGGCAGTAGTAAAAAGGCAGAAGACAGAAGTTTTCAGCTCCTAAACGCTAAAAGCTGGCGACTAATATTTACACAGCCTGCAACAATCCATTGCGGCTAAACCTTTTTTCCTGACTTGCCATAAAAGCCATCACCTGTTCTTCAACCAACGATTCGGCTTTTCCAACAGCGGCCTTTCTCAATTCCAGATTTTGTTCCACGGCCGATTCCACGTTACGGATATTAAAGAGCTCAATGTTGGGCAAATACCCTATTTCCGGATCCACATCGAAAGGCACTGCTAAATCGAAAATCAGCATGGGCCGGTTTAATGGAAACTTTTCGAGGGTTACCACATAGTGTGGCGCCGATGTGGCAGTAACCAGAACGTTGGTTTCGCTTAAACGCTTAGCCAGCATTGAAAAGTTGAAGGCCCGGGCATTATATTTTGCGGCCAGCTCGCTTGCCTTGCTAAAAGTACGGTTACCCACAAACACCGACGATGCCCCAGCTCGTGTTAAATGGTGTAGCAAATTGCTGTTCATATTGTGAACACCCAATATGGTAATGGATAAATCAGACAAATTGCTAATTCGTTGGCGCAATAAATCAACCGTAGCCTGGCTGTGGCTCATGGCACCCCGTGATAAGCCGGTACGTGACCGAACCAATTTCCCTACTCTGAGTGCAGCCTGGAAAAGCCGATGTATTGAAGCATCTGGTTTTTGGTGCAAACAGGCTGATAAATAAGCATTTTTAACTTGCCCCTGAATACCGGTTTCGCCTATCAGGCCCGACTCAAGGCCCGATACAACACGGAATAAATGGCGCACAATGGACTCATCGGCATAACCACTGCCCGTGTAAAACTCCATTCGGTTACAGGTACGAAGCAAAACCCCACCATCCACATCACTGTTTAATTTACGGATGAGCAACTCCTGCTCCGGAATAGCTGTGTTTGGGTTGTATCGGATTAATTGTACCATTTTCAATCAGTTTTTTAATTTCGTTTCGCCACTGAATGGAAGCATAAACATTCTCCCCATTTGAACTCACTGCCACCGACATATTCCCCTGCTTAAAAATGGCAGGAGAAATAAAATCGCAATTGGCCGGTTTATCAACCACATTCACGATACATCGGTATTGACGGGCATCGCAACGAATCCGACTGTTCAATTCCGAATCGTTGGTGGCGGCATACACCAGTAAGTGCCCCTTTAAATCGGATGGCTCATACTCCTTTTCAACAATCTCCAACCACTCGCGCTGCCTAATCTCGTGACGGATTTCACGACTGATGATTTTTATATTGCGGGTAAAAGGTTCTAAACCTTCTACTTTATGCAGCCCAACTTTACCACCACCGATGATAAGAATCTGCTCATGTTCGATATCAATACCTATTGGAAGAAAATACATAATGCAGGGTTTTAAATTTCGTAATCGGGTAACTGACTATTTATCTACATTTTACTTTATCTCAAAGCCGCTCCTTCCAGTAATAAATGAATATTAAGGAAACAGCTTCGATGCCACCTATTGACGCTGCTATCGCAAACTTGCCGATTTGCAGCTATGCCACTCCAAACAAAAAAGCCGGGCCGGTTACCCTGTGCGATATGGCTTTTACGATGCTCCAATGCAGGTGTTCATGTACCATATTTCTCAGATAAAGTAACCCGTCAAAAAACATTAACCACTTGTCCTGCTTGTACCAAACCTTTGCGAACTGTAAAATCTCCAAAGCGCTCACCGGCTTTTCTTTCTTCGGCATAAGCAGCTATAATGCCGGATAATTCCTGAAGAATTTCCTTTTCGTTTAACATTTCCCGGTAAAGTGTATTTAAACGATTTCCTGTAAACCCGGCTCCCAAATACAGGTTATACTTTCCCAGCGAACGGCCCACCAAGCCAATTTCGCCCAGAAATGGGCGCCCGCAACCATTGGGGCATCCGGTCATTCGAATCAGAATATCTTCGTTGGTGAGGTCGTACTCCTTTAAAATGGCCTCAATTTTTGTGTTTAAATCGGGTAAATATCGTTCAGCTTCGGCAAAAGCAAGTGTACAAGTATTTAATGCCACACAGGCAATGGCATTTCGTCGAATACCGGAAATATTCTTATAACTCACATTATATTTCTCCAATATTTTCTCCACTACAGCTTTATCGGGTTCATCAATGCGCCCCAAAACCAGTCCCTGGTTACCGGTTAGCCGAAAATCGCAAACCTTAATGCGAGCCAACTCTTGCAATGCCGTTTTTAATTTGTAATTGCCCACATCTTTAATACGGCCGTGTTCTACAAATAAACCCAGAAACCATTTTTTACCGGGAGCCTGCAACCATCCAAAAACATCGCCATTCTGAGTAAATTCGTAAGGTTTTTGGGGTAATAAGGTTATACCACTGCGCTGCTCAACCAGACTTTTAAAAACAGGTGTTCCAAGTCGGTCGAGGGTATATTTTAATCGTGAAAGCTTCCGGTTTTCGCGGTTTCCATAATCGCGTTGTACTTTAACAATCTCCTCCACCAGTTTAAGAGCGTCTTCCTTACGAACAAAACCAATAATATCGGCCAGCCGAGGGTAAGTATTCTCCATTCCAAAGGTCATGCCCATGCCACCGCCCACGGCAACGTTATAACCAATGAGTTTATCGCCATCGGCAATGGCAATTAAGCCAATATCGTTGGCAAAAACATCGGTATCGTTGTACGGTGGAACGGCCAAAGCAATTTTAAATTTACGGGGCAAATAGGTTTTCCCGTAAATAGGCTCCTCGTCATGTTGTTCTTCGGTTAACAATTGCTTATCGAGCCATATTTCATGATAAGCTGTTGTTTTTGGCAACAAGTGGTCGCTTATGGTTTTGGCAAAAGCAGCCACTTCGGGAACTAATGGCGATAAGCCTTCGTTGGAAGTGGCCATCACATTCCGGTTTACATCGCCGCAGGCTGCAATGGTATCGAGCAATGTGGAATGAATGCCCTGCATGGTTTTTTTCAGGTTTCGCTTAAATACGCCATGCCATTGAAATGCCTGCCGGGTGGTAAGCTTAAGCGTTCCATTGGCATATTTGTCGGCCAGCCGGTCAAAAACCAGCCATTGGTCGGCTGTGGCAATACCTGCCGGCACGCGTGCCCTAATCATAAAACTGTATAATGGTTCCAGTTTTTGTTTTTTGCGCTCGGCATCCAAATCGCGGTCGGTTTGCTGATAGCTGCCGTGGAATTTTATTAACTGAGTATCATCGCTGGCAATGGAACCCGTGGTTTCATCATCAAGACTATCAAGGATAGTACCCCTTAAAAAGCGACTATTGGTTTTAATGAGTTCAACCGGCGATGGTTTCCACTCAGTAGGCTCGGGTAAATTTATCATAACGGTACTTTTTTGCTTAAGTAAAGAAAAAAATCAATAAACATCTTCCTGGTATCGACCTTCTTTGCGAAGCCGGGCAAGATACTTCTCGCTGTCATCGCGGCTCATATTGCCTTCAATCTGAACAATATCCAGGAAAGCATTTTTAACATCCACGGCCATTTTTTTCATATCGCCATACACATAAAAATGAGCTCATTCTGTTATGCATTTAAATAATTTATTTCCTT
>CAZFTD010000041.1:0-22802 GCA_964521525.1 uncultured Marinilabiliaceae bacterium | reverse complement strand
ATTGGTAATTTCTATCAATTCCTTGGCAGTCATATGAGTACCCGGATTGTATAGATTGATGCCCAACTGGGGATAATATTTTACCGACATGGTACAATCTGCATCGTTATGGAAAAGTTTTACCGATGCTTTAACATCGTAAAGCTCCTTAATGTATGGATATCCAAACTCCATAAATTCATCTTCACCAACAAAACCCACTATATCATCAAGCATCATAATTCCGTCGATGGTAGGAATGGTATCGAACTGTAATTTGTGCCAGGCTTTCAAAAAATCGGTTATAATTCGCATGAGCTTATGCACCATCTCTGGCTCCATCATCATGGCAGTGAGCAATTCTGTTGTTCCCATCAAAAAAGAAGCAATATTTAACGGGCCTCGCGATACCGAAAAGCGAATTTTATGACCGGCTTTCTCAATAGCAGGACGAGCCTGAATCAACCGGTTAAGCATAAATGGCAGTAACCCGTCGGTTTCAGGATTGGGAACTTTCAGATTGTTAATATCTTCGGTGGAATGGATAATTTTATCGGCAAATGGAAATTCATTTTTCCAGAACACACATTTGGCACCAAAAGCCGATGGCTCAGTACACATGCCATATTCGCTCCAGAAACCGGGCAAAAAAATCACATCCGGGAATGTTTCAATGGCTTTAAGATTGGCTTTTAACCAAATGTCGTCGTTTGTAAAATAATCGAGTATATTAACGCCATACCACCCCGGCAGCCAGGGGCAATCGATGATAAAGCCAATTGGCAGGGGCTGTTTTTTTTCGCCATTAACGATGGCAATTAAATCGGTCCATTGTTTGTCGGTCATGGTAATATAGTTCTTAGTTGTTAGGTATTAGTTGTTAGCTCCTATAGGTTAGTTGTTAGCTTTTAGCTTCTGGCAGTTGGAAGCTAAGAACTAACATAAAGGTAAAGAATTAATAGCAACACTACAAAAAGAAACTTCAAATCAGTATTACCATGATTGTGGCGCTTAACATAAAAAATAAAAAATAACTGGTAAACCCTTCAATAGGTTGCTTAACTTGGATTTATTACAAAAAAAACTTAAACTTGTTAAACCTTTACAACCTAAAACCAAATTTATGACTGCCATAGCTGCTAAAATTCAAAGTGGTAAAATTCTTATTTCCGATGGCGCCTGGGGCACTTTCCTGCAACAAAAAGGACTGGCACCCGGTGAGTGTCCCGAGTTATGGAATCTCTCCCGTCCCAACGATGTTTTCGAAATCGCAAAAAGTTATATTGATGCCGGTTCCGACATGATTGAAACCAACAGTTTTGGAGGCAGCAGTTTCAAATTGGCGGCTTATGGTTTATCCGATAAAGTGTATGAAATTAATAAAGCAGCTGCAGAAATTTCGCGTAAAGCAGCCGGATCCAACCGCCATGTGCTTGGTTCTATTGGTCCTTCGGGGAAAATGATTATGATGGGCGATGTTACCTATGAAGAGTTTTATGAGGCTTATAAACAACAGGCCATTGCCCTTGCCGATGGTGGTGCCGATGCTATGGTGGTTGAAACCATGTCGGATTTGGATGAGGCGAAAGCTGCTGTTCATGCTTGTTTGGATAATACCAATTGTGAAGTAATTTGTACGATGACTTTTGAGAAATCGGGCGACAATGAATTTCACACCATGATGGGCGTTACGCCTGCCCAAATGACAAAGGAATTGGTAGCTTTAGAAACCCATATAATTGGTGCCAACTGTGGTAATGGCATTCAGAATATGATTGGCATTGTTAAAGAAATCAGAAAGGTGAATAAAACTATACCTGTTTTAATTCATGCCAATGCCGGAGCTCCGGTTTATAAAGATGGGCAAACCATTTTTCCCGAAACACCGGAACAAATGGCCGAATTCGTGAAAATCCTGATTGATTCCGGCGCTAATATTATTGGTGGTTGCTGCGGCACTACGCCCGAACATATTAGAAGAATTGCCCAATTGGTGCGCCAATAAATTGAACCCTTTCCCTTAAAAACCATAAACCTGATTGTATGAATTCCAGCGAACTATTAGACAAAATTCTTGAATGTGTTGAGTTTGGTAAAGTGAATAAAGATGCGCCTTACCCACCAAATATGAGAGGAATGAATGGTGCCGACGAACTTACCAAAATGGCCTTGGAACAAGGCGTGTCGCCTGCCGATATTTTAAATGAAGCGCTTATTAAAGCCATGGAGCGGGTGGGACAAAAATTTACTGACAAGAAAATTTTCGTCCCTCAAATGCTCATCGCCGCCAAAGCTATGAACGCATCTATGGTACACCTGAAACCTTATTTTCAGTCGGGACAGGTACAGCGAAAAGGGAAATTTATTATTGGAACCGTAGCTGGCGACCTGCACGATATTGGAAAAAATCTGGTGGCTATGATAGTGGAAGGTGCCGGATGGGAAGTGGTGGATTTGGGAGTCGATGTTAATGCTCAGAAATTTATTCAAACCATTGAGCAGGATAAAAAAGTGGTGGTTGGCCTATCAGCTTTGTTAACCACAACTATGGCCAGCATGAAAAGCATTGTTGAAGATATTAAGGCTAAATTCCCCGAAGTAAGGCTCATTATTGGCGGAGCTCCCATTACCGATGCTTTCAGGGCAGAGATTGGCGCTGATGGTTATGCCGCCGACCCTCAGGGGGCTGTAGCCTACCTAAATAAAATAGCAGTTTAATTAATTGCTTGTCCTTTAAGTTTTTGTATGGGGCAAAATATTCAGTCAGGCGTTTTTTATTCCGGTAAAATTGTAATTGACCCGAAATATATCAACGTGAATACAGGTCACATTGTTAAATCGTTGGGGGTACCATTCAATGAAACCGACCAATACCTTGTGCAATTAATCTCGGAACAAATTGATTATTGCACCTCTATCTGCCATCCAACAGGATATTATGCAGTATTTCAAAATCCGGTTTTTTCTGGTGCTTCTGAAGAATTATTAATAAATGGTCAATCGTTCCATTTAAAAAAGATGGTATTTAATGCTCTGAAACAATGCAGCCACATTGTGTTTTTTGCCGTAACTGCCGGACCAGAAATTGAAAAACACGCGCACAGTTTAATGAGTGAGAAGCATGCGCTCGAAGGTTTGGTGGCCGATTTAGTTGGCTCCGAAATGGCAGAAAGTATGGCTAATTATATTCATCAAACCATTATTGAAAAAATGGCATACGAAGGTTTAAAAACAACTAATCGATACAGCCCGGGTTATTGCGGCTGGAATGTTTCAGACCAGCAACAACTTTTCACTTTACTGGGGGAAGAAAATTGTGGCATCCATTTAACCGATTCATCATTAATGTTACCCATAAAATCGGTGAGTGGGATAATTGGAGCCGGAAAAGAGGTTAAATATCAGGATTATGCCTGTTCGCGTTGCGATGCCGGTTTTTGCATTTACCGCGATAAAAAATAGACTGATAGATTGTTAGATTATTAGATCCAGGTAGTCCTCTATATAAAAAGCTATTTGCCAACTTTTAAAACTATTATAAATTACTTGAAATTAGAAAACATAGACAAATGAAAAGATTCCTAACCCTTAGTTTTGCTATTTTTTTATCATTGACAGTTTTTGGTCAATCTCAATCTGATTCAATTACCATAAAAAAAGCATTTGGAACCGTGTTTATCCACAACAATAAAAACCTGACGCCAAAACAATTGCTCGAAATTACCAAAACCAATCCCCAGGCTTATCAAATCATGCAAAAAGCTAAAAGCAATTACGATGTGGCAACTGTTTTTGGTTTTATAGGAGGCGCTTTGGTAGGTTGGCCATTGGGAACAGCAGTAGCTGGTGGCGACCCCGAATGGGCTATGATGGCTGTAGGCGGTGGTTTAATTGGTGTTTCAATTCCTTTCACAACAGCTTATAACAAAAACGCTAAAAGAGCTGTTGAAATTTACAATGCAGGATTAAAAACAAACGATGTAACGCAGTGGGATGTTAAAGTTGGTTTTACTGGCAATGGAATTGGGTTAAAATTGATGTTTTAGTTTCGGTTAGAGCATTTATTAAGATATTTGCATTTTCATAAATGAACTTATTTTACAGTGGAGAACACACTCATTTTAAAGAAAACAAAAAAGCATGGGACTTTTTTATAAAACAAGCGCCTTCTTACCGAAAAGCCATAATCAGTTGGATAATGAGTGCCAGTCAGGGAAAAAACAGACAACGCGACTTGAAAAAACAATAAAAATAAGCGAACAACAAAAACGAGTTATGTAACAGAAAAAAAACACGTTAGCAACGAAAGGGAACCCTGACAGAGAAACTCTTATTGTAAGAAGTGTTGATTTATGCCATTAACATATTATATAAAAGTGCTAAGGTTATGGTGATATAAACACGTTACCTGCAAGCTATTAAGACGATAATAACTATATTTCTTACGGTTGCAATTTTAAATTCTTGTAACTCGCAGACAACAAAAATGACTATGAATGAAATTGACAACATTTTAATCAAACAAATTGAAGATAATAAAACACCTTCCGTTCAATACATTATTTTCAATAAAGACAGTGTTATCCATAAATTTCAATTTGGCTTTTCTGATATAAAGAATAAGCGAAAATCCGATGAAAGCACAACTTACAATGCATATTCCGTAACAAAGACTTTTACGGCTCTATCAATTTTGCAATTAGCAGAACAGAATAAATTAGATATTGACCATCCTGTTATAAAATATTTGCCCGAATTTTGCTACTCGTCAGAAATTACAATTCGGCATCTAATGGCTCATTCTGCTGGTATTCCAAATCCTATTCCTTTAAGCTGGATACATTTAGCTGAGGAACATAACTCGTTTGACCGAGATAGCTTTTTTAGCCAAATCTTTATTAAGAATAATAAGGCAAAATCACAGCCGAATGAAAAATATGCTTATTCAAACCTTGGGTATGTTTTGCTTGGACAAATTATTGAAAAGGTATCAGGAATAAGTTATGAAGATTATGTTAGGTTAAATATTCTACAACCTTTAAATATTAAACCAAACGAATTGGATTTTACAATAACTGATGTTAATCAACACGCAAAGGGTTATCATAAAAGATATAGCTTCTCAAATTTCATTCTTGGCTTTCTTATAGACAAATCAAAGTATGTGGAAACAACGGAAGGCAAATGGAATTCGTTTAAAAATAGTTATGTAAACGGCGCTTCTTATGGAGGCTTAATCGGGACTTTAAATGCTTTTGTCGTATATCTTCAAGAACTTTTAAAGCCCAATTGTAAGTTGATAAATGATGATTACAAGAAATTGTTTTTTACCGAAAATCTTACAAATAATAACAAGGCAACAGAAATGTGTTTGTCGTGGTTTAAGGGACAATTGAACGGAAAACAATATTTAGCACACGCTGGTGGTGGAGGAGGGTATTATTGTGAAATCAGAATTTACCCAGACCTTGGAATTGGAAGTGTAATTATGTTTAATCGGACAGGTATGTCAGACGAAAGGTATTTAGATAAACTTGACAAATATTATATTAATGAAAAATAGCCAGCAGGAAACACGCGGTATAGCCAATAAGGGTTTCAGAGGTATGCAAAGCTCATCACCCGCATCAATCTTTCGTCTGGGTTTATAGCAACGTCGCTCCGGGCCATACCGCCAACCGATGGGCAACCAGTGTGAAAAAGACGGACGTATGACAGAAACGATAGTGATAAATAATAATGAAAGAAAGGATTTAGCTTTATGACAGAACAGTGCAAATTTGATGGAAATTTATTTTGTTTTTTTCTTCCCCCCGCAAAAAAAGAAGAAAGATGACTTGTCCTGATATAGGTTTGAAAAAGAGCTGCAATTTTGCCGACACACACGAAGCTATTATGAAAGGTTTATCTGTATTTTTACAGTATGGCAGATGTGCATGATAAAAAGACAAGAAGTTATAATATGAGTCAAATTAAGGGCAAGGATACTAAACCCGAAATATTGATTCGTAAGTTCTTGTTTTCAAAAGGATTCAGATACAGACTTTATGATAAGAAATTACCTGGAAAACCAGATATAGTATTGCCAAAATATAAAACAGTAATTTTTATTCATGGTTGTTTTTGGCATGGACATGAAAACTGTAAATATTTTGTAATTCCAAAGACAAGGACAGACTGGTGGTTGAAAAAGATTGAAAGAAATAAACAGTTAGATTGTGATAACTTTCAGGTTTTACAGGAATTAGGCTGGAAAGTATTTACTATTTTTGAATGTGAGTTGAAAAAAATATTAGAGACAAAACGTTAAATGAACTCATCACTGAAATATATTGATTTATTTGCCGGAGCGGGTGGTCTTTCCGAGGGTTTTATAAGGGAAGGGTTTCAGGCTATCGCCCATGTTGAAATGGACAAGGATGCCTGTGATACACTAAAAACAAGACTTGCTTATCATTACCTTTCTCAAAATAATAAATTAAGTATCTACAAGGCATATCTTAAAAATGAAATAACCCGTGAGGTTTTATGGGGGAATATCCCGGGACCAATTATGGAATCTGTAATAAATGAAGAAATTACAGGAGAAACAATAAGCGATATTTTTAACAATATTGATAAGCAATTAGATGGTCATAAGGTTGATTTAATAATTGGAGGGCCACCTTGTCAGGCGTATTCACTTGTCGGGAGAAGCAGAGACCCTAACCGCATGAAGGGGGATAAAAGAAATTTTTTATTCCGGTATTATGCTGAATTTCTGATAAAATATAAACCAAAGTATTTTGTTTTTGAAAACGTTTTGGGTTTATTGACTGCCGGCAACAAAAGATACCTGAATGAAATGATTCAACTTTTCGAGTCCATAGGTTATTCAGTTGCTGAACCAACTGTTCTGAATGCCGAAGATTACGGAGTATTGCAAAAACGGAGAAGAGTTATAATAATGGGGCAAAGGGGAAAGAAAAAATTTAATTTCCCTGTATTGCAAAAAGTTGAAAACAAATGGCAGATTAAAAAGGATTTGTTTTATGACTTACCCTACTTAAACCCTGGCGATGAATTTAATATCGTAAAATACACAAAACCGATTAATGAATATTTAAGAACAACAGGAATTCGCAATGGGATTGATATTGTTACTCAGCACATAACCAGAAACCACAACAAAAGAGACTTGGAAATATATTCAATTGCAATTGATAAATGGGTAAATGAAAAAACAAGGTTAAAATATTCAGACCTTCCAGCCAGACTTCAAACACATAATAACACCGAAGCATTTCTCGACCGTTTTAAAGTAGTTGACCCGAATGGACATTCCCATACAATGGTGGCTCATATCTCGAAAGACGGGCATTATTATATTTATCCTGATTCAAAACAGATACGTTCAATATCAGTGCGTGAAGCTGCACGAATTCAGTCTTTCCCTGATGATTATTTTTTTGAGGGAGGAAGGACTGCTGCATAAACCAATTTGATTATTTTATTCCTTAAAATTTATGGATATAAAAAAGACAATAGCAGAATTAGAAGAAAGGTTACAATCTTATCTTTCAGAAATTAGATATTCCTGCCTTGAATATGCACATTACATAATAGAAGTGGGAGCCTTAACTGTCGGAACAGATGAAAAGGGGAAATTAATTATGCAAAACAAATTATTTCCTACTCAATTTTCAGAAAACGAAGTTAAAACAATTTCTTTAATAACTTTTAAAAATTGCAATAATGAAATTGTTACACCTAAAATTTATAACAAACATGAATGGTATCGCGAGAAAATTGAAACCATTGAGATGACTTTGAACGAATTGAAGAAGTTAAAATGAATTACTACTACAGAAATACAATTACCGATTATTTATGTAGCAGCACCGATGAAATAATCGGTTCAATTAATCGTTCCAATGCTTTTGATTCTTCTTTTTTGCAAAATAAATCCTGGGAGCAACAGATTCCAATATTAAAAAATGCTTTAAAAGGATATAATGGTGAAATTTTCTTTGAAATTTCCGTTCCAAGAATGGGGAAACGAATTGATACATTAATTGTTATTAAAAATGTGGTATTTGTAATTGAATTTAAAGTAGGAGAAAATCATTTTTTAAATCACAATATCGAACAAGTGTGGGATTATGCTTTGGATTTGAAAAACTTCCATAAAACAAGTCATAAAGTTGCTATTGTGCCTGTATTGATTGCAACTGAAGCAAAAAGGTCTTTTACTGAAATACTTCTCACTTCTCACAATGATAATTTGACTTTCCCAGTAAGAATTGGAAGTAATGATTTAAAAGATGTAATCCAAAATGCATTACTTTTCTTTTCAGATGAGCCGGATATAGATATAGCAGAGTATATAAGCGGAGGTTATATGCCTACACCAACAATTGTTGAAGCTGCAGTTTCACTTTATACAACACATAGCGTTGAAAATATTACTCGCAGTGATGCTGATGCAATGAATCTGACACTTACTACCAGAACAATTTCTGGAATAATAGAAAAAGCTAAAAGCGAAAACAAGAAAGTTATTTGTTTTGTTACTGGTGTGCCAGGAGCAGGCAAAACTCTAGTTGGGTTGAACATCGCAACCATGCATCTTGATAACGAAAATGGGAATGCAAGTGTTTATTTGTCTGGGAATAAACCATTAGTCGATATTTTACAAGAAGCATTGGCAAGAGATAAGGTTCAAAGAGAAAAAGAAAAAGGGAACAGAATAACGAAAAAGACAGCTCAACAAGCAGTAAAAACATTTATTCAAATCATCCACCATTACAGAGATGAATATTTGAAAAATCCAGAAGCACCTTATGACCATGTTGCAATTTTTGATGAAGCACAGCGGGCATGGAATAAAGAACAAACAGTAAAGTTTATGAAACAGAAAAAAGGAATTCCTGATTTTGATTATTCAGAGCCAGAATTTTTAATTTCTTGTTTGGATAGACACAATGATTGGGCTGTGATTATTTGTTTAGTAGGTGGTGGGCAAGAAATTAATACTGGTGAAGCTGGAATATCCGAATGGTTAAATGCTTTAAATAAAACATTTTTCGATTGGAAGATTTACATTTCGCCTAATCTGACTGACTCTGAATATCTTGCATTTGATTCCATAGAAAGATTGAAGATGAATAATAGAATTTGTTTTGATGAAAATTTACATCTGTCTGTTTCCATGCGTTCATTTAGAGCAGAGAAATTGTCATCATTTGTTAAAAATTTATTAGACATTGAGATAGAAAAGGCAAAAGAGGATTTTTTACATATAGATGGGAAATACCCCATTGTTTTGACTCGTGATATTGTCAAGGCAAAACAATGGTTAAAAGAGAAAGCAAGAGGTAGTGAGCGATATGGAATTATAGTATCATCGCAAGCCTTAAGGTTAAAACCATTTGCAATAGATGTTAAAACACCAATGAATCATGTAAATTGGTTTTTAGATGGCAAAGATGATGTTCGTTCTTCATTCTATTTGGAAGATGTAGCAACTGAGTTTCATGTTCAGGGACTTGAATTGGATTGGAGTTGTGTTGTTTGGGATGGAGATTTGCGATATTCTCATATCGGATGGCAAACATATTCTTTCAAAGGAAACAAATGGCAAAATATTTTTAACACTGACCGCAAAAAGTATCTTCTCAATGCTTATCGTGTCTTACTAACAAGAGCAAGACAAGGAATGGTGATTGTTGTTCCTGAAGGTAATTGCGAAGACCATACACGAAAAAAGGAATACTATGACCATACTTTTAATTATTTGATAAGTATTGGGTTACAATCAATTTAAACATCGATTTAAATAACCCCTTTTGCGAATATCTTCATCCCGATAGAAGAAGATGAATTGTTTCCCAGAGATTTTATTATTAATCTGCCCGCTCCTTCAAACTACATCGGTCCTGATAAGATTTTTGGTTTCAGACTGGTTGAAGATGATGAAACATCAGATACCGTTTTACCCATAGTTACAAGAATCGAAGATTATCACAGTTTTGTTCCAAATGGACATGGAAGCAGTGATACTTTACCTGATAACGCTCCTGCGTCATTGTTGCTGGCAATCAAATGTTTTATTATTACCTGTGCAATCCGCAGATTAAGAGGACAAGGAAATGCACATAATTCTATGCTTGTGCATACAAGCAGGTTAGTTAACTGGCAACATCGTATCAGGGATATAGTACAGAACGCATTTGATTTCTACAGAAGGGGAATAGAAATGAATATTCCATCTATTATAGAAGAAATCCGTCAGGCTTTTGAAGAAGACAATAATTTATATAAATCATACCGTACAACTTCACAACTTATTTTAAACTCCGGACTTGCCAATATAGACCCTCATATTCAGGTACATGAATGGAATGATGTATTGCCATTTCTTAATGAGGCTGCAACCAGGATTCAGGTAAGGGAAATCAACGGTGGTTCTGCTGATGTATTAAATTATTTTGACCATAGAAACGGGCTTTCAGTTATTGCAATTGGCGGAGATAAATTATCAAGGGGACTGACACTTGAAGGTCTTTCGGTTAGTTATTACCTGAGAGCTTCCCGTATGTATGATACTTTAATGCAAATGGGCAGGTGGTTTGGATACAGACCTGGTTATGTAGATTTATGCAGACTTTTTACAAGCAGAGAACTGAATGAATGGTTTAGCCATATTGCCCTGGCAAGTGAGGAACTCAGGGATGAATTTGATTATATGGCTGATGTGGCAGGGAGTACACCTGAACAATATGCCCTAAAGGTTAGAACCCATCCAGGTGTTTTGCAAATCTCCGCATCTAATAAAATCAGGAGAGCTGAAAACATAAGAGTTTCATGGTCTGGTCGCTTAATTGAAACGTATGAATTAAGCAAAAAGCCGGAAACAATTCAAAAGAACCTTGATACAACAATTCGTTTTGTAAATTCACTCGGAGGAAATTTCTCAGCAGAGCAAAACTATTTTTTATGGAATAATATTCCATTTGAAAATATCAGGCAATTTCTGATGGGTTTTGAGGTTTATGATAACCTTAAATCAGCAGCTCCACAAAACCTTATTAAGTTTATAGATTTTAAATATCGTAACGATGAACTTAGGTCGTGGAATGTTGGTGTAATAACCAAGCGTAAAGGAACAGAATTTCATGTCAATAATAATATTCAGGTTAATCTTATTGAAAGAACACAGGATAATAAATCAAATTCAGAACTATACTACATCCGGAAATCACACATCATAAGTCCGAACGATGAATTTATTGACCTTACACAAAGTGAACGAGATGCTGCCTATGAAGCATCATTACGCTTATGGCGGGAAAAAGGTAAAGAAGGGGAACTTAAAAGGCTTAATGGGGAGTGGGTTAGAAATGAAATAAGAAAACCAGATAAGGTTTTATTGTTACTTTACTTTTTAGACCCAACAGGTGCTGAGTTACCTGAAACATTTAACCCAATTGTTGGTTTTGCAATTAGTTTCCCAGGTACAGAGCATGATGATGCAGTTACTTATGCCGTTCATAGTCAGTTGTTAAGTAATTTTGATATTGAGGATATCTACGAACCAGAAGATGATGACAATGACGAGGATTGACAAAATATGGTCTGAACTTGAAAATGACAAATCATTTTCTCATGGTTTGCTTATCAGAAGATATTCAGGTGATATTTTACCCGATATTTTTATTGCAATTAAATCACCTGAAGGTTTTAGATGCATTGCCGCTTCTTTATCGAATGCAAAAAAACTGAATCTTTCGCTATTCTCAAATTTGAGAGACATAAGTGTGGAAGTAATTCCGGATGACCAAAATTCAGAAAGGAATTATTTGATTTTTAAACTATTAAATACGGAACATAGGGATATTTTTTCGGTTTTATGCGAGGATTTATTATTAAGTGTTGCACCACTGAAAAGCGAAGAAAGAATTCTTAAAGAATTAATTAATCGCTTTGAAAAATGGAAGTCTCTGTTTGATAAAGTGTCCTCACATGGACTGTCACCCGAAGAACAAAGGGGATTGTTCGGTGAACTATTTCTTTTAAAAAAGCTTTTGATTTCATTTGACCCAAAAAGCATTGTTTTATCTTCCTGGGTTGGTGCTGAAAAACAAATAAGAGATTTTCAATATAATAATTGGGGGATAGAAGTAAAAACAACCCACGGCAACAACCATCAGAAAATCCAGATTAGTAGTGAAAGGCAATTAGACACGAGTAATCTTAAACATCTTTTTCTTTTTCATTTATCAATGGATTCACGTCTTAATTCAGGTGAAACGCTAAACTCAATGGTGGATTCCATCAGATTAATTCTTGGAAGTGATTTTGTTTCTCTAAATAAGTTTAACAATAAACTATTTGAAGCCGGTTATTTCGAAAACCATCGGGACAACTATGCAGATACTGGTTATTTTATACGAAACGAGACTTATTATAAGGTTGAAAAAGATTTTCCAAGAATTGAAGAAAACGATATAAGAAATGGTGTTGGTGATGTCAAATATTCAATTATCATTTCTCAGTTTTCAGAATATGTTAAATCTGAAGAATTTGTACTTCAAAATATTTTATTCTAATGAGCGGTTTAACAGAAAATAATGAACTTGAAAAGTTTTATATTTCACTTGTTCAGGATTTAAAATCAGAGCAACTTTCTGAAGAAGAAGGAGGAGTTCTTGAACAGATATTCACTCAGTTTGCAATTGATTTATTAGCTGATGCCGGTGAAACTGAGAATGCCCGTACAGCTCATGATGAAAAAGGATTAGGAACAAAGAATCAGCATAAAATCAATGCCTATTCAATAGCGGATAATTACGAAACCATAGACCTTTTTATTACCATTTTCAAAGGAACAGAAAAGCCCGAACGTATCTCAAAAGAAGAAATTGATACAGCAGCAAAACGCATTACTAATTTTTTCCGAAAAGGAATTTATAAAGACTATGTTAATGAAATTGAAGAATCTGCCCCTATTTT
Organism: uncultured Marinilabiliaceae bacterium; assembly: GCA_964521525.1. Lineage (GTDB taxonomy): Bacteria > Bacteroidota > Bacteroidia > Bacteroidales > Marinilabiliaceae > CALEUX01. The sequence continues at coordinate 9,830 of CAZFTD010000041.1, read as the reverse complement.
TGATTTTGCACACACATTAAGCAATTCAGCAGACCTAAAGGAAAACCTGGTTAGAATAAATGCAATTATCCTTACTGATGGTTTTTATCCTGGCGATTATCCGGTAACTCAGACTATTTCGGGATACCCGATTTTTTACAGGGTTGTGGATATTAACTATATTTTCAACATTACTGAAAAATCACACATTCCAATTTCCATAGATTTTGAAAAGGAAGGTTTTGAAGTTCCCTGTATTATTTCACCTTCTGAAAATGAGGAATATCAATCTTATCTGGCTATCATTCCGGGTTCAGCCCTGGCAGCTATCTATGAAAAGTACGGTTCCAGGTTACTTGAACAAAATGTACGTTCATTCCTCCAATTCACCGGAAAAATTAACAAGGGCATAAGAACTACAATCCTTAAAGAACCTCATATGTTCCTGGCATTTAATAATGGTCTTGCTGCTACCGCAGAAGAAATAGAAATTGGAATGTCAGAAAATGGTGGGTTTGTTGTTAAAAGTGTTAATGACTTTCAAATAGTAAATGGAGGTCAGACAACAGCATCCATTTATCATACATTAAAGAAAGATAAAGCTGAAATCTCAGGAATATTTGTTCAGCTAAAACTGTCTGTTGTAAAAAACAAAGAAAATTTCAGCGAAATTGTTTCACGAATTTCAGAATATGCTAATACACAGAATAAAGTATCTGTTTCTGATTTGAGTTCAAACCGTCCATATCATATCCAACTTGAGAAATTATCAAGAAGTATTTTCGCCCCTCATGTTCCAGGTCAGACAACCCAAACAAAATGGTTTTATGAACGGGCAAGAGGCCAATATAAAAATGCTAGACTGAAAGATGGATTTACAAAGGCCAAGCAAAAGGCATTTGATTTAAAAAATCCCAAAAGTCAAATGTTCACTAAAGAAGAACTTGCAAAATATGTAAATTCTTACCAGGAAATCCTTGACGGTAAAAAAACGGTAATTGGACCTCATATTGTTGTTCGTGGTAATCAAAAAAACTATGTGCAATTTATCAATTATAACCTGGTAAAACAACCGGACAGTATTTATTTTGAAGACATTATTTCAAAAGTTATTTTATTCAGAACATCAGAAAAAATCTATGGTGTAAAACCAAATGCAATTGGCGATTTGAGATACATTACTGTACCATATTCTATTTCTTATCTGACTTATAGGACTGACTGTAAACTTGATTTGTACAAAATCTGGAAAAACCAGGGATTATCAGAAAACCTGAAAACTTTGTTATATGATTTGATGGTGCAGGTTGAGAGTGCAATAAAGAAATCTGCTGAAATAAATCATGGTGCTCTTTACGGTGAATGGGCAAAAAAGGAAGATTGCTGGACAGACTTGAAAAGTCAGGAATTTAATATAGATTTCAGTAGAATTAAAAATGATTTTGAAAATGCAAAAAATCCATCATTCCGAAAAAGACTCACTGATGAAGAAACAATTCAGATTCAGATACAGGAAGAACTTGAAAAGATTAAATCCATACCATCAAAAATCTGGCATTTAATTGAAGAATGGGGCAGAGAGTCTGGTGAACTTTCAGAACAGAAAAAGTCTGTTGCTTTTAATCTTGCCGGAAGAGTTCGTAATAATGGGCGTATATCCGATTATGAAAGACAAACCGGAATTGCTATTTTGGATTTAGTAATTGAAAAGGCTCCCGAACTTTTAGATAATGTTGATGAACTGTTTAAAAAAGATAAAGAACAAAAAGAAAACGGAAATGGAGAAATTACATTAGAGCAAATTGTAAACATTGTTCAATGGGATAAGAAGAACCGTAAATTGAAAGATTTTGAATTTAAATTTATGCTAGAATTATCAGAAGGTAGAAAACCTTTGACAGACAGGAATAAATTCATTGCTGGACTCAATTTGCAAAAAGTAAAAAAATATGGATTTACTGAATAGCCACCCCACAGTCGTAAGCACATTTGCAAGCCCACACGAGCTAACGCACAAACCAAAGGCTTGCAAAAGAGCTTCCGCCTTTACAACGCACTTTGGCAAAGCCATTTTGTCCAACACTCAAAAAACAAAATAAATTTGTACTTCGTGGATAGGTTGTTGCAGATTGAAAATGACTTAAAAATAAAATATAAATAAATGATAAACAGACGGGTAAGAATGAATACCAGTTGCCATCTGTTATGGCGCATGTAAGGAAAACAGACAGAACCTTCCGAATAGATTGTTCCTAAACTTCGCAGATTTTCATATATTTTTGATTGAAATTGGATTAGGAAGACAATTAAACATTTCAATTAGATAAAAACAGGCAATATAAAACTAAGTATTTGTTTTCTAAAACTCATCCTCCTGTTGCTCCAGGCTACGGGCAATATTTTTGTATTCGCGCGATTTTTCTGTTTCGCCCATTTTGGCGCAAACTTTACTGAGTATTTTATAAACTTCAGGATTGTTCTTTTTTAAATTTTGAGCTTCCAGTAAATCCTGATAGGCTCCGTTCAGGTTATTGAGCTGAAGACGAATTTTCCCGCGTAGCAAGAGTGCCTTAAAATGACGCTGGTGTTTTTTTAGAATGGTTGTACAGTCGGCCTCAGCACCAATTGTATCGCCCGTATTTTTCAAAAGAATGGCACGGCGCAATAGTGCATCAAAAAAAACTGGGTTAAGCTTCAGGGCTTTATTAAGGTTGGCAATGGCCGAGCGTTCATCTTTAAATTTCACCTCGCACTCGTTGGCCATCAGATAGTATTCGCGGGCAAACTCAAAAACATTTTTATGGGTTTCTTCCAGTTTGGCTTCCAATTCGTTAATGCGATTCTTATAATGGTTTACAAAAAACATCTCCTGTGCCAGAAAGCGTTGAAATTCGGGCTTCGACAAATCGTTACGATATTCCACTGCCTCGGCAAAGCGTGCAATGGCTTCGCTCCAGTTCTGATTGCGGAATGCTGCCAACGCCTCGGCATAGGCACCATCGGCCTTTGCTTTTTTAAGCTCTTCTTCAATCAGTTGCTTGTTATTGGCCTGCTTCGAAAAGTTTTCAACCTCACGGTTTACAATAATATCGCGCTGTACAACGGGAGTTTTTAAAACCATGCCCGGAAGCGAACGGCAACGGCTCAGCGCCACATATAATTGCCCTCCGGCAAAAGCACCTCCGCTAAAATCGACCACCACCTTATCAAAAGTAAGTCCCTGACTTTTGTGAACCGTGATTGCCCAGGCTAATTTTAATGGATATTGTTTAAAGAAACCTATTTCTTCCGTAATAATACGATTGTTCTCCTCGTCAAATTTATACCGTAAATTTTCCCATTTCTCAATGGTAACAAGGTGTATCTCTTCGTTTTCGAGCCTCACAAAAATACCATCCTCGTTAATTTCTTCCACGCGCCCTAAACTGCCGTTGTACCACCGGCGTTCCATATCGTTTTTAACAAACATTACCTGGGCGTTCTCTTTTAAAACCAGGTTTCTCAGTGTTGGCAGACTCGATTCCGGGAAATCGCCCGAAATGGTGCCTTCAAAACTAAACTCTTTTCCCTTGAGTTCGCCTAATTTTTGGTCGTTAATGTAATCAACCGTTTCACGACGAGTGGCCAGTGTAATAAAAAGCTCGTCGGTGGGCGTTTGAAATGCCGGATTTAAACGTTGGTTAATGATGTTGAGATGGTTGGTGTGTGCCTGATTTTGTCTTATTCGGTCTAAAATATCAACAAAAACAGGGTCGCTTTGTCGGTAAACTTTGCGCAATTCAATCTGTACCAGGGGAATACGCTGAAACACATTGGCCGAGAAAAAATATGGCGTAGGATAATATTTACTCAGAATCTGCCATTCGTCGCGCTTTACAACCGGCTCTAACTGAAAGGCATCGCCCACCATCAGAATCTGTTTGCCACCAAAAGGCAGGTTTCGGTTACGGGTAAAAACCCGCAATACCTGGTCGATAAAGTCGAGAATATCGCATCTTACCATCGATATTTCATCAATAATAATCAGCTCAACCTCTTTCAGTAATTGGGTTTTAACCCGGTTGTACTTTAAAAAATCATAAATGCGACGGTCTTTTTCCGACAAGTCGGGGTCGTTTGGCAGGATGGGCCTGAACGGAATTTTAAAGAATGAATGCATGGTAACCCCCCCGGCGTTGATGGCTGCAATACCGGTGGGAGCCAGTACAATATGTTTTTTATGAGTGGTTTGGCAAATGTATTTTAAAAAAGTTGACTTACCCGTTCCGGCACGACCGGTTAAAAATACCGATGAATTGGTATATTGAATCAGCTTTAACGCGTCCTGAAACTCAGCATTATCGGTATCCAGAAAATCGGGAAGTTCGTTCATCAGGGTTATTGTTTATCTTCTTCTGCATCGGTCCAGGGGTCGCCTCCACGGGCGCCATAACGTTTAATAACGTTATAGGCCTTAAAAATACCCAATTCGCCCGATTTACTCAAATCGAGGGTGCCTTCAACTTCTTCTTCAAGGTAAATGCGGGTTAAACCACGGTTGTACCAAGCCTCGGCAAATTCAGGGTTAATTTCAATAGCTTTTGAAAAATGCACAATCCCTTTGTCGAAATCGCGTAAAATACACTGAATCATTCCTAAATTAAACCAGGCAAATTCAAAATTAGGCTTTAGTTCAATAACTTTTTCAAGGTCTTTAATAATAAGGTCGTAATCAAGTATCCTACTGTCTCTTTCGGTGTTTTGAGTAGTGGTAACACCAATGGCTCCAATGCGTAATTGCTGTTTGGGTTCCGGATTCTCGGCTTCAAGGCGTTTTACCATTTCAACCATTCGGAAACGTGTAAAAGCGCGGTTAAACCATGCCAGATAATTGTTGGGATTAAGGGTAATTACCCGGTTGTAATCGGTCATGGCATTATTCAGGTTTAAAACAGCCGAGTAGTATAGGGCGCGGGCCATTAACAGCTGTTCCTCTTCGCTGCCGGAAGCTTTTTCGAGCTTTTTGTTGATTTTTTCAATTTCCGTAAATGCCTTGGCTGCCATATCGCGCGGCAGTTCCAATTCGTGGTTGGAAATTTTCATCCTGTCAGCCGATACCTGCCTGCGGTTAAAGGCATCAATTTCGATGTTAAAATAGCGCAAACGGTGAACCAGTGTGTCGCCCGGGAAAAATGTAAGTCCAAATACCGGCTCCATTTCAATGATGATGTTGCGGTTCTGAATGCGACCACGCAAAGGGTTACTGGCGACAATCTCTTCAAACTGCTCTGCATCGAAATCGTCGAGTACGGCAATTTTATTGTAGTTTCTGATGTCTTTATCGGCTTCTTTACGGGTAGCTTTGCGCTGACCGGGTTTTGATTCTGTTTGTTTGGATTTATCGGTTTGCTTTTTCTCCAATGAAGCTAAATTCTGAGCTTTATCGGCAGCATCGGAGCGTTCGCGGCGGGCAAGTTCCAGTTTCATGGCAGTGCCATAATCGAGCGAAGCGCCACGCGAATCGCCTATCATTTGCCGGGCTTGCGAGCGGTTAAAAAATACGGGGGCAAAATCGGGAAAATTGTCAACAATGATATTAAAGTCGGCAATGGCATTTTCCCACTGTCCGGTTTCGGCATACAACAAGCCACGATAATATAAAGTGAGCAAATCGTCGGTTTGAAGCGCCAACACCCGCGAAAAATCTTCAATGGCACGGTTGGTATCGCCAATTTGGGCACGCAGTATTCCCCGGTTGGAGTAGGCCATGGCATTGCGCGGTTCCAGTTCAATTACCCTGTCGAAATCTTCCACTGTACCGCGCAAATTATCTAATTGATAACGGATAATTCCCCTATTCATAAACAAACGGGCATCGGTTGGTTTTAATTCAATGGCTTTATCCATGTCGGCCAGCGATTTTTGAAACTCTCCGGTTTGATAATAGGTTATTGCCCTGTTAATATAGCCATCGGGAATGTAAGGGTTGATGGAAATGGCTTTGGTAAAATCGTTGAGTCCGCCAACGGTATCTGTGTTGGCAACCTTTGCCAATCCCCTGTTCAGATAGGCGGAAACCAGTTTTGGCGATAATTCGAGTGCTTTGTTGTAGCTTTCGATGGCTTTTGGGTAATCTTTCAAATGAATGTAACTGATGCCGATGTTGGTTACCAGATGCACGTTTGACGGGTCAATTTCAAGGCCTCTGGAAAAATCGGCCAAAGCTTCGCGGGTGCGGCCAAGTTTCTGACGAATAATGCCTCTCAGGTTGTATGCATCTACATAATAGGGGTTGAGTTCGAGCGCTGATGAGCAATCCTGCTCGGCTCCTTTTAAGTCTTCCAGATTGTATTTGCCAATAGCCCTGTAATAATATGGCTCCGATAAAAATGGTTTGGCTTTTATAACCTGATTAAAGTATTGAATGGCAAGAATATAGTCTTCAAAATAAAGTGCGTTTCGGCCAATAATGGTCATTCTGTCGGTATCAATCTGAGCTTTAACAGGCGTCAGACCTGGCAGAAACATTATTGCTGCCAATATCAAAAATTTACTATAAGTTTGGTTTATTTGAGCCATATTGATAAATTCTGCATCCCGTTAACAAATATATAACAATTTCAGGCAGCCAAAAGTTAACCTGCGAACTTCAAAAATAATACAGGCAAAAGGTTAATAAACAAAACTGGTTTTCAATGTCTGGGTATTTCCGGCCTGGTCGGTGGCGGTAACTTCCAAAGCATGGCGCATCCCTTTTTCTATTCTCAGTTTTTGGAAATATCCAATCAGCACATTGTTTTTAGGGTCGTGTTCAAATAAAACCCATTTGCCATTTATAGTACATCTGAAATCTTTAATTCCCGAGAAATTATCTCTGATGTCTATCCTGATGGCATCGCGGCCTGCGTAATTTCTGTCGGGTGGCATCTGCAGCAAACGTAATGTAGGTGCTATGGTATCAACAGCCAGACAATAAATACCGGGGTCGCGGGTGTTGATTACCCAACGGTTGCCATCACGTTTTCCACCTGCAAAAACAAGGCCATTATTGCTGTTAATACGGGCGCCGGTTAAACCTTTTTGTTGGCGGTTGGCCTCAGGTATAGGTATTGAAATTTCGAAAAAATTATGAACCGGTACCGAAGCATCCAAAACCGAAAATGTACTTCCAATGCCAACGCCGTTGTTGGGGCTAACTTTAAAGCTGGCGGCCACATCGGTGTAAAAGCTGTTGGCCGGAAATTTAACCCGAAAACCCTCAATTTCGGTGGAAAATGATTTGGTGGCACTTAACATTTGCTGAAATGGTACCGGCGATTCGGCAACTACCGGTGGCTGAACTCCATTAATGATAAATTTTAATTGCGACAAATTTCCTGCTGCATCTCTAACCTCGTAATGCAACTCCTTATCCAATCCTTCTTCCATTTGCAGGCGTCCTCTTTCGGGGGTTACTTTATAAATATCGAGTTGGTTGTTACTATCCAGAAAACTTTTTTGAATAACACGTTTGGTAGTATGGCGCATGGCAAAGTCGATATGGCTGTTTAAATAACGAGTCTGACTGAACAGGAATCCATCCAAACGCGACTCGAACCACTCTTTACCATCAACTTTTAAAATGATGCTGTAGACGCCGCACTTACGCCATGAACCAGTAAAATAATCGAGTGTTTCAATACCAACGCCTATGGTGCCGGAAGCTGTAATACGCGGATTGCCTTTTAAAGCGTAACCTCCCGGGGTTTTTACGACCTGAATATACAATGGGGTGGTTTTCCCGTTAACACGGCTATTCCCATCGAGTGGGTATATACAAATGGCTTCAATGTGAGGTGGTACATCGTCCTTAATCCCGAGATTGAAGAAATGCACATTAACAGGCTTTTGCTGCTCGGTTTCACGAATCTCGAAATGCAAATGGGGGCCACCTGAGCTGCCGGAATTACCACTTAACCCAATGAGTTCTCCTTTTTTTACTACAATTTCGCCCGGTTTAAAATATTGCTCAATGGCAAAAGTCTCTTTCTGGTATTGCAAATTGCTGATTATAGCTTCAATTTTAGGGGCAAAATCGTGTAAATGAGCATAAACCGACGAATATCCGTTGGGATGATCAATGTATAAGGCTTTTCCGTAACCAACCGGCGAAATTACGATGCGCGATACATGTCCGTAGTCGATGGAATAAACCGGCAAACCAATTTTGCCCTGGGTTGTAAAATCAACTCCTGAATGAAAATGTGCGCCACGTAATTCTCCAAAACTACCGCTTACAACCGGCGGTGTATCCAATGGAAAGTGAAAATCCCAGTCAAGCTTTTTTTGAGCACTGGTATGTATAAAATTCAAAAGTAAGAAAATGATGGCGATATATTGAATTTGCTTCATTGCTGGTGGTTTCCAAAATAGATTTTTAAAAATTACAAAGGTTTAATAACACAGTTGTTTATGCTTTTAAACCCGCGCTAAAATAACTATTTTGGGATGATTTTTGTAGTAAATCAAAGCAACCTTTCCGATAATTTAGCATCTTCTTTTTGTAATTCGATTGTTAAAATAATTAATGGAGGATAATGATATGAAACAAGGATGTTTAGGAATAGGTGCTCATAGTAGTTTGCAGGGTAGAAGAAGCTCAATCTGGCGTATAAATTTTAATCACGGCTGGATGAAAAGAAAAATACTATGGGTTTTGATGTTGTTTTTCTTAGTTCCCTTCTCGGGGTGTAACGATGACGACGGCTATTCGCTTGGGAAATACTGGATTTCTAGTGCAACCATTGAAATGACAGGAACTAACTCGTATTTAATTGTTACCGATAATGGCGATAAGTTATTTCCATCGGCCACAGCAGTTCCCTGGTTTAATGTGCGCGATAAGCAGAGGGTGTGGATTAACTATACCATTTTGGGCGATGCCACCGGTGGAATTAATTATTTCGTGAAAGTGAACGATTTGGCCGAGATTCTAACAAAAGGAATTCTCGAGCTGACTCCTGAAAATACAGATTCAATTGGAGATGATCCTGTGAGAATAAGAGATTATTGGTTTACCGGTGATTTTTTAACCATTAGGTTTGTATATGGTGGCGGTAAAGCCATTCATTACATCAACCTGGTTCAGGATGTTAACAATCCGGTTGATGAGGAAGGCAGGCCCATTTTATGGTTCCGCCATAACCGCAACAACGATCCGGCCAATTATGCCATGAGAGGAACGGTATCTTTCAACCTTTACGATTTAAGGGTTGATGGGCAAACATCGGTCTCTTTTGTTTTAAAGTCGACTCCTTTTGAAGGCGAAGACCCGGTTAACGTTGTGCTGGTTTATAATTACGGTAGCAATGAGTCGTAGTTGGAAAGGTAAAATGACAATGTTTTGTTTTTGTTGAGTTAAAATTGCCCTTGTATTCAGATGTTAAAGAATACAAGGGCAATTTGTTTTTGAAAGGTATAGTCTATACCAATATAAATCCCAACAATCATGATTTTGTTATTGCCATAGGTGAAAAAACGAAGTTTTATTGTTGTGTTGGAGCATAAACAGTGGAGCAGTGCCAGTGATATTACCACCACACCCGTTCAGGATGCGTTGGTGATTAACAATATTACCAATGAAAACGGTTTAATTATTTTGGATGGCACGCTTAAAAGTCGTCCTAAAATCAAACGATTCAGGGTAACTGCTTTTGGCGATGGTTACTTTAATATTTACTACGAGGATAAAAGTTCATCCTACAATTTAAGAGTTCGGATGATGTAAGGATAACGGGGGCCTTTAAATCCTTTGTAACCGTTAATGTTAGCTAAAAGTGGCAACTTTTTTATGTTTTTTTTCCATCAGGCCATACAGTATTTTGATGTAACAT
>CAZFTD010000040.1:0-22935 GCA_964521525.1 uncultured Marinilabiliaceae bacterium | reverse complement strand
CAGAATTCGAAACGTGGTATAATTAAGTTTGCAACACGTGGTGCCATTGTTACCGAAGAAGCGAAATAAACAGTATCATAAATCATTAAACAAAAACAAAAAAGCCCCGGCAGAATTTTCTGACAGGGGCTTTTTTTATGGTATTAAAAGTATATTACTTGTTCTTACTTTCCTCTATGAGGTCAATAAATTTATCGAATAAAAATTCGGTATCGGTTGGTCCGCTGGAAGCCTCGGGGTGAAACTGGGTTGAAAAAAACGGTTTTGATTTATGGCGGATGCCCTCGTTAGTATTATCGTTTAAGTTAATAAACAGAGGCTCCCAGTCGCTGCTCAACGATTCGGTATCGAGCACAAACCCATGATTCTGGCTGGTAATGTAGCAGGTATCGGTTCCTACCATTTGAACCGGGTGGTTGTGAGCCCGGTGTCCGTATTTTAGTTTGTGGGTTTTTCCACCCGCTGCAGTTCCCAAAAGCTGATTCCCAAGACAAATACCAAAAATGGGTTTATCGTCCTGAAGCGCTTTTTTAATATGTTCCACCGTAATAGCACAAATCTCGGGGTTTCCGGGCCCGTTTGATAGCATAATGCCATCATAATCTTCCCGGGTAAAATCATAATCCCACGGAACACGCACCACAGTGGTGTCACGCTTTAACAGGCATCGCAAAATGTTATATTTAATTCCGGTATCCACCAAAACAACGCGATGTTTTCCGTTTCCATAAACTACTTTTTCGGGGGTGCTGACTTTAGCCACTAAATTGTCGTAATCCGGATTGTAAAACTCAACATCCTCATCATCAACAATTATTTTTCCAAGAATGGGACCTTTTTCGCGAATGATTTTTGTGAGCGCCCGGGTGTCAATGTTGTAAATGCCGGGTACTTTGCATGAAATAAGCCATTCGCTCAAACTGTTGGCTGCATTCCAGTGGCTGAATTCGAACGAGTAATCAGACACAATCAGCCCGGAAACATGAATGGTATCCGATTCAAAATAACGAGGCACGCCATTTTCAAGTTCATCTACCGGAACGCCGTAGTTTCCAACCAAAGGATAGGTCGATACCAATATCTGACCTTTGTAGGAAGGATCGGTTAAGCTTTCGGGATAGCCAGTCATGGCGGTGTTAAATACAACTTCACCGGCTACTGATTTGGGGTAGCCAAACGATTTCCCATTAAAGACGGTTCCGTCCTGTAATACCAACTTAATTGCTTTTGATTCCGGCATATCAGTGTTTTGTTATAATTGTTCGTTATGAGGAGAAGGATTTGGAACAACACTTTTCCGGAGTGCAAATGTACAAATAATTCGTGAGTAACCTATGGATATTCGCTAAAAATGAATAAATATTTTATAATATCAAAACAGTGTGCATATATATGCAAGTTTAGAATATAAAATAATTGTCTAACGTCTGATAAATTATAAATAAGATGAACAACATAAGGCAGTTAGTTGATAGTTGTTGTTTTCAGTTCCTTTTTAATTAAGAGGCAGGAGTTGAGAAACGGCAGCTAAAAACTTCTGCCTTAAAGCTGTTGACATGTTTGTACTAATTTATTATCGTTTTAGCAAAGGCGTATATGATACCCTGTTGGCTACATTCTTATAAGCCGGACGAATGATTCTTCGGCTCGAGCAGGTAACTTCTTCAATACGGTGAGCGCACCATCCTGCCACCCTTGAAATGGCGAAAATGGGCGTAAACAATTCTTCAGGAATGTCAATACATTGGTAAACATAACCTGAATAGAAATCAACATTGGCGGCCACCACTTTGGTGTTCGAACCCTTAAAGCGATAGAAAGCTTCGGGTGCCAGCCTTTCAACCATCTCGTAAAGGTTGTATTCATCTTCCATGCCTTTTTCTTTGGCCAGCAAACGAGCCTTTTCTTTAAGCAATATGCAGCGGGGGTCAGAAAGTGTATAAATGGCATGTCCAATACCATAAATTTTTCCGCTTCCATCAAAAGCCTGTTTGTTAAGCATTTTGGTTAGATAAGCATCCACTTCCTTCTCGTCTGCCCAGTTTTTGACATTGGCCTTTATATTATTCATCATTTCAATTACTTTGATGTTGGCCCCGCCATGCAAACCACCTTTTAATGAACCTAAAGCGGCAGCAATGGCCGAGTAGGTGTCGGTTTGGGCCGAACTTACCACTCTGGTGGTAAACGATGAATTGTTACCGCCACCGTGTTCGGCATGAAGTACCAGAGCTAAATCAAGGAGATCGGCCTCAAGTTTCAGATATTTCTTCCCTTTCAACATATACAGGAAGTTTTCGGCCATACTTAAACTTGGGTCGGGATGACGAATAACCAGCGATTTACGCTGAAACGAGTGCCGCATGCCGAAGTAAGCATAGGCCACAATTACAGGGAAACGCGATATAAGGCTGATGGATTGTTTAATAAGGTTTTCAGGCGAATAATCTTCGGCCTTTTCATCTTCGGTGTACAAACCAAGTACTGTGCGTGCCAGCATATTCATTATGCATCTTCCCCTGAGTGAAAGTATCAGGTTTTTGGAAAGGGAAAATGGCAGTTCCTGTTCTTTTTTAATGAAATCTGAAAAACTTTCGAGTTCTTCTTTAGTAGGGAGTTTACCCGACAGGAGGAGATAGGCAGTCTCTTCAAATCCGTGACGTCCATCAGCCTGAAACCCTTTGCAGAGGTCTCTAATCTCTATTCCTCTGTAATAGAGTTCGCCATGTTTGGGGGTGATTGTGCCGTTTTCGTCTTTACTGTAACCTACAACGTCGCCAATATTGGTTAAACCAACCAATACACCTGAGAAATCGGCATTCCGAAGCCCCCTTTTAACATTAAATTTATCATAAAGGGTTTTGTCAATCTCGCAGGATTGAACTGCTGCATCTGCTAAGTTTTTCAATAATTCCATCGTAATAAGTTTGGTTGTTAGGTAATTAGTTTTTGGATTGCTTCATTCATGGCCTCAAAGGTGAATTGTTGCTCTATGGCTTCCATTTTTTGCCGGATGTTGGCATTACACAAGTTCCCAATGCTTCCTTCGTGGGTATGGTGAATGCTGCCGGGTACTGTAAAACTGCCATTTTCAATTTCGATGCCTACCTGACGATAGGCTTCACGGAAGGGAATGCCTTCGAGTACGCGGCGGTTAACCTCTTCAACGCTAAAAGCATATTTATACATTGGATTGCTCAAAAGGTCTTTTTTTACCGTCATGTTTTCAACGGCATAAGTGGCTAAATCGAGGCAACTGAGTATCTCATCAAAGGCGGGTATAAATACTTCTTTAATGATTTGAAGATCTCTGAAATAGCCCGATGGCAGGTTGCTTGTTATCATACCAATTTGCTGGGGTAATGCCTGCAATTTGTTGCATTTACCCCGAAGCAATTCAAAAACATCAGGATTTTTTTTATGAGGCATAATGCTGGAGCCTGTTGTTAATTCGTTGGGTAAACCGATAAACGCAAAGTTCTGACTCATGTATAAGCAGGCATCCATGGCAAATTTTGCTATTGTTGAGGCAATTGAAGCGATGGCTGTGGTTACGGTACGTTCCATTTTACCACGGGCCATTTGCGCATAAACTACATTGTAGCTTAAATCGTCGAAACCTAAGAGTTTGGTAGTTAATTTCCGGTTGAGTGGGAATGAACTGCCGTATCCGGCTGCAGCCCCCAAAGGGTTTTGATTGGTAACCCGCCAGGCAGCTAATAAAAGATGTAGATCGTCTACCAGACTTTCGGCATAGGCACCAAACCAAAGGCCAAACGAAGAAGGCATGGCAACCTGTAAGTGTGTATAGCCCGGTAAAAGGTCGTCTTTATGTTGCTCACTGCGCTTTTGTAAAGCATCAAAAAAGCGTTTAACGGCCGAGTTAACCTCGCTGATTCGTTGTCGGGCAAAAAGCTTCAGGTCTAATAAAACCTGGTCGTTGCGTGAGCGGCCGCTGTGTACTTTTTTGCCAACATCGCCCAGTTTGCGTGTTAACATCAGCTCTACCTGCGAATGAACGTCTTCAACACCTTCTTCAATGGTGAAATTGCCGGCAAGGGCTATGTGAAAAAGATTCTGAAGTTCGGGTTTCAATATCTCAAGTTCCTCTTTGGATAACAAACCAACTTCGGTTAACATGGTGGTATGTGCCAGTGTTCCAAGAATATCGAAAGGGGCCAGTTCAACGTCCAGTTCTCTGTCGCGTCCAATGGTGAACGCTTCAATTTTCTTGTTAACACTGTATCCTTTATCCCAAAGTTTCATTCTTGTATAGTTTGTTTATGTTGTTGGTGTAATGTGAGTAGCCGGGTAAAAATTGACGATGTTAAATTTTTATTCAACTGCTTTTATGATTGATTTCTAACATTATGCAACTTCTATTCGTTGTTTTTTAATTTACCTCCCAAAGGCAAATTCTTCAGGAGGAGGAATTTTTTTAGCTTTTGGTTATTTATACCGGAACCCCAAATTCTGATGTGTTACATAGGTTTGCTCACAAAAATCAGAATCATAGATATTTATAACTTCACCAGCATTGACCAGCCAATTAAAAATTGTTTGGAAAAAGCCTGTTTTAATTCTAAAACATCACAAATATAGCAATAATTGCCTGTTGATTGAATTTTTATTCACAAAAATATGACAAATGTCAATTTTTATGCTAAAATTTCGAGTCCGTCCAGAAGTTTGGTGTAAGTTTCAATACCTTGTTTTATTTCGGACATAAGGATATACTCGTTGGCTGTATGCGAGCGGGCAGAGTTGCCCGGGCCAATCTTGAGTGTGGAGAAAGGCATCACAGCCTGGTCGGAGGTGGTTGGCGATCCAAATGATGATAGCCCCAGTTGCTTTCCGCGCAATACCACCGGATGGTTTTCGGCAATAGATGAACTGTTAAGACGAACCGACCGGGGGATTATCTGGCACTTAACCGATTTTCGAATTTGATCGAGAATTTCTTCGTTGGTGTAACACTCGTTAACCCGAATATCGACCATAAATTGGCATTGATCGGGTATCACATTATGTTGCGATCCGGCATTAATGCCCGTTACAGTCATTTTTACAGGTCCCAGAAAGGACGATTCTTTTTCAAATTTGTATTCTTTGAACCATTGAATGATTGGAATTGCCTCCATAATGGCATTGACTCCCTCGCTACGGGCAGCATGTCCAGATTTGCCATAAACGGTTCCGTCAATAACCAACAATCCTTTTTCGGCCACTGCCATTTGTAGTTGCGTTGGCTCACCAACTATTCCCAACGAAATCTTTCCCAAATCGGGCAGGATAGAAGTAACGCCATTAATGCCTGAGACTTCTTCTTCGGCAGTAGCCGAATAAATAAGGTTATATGGTTGATGCTTTTGCGTTAATAGCCTGAAAGCCGCCAGTTGGGTTACCACTGAAGCACCGGCATCGTTACTACCCAGCCCGGTTATTTTATCGTCTTTAATGATGGGTGTAAATGGGTCAGAATCCCAGCTTCCGGTAGGTTTAACGGTATCAATGTGCGAGTTCAGCAGAATGGTGGGTTTAGCTGAGTCAAAACCATCGGCAACAATCCAGATGTTGTTGCCTTTACGGTTAGGTTTAAACCCCATCTGTGTAATAAGATTTTCAACCATATCGGCAGCGGTTTTTTCTTCTCTGCTAATGGAGGGTGTTGAAATTAACATTTTCAACATCTCAATGGCATCAAGAAAAACATCATCTGGTTGCATCATGGCTCTTCAAAGGTTTAAACTTTTGTTAAGATAGTACCCGGGTTATTGTTGATGTTAAGCCCATCAACATTGGTTATCCTGATTTGAAAAACGCCCTTGTTGAGAGCATCAAAACCGTTATCTAATTTTGGTATCATTCCCTCTGTTATTATTTTTTCGGCTTTAAGCTGAGCAAAATAATCCGGAGTGATTTTTGAAATAACCGAGTTCTCATCATCAGGATTGGAAAGTACACCTTTTTTTTCAAAACAAAAAACCAGAGTTACTTTAAATTCTGCGGCTAATGCAGAAGCTACTGCTGAGGCCATGGTGTCTGCATTGGTGTTGAGCATTTGGCCCATGCCATCGTGGGTGAGAGGCGCAATTACAGGAACGGCATTCTGGTGAAGCAGATTACTTAAATCTTTTTGGTTTACACGTTCAATATCGCCAACAAAGCCATAATCGATATCACCCACAGCTCGTTTTCGTGATTGAATAATATTTAAATCAGCGCCTGTCATTCCCAGTGCATTTTGCTTTAGCGCCTGAAGGCCAGCCACAATATTCTTATTCACCAGCCCGGCATAAACCATGGTTACGACTTCGAGCATGGGTTCATCGGTAATGCGGCGTCCATCAACCATTTTGGTTTCAATGCCTAAACGAGTTGCCATTGCAGTGGCCGATCGACCGCCACCATGAACCAGAATTTTTGGGCCTCTAATAGCCGAAAAGTCTTTCAGTAAACGGTAAAGGCTTTCGGCTTCTTCTACCACTTTACCTCCAACTTTAACAATTGTCAGTTCTCTACTCATGGGTTATAACAACTGAAGCATTCTTTTTATTACTACCTGAGCTGAAACCACGCGGTTAGCAGCCTCCTGAATGACAATTGAATTGGGGCTTTCAATAACGCCATCGGTCACAATCATATTGCGGCGAACAGGCAGACAATGCATAAATTTGGCATTATTGGTTAATGCCATTTTGGCTTCATCAACAGTCCATGAGCGGTCTTTGCTTAAAATCTGACCATACTGAGTATAACTGGCCCAGTTTTTTGCATAAATAAAGTCGGCCCCTTCAAAGGCTTTATTCTGATTGGGTTCGTAGGTTACTCCCTCCATAAACTCTGGGGCAAGGTCATAACCGGCAGGGTGAGTTACTACTAAATCAACATCGGCTATTTTCATCCATTCCACAAATGAGTTTGGCACAGCCTGTGGCAAAGCCCGGGGATGTGGCGCCCAGGTTAAAACCACTTTGGGTCGTGGTGTTTTTTTGTACTCCTCGATGGTGATGAGGTCGGCGAAAGCCTGCAATGGGTGGCGGGTAGCTGATTCGAGGCTGATTACCGGAACGCCCGAAAGTTCGATGAACTGGTTCAGTATTTTTTCGCTGTAATCGTCTTCCTTACTCTCAAATTTGGCGAACGACCGCACTCCGATAATGTCGCAGTACTGTCCCATAACCGGCACAGCTTCACGAATGTGTTCGGGTTTGTCTCCATCCATAACAACACCAAATTCGGTTTCCAGTTTCCAGCCATCGTTGTTTATGTCGAGCACTATTACGTTCATTCCCAGATTAAGCGCTGCCTTTTGAGTGCTTAAACGGGTACGAAGACTTGAGTTAAAGAATATAATCAAAATTGTTTTGTTTTTGCCCAAAACCTGGTCGGCAAATGGGTTTTGCTTCGCTTCACGGGCTTCTTTTAATGCCTGATTCAAATCTCCGAGGTCGGAGGGTGTAAGAAATCTTCTCATATTTTTATGTTTTTCCTGTGTCGTTTTATGGACGGGTAAGCCCGTTACTTTGAACCAGCCATTTATAACTGGTTAATTCTTTCAGTGCCATTGGGCCTCTGGCATGAAGCTTTTGGGTGCTGATGCCAATTTCGGCTCCCATCCCAAACTGTGCACCGTCGGTAAAAGCGGTGGATGTGTTGGCATAAACAGCGGCAGCATCTACTTCGTTAAAAAAACGCTCAATATTGGCTTGGCTGGCTGATAAAATGGCTTCGCTGTGTTTGGTGCTGTAAGTGGCAATGTGCTGAATGGCCTGTTCAATATTGTCAACGGTTTTAATGGCCATTCTGTAATCGAGAAACTCGGTGCCGAAAGAATTCTTATCAGCAGGCTTTAATAACTCGGGCGGGTAGTTGCCCTTTAATGCCTGAAAGGCAGCTTCGTCGGCTTCAATTTTTACCGATTTTGATGCCAACATAGCAACCAGTTCGGGCAAATCGGGCAGCCGTTTTTTATTTATAATAAGGCATTCCAGTGCATTACAAACACTCACCCTTCGGGTTTTTGCATTGAAAATTACTTTTCTCGATAAATCGAGGTCGGCTGTTTCGTCAACGTAAGTGTGCACCACGCCAGCACCTGTTTCAATAACAGCCACTTTGGCATAATCGCGAACCGAGTTAATGAGCGACTGAGAGCCGCGTGGAATTAAAACATCAACCAAACCCGTGGCATTCATTAGTTCTGTAGCCGCTTCGCGTTCGGGTGGTAAAAGCTGAACCACTTCGGGAGAGATTCCATTAGCGACTAAACTTTTACGAATCAATGAAGCTATGGCCTGATTAGAAAACCAGGCATCTTGTCCGCCTTTTAAAACGGCGGCATTACCGGTGCGGAAACAAAGGGCAAAAACATCGAAGGTGACATTTGGGCGCGCTTCATAAATAACACCAACTACTCCCAGCGCCACGCGTACCTTTTTAATGTTTAACCCGTTGGGCATTGTACGTTCTTCCAGAACTTCACCAATAGGCGAATCGAGTGTGGCCACCTGACGTAAGTCGGCAGCAATACCTTTAATTCTATCTTCGGTTAACATCAGCCTGTCGTAGCGAGGATCGTCCTTTGGCATACGATTCAGGTCGAGAATGTTGGCCGATAATAAGTTGGCAATATTGGCTTCGGCTCTGTCGGCCAGGTCCAATAATACCTTCCTGTTGGTTTCATTTCCAACATGCACCAATAAAGGAGCAGCCTGCCTGGCTTTAATAATTTGTTCTAACGCACTCATGATAACGGAGGTAAATATTGGTACAATTTACAATTTTATGTGCTTCAGGGAAATAAAAAAAGATAATCGTAATGTACCAATGGTTTGAATTTTTTATCGGAAAAATGTTCTTCAGCTTTTTTGCTGTCGTATTGCGCCTTTCCTATACCAATTGTTTTACCATTGTGATCCAATATCCTCAGCAAATCACCTTTTTTAAAACTACCCGAAATATTGGTTATTCCCGCTAATAGTAAGCTTGTAGCCCGGGGTGAGAACAATGCATCGCGAGCACCCTGATTGATGGTAACTTCGGCACTTGTAAATCCTGCCGAATAGGCCATCCATTTTTTTACAGCTGGATGAGGTGTGCCGGGCAGAAACTTTGTGTGCGCTATTTTCCCTGTTTGATTAGTTAAGTCGGCAATAATTCCCTGTTTGGTACCATTGGCAATATGTACGGCAATACCGGCAGCGGCTGTGTTTTGAGCAATGCGTCCTTTGGTTAACATGCCACCTCTACCGAAATTACTTTTTTGGGTGGTTACAAAACTTGAAAGGTCGGTATCGCCATTATATATTTCTTCAATCAACGTTGATGATGGGTCGGAAGGATTGCCGTTAAAGATTCCATCCACATTGCTTAAAATAAACAATGCTTCACTATTCATCATGGTGGCCACTAAACCAGCCAATTCATCGTTGTCGGTAAACATTAGTGCAGTAACCGATACCGCATCATTTTCATTGATAATGGGAACAATATTGTTTTCAAGCAACACCGAGAGGCAGTTCTTCATATTCAGATAATGCTCACGGGTTCTGAAATCCTGCTTGGTTACCAAAACCTGAGCACAGGTGATACCATGCTGGTCAAATAAAGTGGAGTAGGTACTTACAAGTTTAACCTGCCCTACCGATGATAACAGTTGCCGTTCAGATACCGGATCTTTCTTAGGTGGTTTGGGAACCAGGCTTCGACCGGAAGCTACAGCTCCTGAAGACACCAGAATGACTTTAACACCCTGGTTATGAAGCTCGGCTATCTGGTCGGTGATATGCGAAATACGCTCTAAATCGAGTTTGCCGTCGGAACGGGTAAGTACGTTGGATCCAATTTTTATGGTTACCGATTTATACACAATTAAACGGATTTATCTATTTGGGATTGTTTTATTTTTTGCTGTTCTCAATTTTATTGTAGGATGTGAGCAAACCTTTAATCAGCGAGGAACTAAAACCCTGGTGTTCCATTTCATTCAAGCCTGAAATGGTAATACCACGAGGGGTAGTTACCTTATCAATTTCTGCTTCGGGGTGGCTCTCGCCCTGGATAATAAGCTGGGCGGCTCCTTTCACTGTTTGAGATGCAATTTTTAATGCCAGCTCTGATCCAAATCCTATTTCAATGCCTCCCTGCGTTGCCGCACGAATAAAGCGAAGGGCAAAGGCAATGCCACAAGCAGCCAATACTGTAGCAGCCGACATCAGTTCTTCAGGAATGTATTGTGCCGTGCCCATTTTCTCAAAAAGTGCTTTTACTTCCTCTTCCTGCTCCTGGGTGGCATTCATGGCCGACAAACAGGTCATTGACTGGCCAATGGCGATGGCCGTGTTTGGCATAGCTCTGAAAACAGGATATTTATTACCACTCAGTGTCAGCAATGTTTCGTTGCTAATGCCGGTAGCCAATGATATCAGGAGGGCATGCGGCTCAAGCTCAGGAACAATCTCTTTCAGAATGTCTTCCATCTGATAGGGTTTCACTGCCAGAAATACGATATGTGCATTTTTAATTGCAGCCATGTTGTCGTTGCCGGTTATAATCCCAAGTTTGGCCAAAGGTTCCAGTAATTGGGACCTTCTTCGGGTTACATGGATTAGTTGAGGTTGATACTGTTTTGTAAAAACCATTCCCCGGGCTATGGATGACCCCAGATTTCCTCCTCCTATGATAGCAATTTTCCTGTTTTCCATGATCAGACCAAAATTATGGTTTATGTTGCTTGACAACAAAAAACCGATTCGATATAAAATTACAAAAAAATAAAGTCAGAGCCTTTATTAGGGCTGGGTTTTATCCCTGACAGGCACTTGCACATGTGCCCAGTTTTCGCCTTTGCGTATGCGGTGCAGTTGCATTTCGCTAACCCCGAATTGTTTGGCTATTATGCGTAATTTGGTTTTTCGGTCGGGGTCGAGCAACTTCTTTTTTAAACGCATTACCTGGGTTGCATTCAGTTTGGGGCCTTCAGAAGTGCATCTCCCTTTTATTTTTTCACGGCCTTGCAATACTGATGGGTTTTTTTGCTGATGCTCATAGGTTTCTTCACGTGTAGCCCATTTTAAATTGTTTACGAAGTTGTTCGATTTGTTAAAATCGAGGTGGATCACATAAGTTTCTTCCGGATTTGGAGCTGGTAAAAAATAAGTAGCCACCAGTTTATGAACGTAATAAGTAGTTGATATACCTGCCGGGCGCAATGGAAGGGTTTTATACCCTTTCAGGCTCCCTCCTTTAACAGGTTTACCTTCGTTCAGATGGTTGGTATAACTAACTATACGGCCGTAATTGCTAATGGCGTATCGTTTTCGTAATGCACCAGGCGGAAAGATGATTTCTTTCCATTCTTCGTTCCAATAAGATTTAATCATTTGTGGGTTGGTTGTGTTGGTTTGGGATTGATTGTTTATTAGGTTCTTAAAACCTCTTTCAGGCTATGTATAAAATATTCTGCCATAGGTATTGTTAGCGTTAATGGGGGTAACAATCGTATTATGTTGGTTGACGACACCCCGGTAAATATTTTCTTTTGAGCAACTAAATTCTTTCTGATTTCGGATACATTTTGGTCAAACTGCAAACCAATCATTAAACCACGACCACGAACCTCATTTATACCGTCAATATTTTTCAATTCGTTGATTAAATAATCACCGGTTTGACGGGCATTTTTAATAAGATTTTGTTTTTCAATAACTTCAAGAACTGCTATAGCGGCCGCACAGGCCAGGTAGTTTCCACCAAAGGTAGTACCCAAAAGACCGTGAGAAGCTTTAAATTCGGGAGATATCAGCAGTCCTCCAATAGGAAATCCATTGCCCATCCCTTTGGCAGTAGTTATGAGGTGTGGTTTTATGCCGGCTTCTTCAAAAGCAAAAAATGAACCTGAACGGCCGTATCCCGATTGAATTTCATCCAGAATTAAAACTGCATTGTGTTTTTCACACATCTGCTCCAGACTCTGAAGGAATGATATTTCCGGCACACGAATACCTCCAATGCCCTGAATCCCTTCCACAATTACAGCACATACATCACCTTTTTTGAGTTCGGTTTCAACGGCTTCTGCATCATTTAGTTCAAGAAAAGTAACCAGATGCCCTTTATTGATTTCTGCCTGAATGTTGGGATTGTCGGTGGCAGCCACAGCAGCGGAAGTGCGACCGTGAAAAGCTTTTTTAAAGGCAATGACACGCTTTTTGCCTGTATGGAACGATGCCAGTTTTAAGGCATTCTCGTTGGCTTCGGCGCCTGAATTGCATAAAAAGAGCGCATATTCGGGCAGTTGACATAATTGACCAAGTTTTTGGGCAAGTTCTTCCTGTAATGGGTTCTGAACAGAGTTGGAATAAAATCCTATATCGTTTAATTGTTTGGTTATCCGCCCTATATAATGTGGATGTGAATGACCGATTGATATAACGGCATGACCGCCATACAAATCAAGGTATTTGTTGCCTTTATCGTCCCATACATAACAATCGCTTGCTTTTTGAGGCGTTACATTCATGAGTGGATAAACATCAAACAGTTTCATTTCAGGAAGTATATTGAAATTCAGGTAAAATCAATTAAAATAGTACTAAAACGCCGAAGGTTTCATATAAAGTCCTGCGGTTTCGGGTAAGCCAAACATCAGGTTCATGTTGTGAACAGCTTGTCCAGAGGCTCCTTTTGTCAGGTTGTCAATAATGCTGGTTACATGTAATTTGTTACCATATTTATTAACCTCTAAAAGACATTTATTGGTATTTACAACCTGCTTAAGGTCGATGGGGTCGGTTGACAATGTTACAAAAGGTTGGGCGTTATAGTAAAATTCATACAATGCCAGGGCCTCTTCTTTTGGTAAAGAGCTATCGAGATACACCGATGCAAGTATACCCCGTGCAAAGTTTCCACGCATGGGCACAAAGTTTATCGGGGCGTTAAAACCGGGCATCAGTTGTTTTAGCGATTGGTTAATCTCTTTTAAGTGCTGGTGTTCAAACGCTTTATAGATAGAAACATTATCGTTACGCCAACTGAAATGGGTGGTTGCCGACAAGGCTTGTCCAGCACCGGTGGAACCGGTTATGGCATGTACATGAATTTCGTTGAGCAAACCATTGGCAGCCAATGGTAATAACGCCAATTGGATAGCAGTTGCAAAACAACCTGGGTTGGCAATTCTGGAAGCATTTTTTATGGCCTCACGATTCATTTCAGGCAAGCCATATACAAAATCGTTTCCGGTTGCTGATAGGCGGAAATCATGGCTTAAATCAATGATTTTTACGTTTGGCGCAATGTTGTTTTCATTCACAAAGGCTGCTGATTTTCCATGCCCCATACAAATAAAAACCACATCAATGGTATTAAAGTCGGGTTTGTCGGCAAATACAAGATTGGTGTCACCAACCAGATCAGTATGTACACGGGTTATGGGTTGCCCTGCATGACTGCTGCTCAGAATCCAACTAAATTCAGTATTGGGGTGACCTAATAAAATACGTATTAATTCACCGGCTGTATACCCGGCCCCTCCCGCAATTCCAACTCTAATCTTCATCGCTCTGTTTACTTTTTTCTATGAACTTTAAACTATGAACTCAAAACTCTAAAAAATATCCAACTGACCTTTATTCACGTGATTAAATATTTTCAGGGAATTACCAAGGATAGTGGTAAAGCCTTTAACATCGTCGCCACTCCATGCTTTGTTAACTTCGCCATAATCTCCAAAGCCACTTTTCATAAGGTCATGGGCCGATTCAATGCCTTCGAGCATAAAATGAAATGGATGAAGCTGAATAAAAACCTTTCCGGTAACATTGGTTTGAGTGCTTTCGAGGAATTTTTCGATATCGCGCATTACAGGTTCCAGATAAAGAGCTTCGTGCAGCAACATTCCATACCAGTTTGCCAATTGTTCTTTCCAGTACATTTGCCATTTGGTGAGGGTGTGTTTTTCAAGCAAATGGTGTGCTTTCATAATTAATATAGGTGCAGAAGCTTCAAAACCTACACGGCCTTTAATACCGATGATGGTATCACCAACATGAATATCGCGTCCAATGGCGTAAGCCGAGCCATATGCTTCAACCGTTCTGATGGCATCCACTTTATTGCTGAAGGTTTTACCATTTACCCCAACCAGTTCTCCTTTAACAAATTCCAATTCCAAACGCTCGCTCCCTGTTTTTTGCGGCTGACTAGGGTAAGCAGAACCGGGCAAGGGCAGGTGAGAAGTGAGTGTTTCTTTTCCGCCAACGCTGGTTCCCCATAATCCTTTGTTAATGCTGTAGGCCATTTTGGTCCAGTCGCGCTGTACACCTTCTTTCTTCAGGTATTCAATTTCCTCTTCGCGGCTCAAAACTTTATCGCGGATTGGAGTAATAATTTTTAGTTCGGGGGCAAGAATTTGAAAAGTGAGGTCGAACCTTACCTGATCGTTGCCGGCACCTGTGCTGCCATGAGCTATGTATTGAGCTCCAATTTCGCGGGCGTACTTAACGGTTGCCAGTGCCTGAAAAATCCTCTCCGACGAAACGGATAATGGATAAGTATTGTTTTTCAGGATGTTGCCGTAAACCATGTACCTGATGCAATTGTTGTAATATAAATCAGTAATATCGATGGCCACATGTTTTTTAACACCAAGGGCATAGGCATTTTTTTCAACTTCCTGAAGTTCCTTCTGGCTAAATCCGCCAGTATTGGCAATAGCAGAATATACTTCAAGATTTTTTTCATTGGCCAGGTATTTAACACAATACGATGTGTCTAATCCGCCACTGAATGCCAATACTACTTTTTCTTTTTCCATCACTGAGTATTTTTAGTTTAAGGCTTTAAAAACCTTAAGTTTAATAATATTGATAATGCCCATACGGGCAGTATTTGTTTATTTTTATACAAAAAAGGCCATTATTCTTTGCAATAATTTATTGCCGTTGTTGCTTTTGTTTTTATTTCTGAGGAACACAAATTGTTTGAATTGCAACCAACGCTCATAAACCTTAAGTTTCTTCTGAGGAATTGGTTTGGCTTTTCTTTTTTCTTCTTTTTCCGGGTCGTACAACATGCCTGTGCACAGGCAATGCTTACGGTTGGTGCGCATAAGGATGTCGTAATTAACGCAACTTTGGCATCCTTTCCAAAAATCCTCATCATCGGTTAATTCCGAAAAGGTTACAGGTTTATAGCCCAGTTCAGAGTTAATTTTCATAACGGCGAGGCCTGTTGTTAAGCCAAATATTTTAGCATGTGGATAACGTTGACGCGATAATTCAAATGCTTTCCGCTTAATGTCTTTGGCCAATCCCATACCCCGGAATTTCTCAACCACTATTAGGCCCGAGTTGGCCACGAATTTTTCGTGACCCCACATTTCTATATAGCAAAAACCTGCAAACTCGCCATTGGCAAGTGCAATAATCGCCTTTCCTTCTTTTATTTTCTGGCGTATATAATCAGGGTTACGTTTGGCAATTCCGGTACCTCTTATTTTGGCCGCTTCGGCAATGGTATTAAGAATAATGTCAACATAATCCAGATGTTCGTCTGAAGCAATCAGAATATCAATATTGGTGTTCATTTACGGTGTCAATTAAAAAAAGTGTGCTGCTTTGGGGATGTTAATCAATGTATTGTGTGCAAAAGTATTGATGAAAGTAATCAGGGCCTGATAACTTTGTTTCGGAGTCCCGGAATAAATAAAGCCAGTGCATTCACTACTTCATCTGAAGAAATGCCTTCGCGGGCAATGATTAAAATGGTGTCGTCGCCTGCAATGGTTCCCAGTATTTCATAAGGCCCATGGCTGTCAATAACAGAACCCAGTCCATTGGCAAACCCGGGGCGGGTTTTAATAACAGCCAGATTGCCCGAAAACTCCATCGATACGAGGCCACTCAGCGGAAACTCATCGAACGAGGCTTCATCCTCGGCCTGTTCGACTCCCGATTCAGGTAACACATACATGTACCCGCCATCCTGGTCTGGTTGTTTGGCTACTTTCAGCGATTTTAAATCGCGTGAAAGTGTGGCCTGAGTGGTGCTGAATCCTTCTTTTTCAAGCATAATCAGCAATTCTTCCTGACTGCCAACTTTAGAACTGGCAATTATTTGAATAATGGCGTTGAGACGTTGTGTTTTAATTTTCATCTTACCTGGTTTTCAAGCTATTCCTTAAATATTGCCTTATTTAAAACTATATTAAGACACTGAATAAATATTCAAGGAAGGTGCAAAATTATGCAAAAAATCAAACTTCAAAAACAAAATGGCTTTTTTTTTGATTTTTAATGTAAATAAATGATAACACAAGGTGTTTTATGGGAATTTGAGTCCAACATCAGGATATTATAAAATGTATGTTCATAACAAATATTCAAAAAATATGCAAAAATATGAATGGGTTTCATGATTAATAGCGAAACTTGATGTAACTTTGTAACCCGGAAAAATTAATGAGTTACCTGTAATTAATTCTGTTATACAATGAAGAAGCAAATCAACAAGGTTGTAATTCTGGGGTCGGGGGCCTTAAAAATTGGTGAGGCTGGTGAATTTGACTATTCCGGGTCGCAGGCAATAAAAGCTTTAAAAGAGGAAGGAATTTATACCATCCTGATTAATCCAAATATTGCCACCGTTCAAACATCGGAAAAACTTGCCGATAAAATCTACTTCCTGCCGGTTACCCCATTTTTTGTGGAACAGGTAATTAAAAAAGAGAATCCTGAAGGTATAATGCTGGCATTTGGCGGTCAAACTGCTTTAAATTGTGGTGTTCAGCTATACGAAAATGGTATTCTTGCCAAATATAATATAAAGGTTCTTGGCACGCCGGTTCAGTCTATTATTGAAACTGAAGACCGCGAAATATTTGCCAACAAGCTGGCCGAAATTGATGTAAAAACACCTAGAAGTATTGCAGTTACTTCCGTTGATGACGCTGTTAAAGCTTCAGAAAAACTTGGTTTTCCGATTATGGTGCGGGCGGCTTATACATTGGGCGGTATGGGAAGCGGGTTTTGTTTAAATACAGAAGAGTTGATTAAACGAGCTGAAAATGCTTTTTCCTACTCTAACCAGATTTTGGTTGAAGAATCGCTAAAAGGATGGAAGGAAGTTGAATACGAAGTTGTGCGTGATGCCTATAATAATTGTATCACGGTTTGCAATATGGAAAATTTCGACCCGCTTGGCATTCATACGGGCGAAAGTATAGTGGTTGCGCCATCGCAAACATTGTCAAACTCCGAGTATCATAAGCTTCGTGAGTTGGCCATAAAAATTATACGCCATATTGGAATTGTTGGCGAGTGTAATGTGCAGTATGCGCTCGACCCTAATTCTGAAGATTACAGGGTAATAGAGGTAAATGCCCGTTTGTCGCGCTCCAGCGCCCTGGCATCTAAAGCAACAGGCTACCCACTTGCCTTTGTAGCAGCAAAGCTTGGTTTAGGTTACGGATTGCATCAGCTTAAAAATTCGGTTACCAAGCAAACTGTTGCATTTTTTGAACCAGCGCTGGATTATATTGTTTGTAAAATTCCACGTTGGGATTTGAATAAATTTACCGGCGTTTCCAAACAAATTGGCTCCAGCATGAAGAGTGTTGGCGAAATTATGGCCATTGGCCGTACTTTCGAAGAAGCTATTCAAAAAGGACTACGGATGGTAGGGCAGGGGATGCATGGTTTTGTGGGCAATCAGCCGCTTAAAAATAAAGATATTCATCAGGAGCTGACCGAACCAACCGACCAGCGTATTTTTGCCATTGCCGAAGCACTTGACCAAGGCATGAGCGTTGATGAAATTCACCAGCTTACCAAAATTGACAAATGGTTTCTTGAGAAACTCAAAAATATTACCACACTTAAAGACCAGTTAGGTCACTATAAAACCTTGGAAGCCCTTCCTGATGGACTTCTTTCTGATGCAAAGAAACTTGGTTTTTCCGATTTCCAGATAGCCAGAATTGTATTAAAAACTTCTTCTTTACAAATGGAAGAAGGTTTGCTTAAAGTTCGGAAATACAGGAAGGAACGAAACATTCTACCAGTTGTTAAACAGATTGATACACTGGCAGGTGAGTTTCCTGCGCAAATCAACTATCTCTACCTTACCTATAACGGAACGCACCATGATGTTGAATTTGAGAAAGACGGGATGTCGGTTGTGGTGTTGGGATCGGGCGCTTACCGCATTGGCAGCAGCGTTGAATTTGACTGGTGCAGTGTAAATGCTGTACAAACGGTTAACGAACAAGGATTCCGGTCGGTAATGATAAACTATAATCCTGAAACAGTAAGTACCGATTATGATGTTTGTAGCCGATTGTTTTTTGATGAACTAACGCTCGAAAGAGTTTTGGATATTATCGACTTAGAGGTGCCAAAAGGAGTGGTTATATCGGTTGGAGGTCAAATACCCAACAATCTGGCCATGCGTTTGCACCGTCAGCATGTACCTATTTTAGGAACTTCACCTGAAAGTATCGACAGGGCTGAAAACCGGCAGAAATTTTCGTCACTGCTTGATGAGTTAGGTATTGACCAGCCCCGGTGGAGCGAATTAACCACCATTGAGGATATTTATGCTTTTGTAGATGAGGTCGGATTCCCTGTTTTGGTGCGCCCATCGTATGTGTTGTCGGGAGCTGCCATGAATGTTGTAAGTAACCGCGAGGAATTGCAGCATTTTCTGGAACTGGCAGCCAACGTTTCCAAACAATACCCTGTGGTAGTGTCGGAATTTATTGAACAGGCCAAAGAGATTGAAATTGATGCAGTTGCCCGTAATGGTGAGATTGTAGCTTATGCCATTTCGGAGCACATAGAGTTTGCCGGAGTTCATTCGGGCGATGCTACTATTGTATTCCCACCCCAGAAATTGTATGTGGAAACCATCCGCCGGGTAAAGCGTATTTCGAAAAAAATTGCTGCGGCGCTCAATATTTCAGGCCCTTTTAACATGCAGTTGCTGGCCAAGGATAACGACATAAAAGTTATTGAGTGTAACCTGAGGGCTTCCCGAAGTTTTCCATTTGTATCCAAAGTGCTAAAAGTTAATCTGATCGACATTGCTACCCGCGTTATGCTTGGCTTACCTGTTGAGAAGCCTAACAAAAGCCTGTTTGAACTGGATTATGTTGGTATAAAAGCTCCTCAGTTTTCGTTTGCCCGTTTGCAAAAGGCCGATCCCGTTTTAGGAGTTGATATGGCATCAACAGGTGAGGTAGGCTGTATTGGAGAAAATTATTACGATGCAGTACTTCAGGCCATGCTTTCGGTTGGGTACAGGATACCTAAGAAAAACATACTGATTTCGTCGGGCCCTTTGCGCGACAAGATAGAACTGCTTAACAGTGCAAGATTATTGGTTGATAAAGGCTATAATTTATATGCTACCAGCGGAACTCATCGGTTTTTTGAAGAAAACGGCATAAAAACAAAGCTGTTGTATTGGCCCGATGAACCCGATAATAAACCAAATACCATTGATTATATCAGGGAGAAGAAAATCGACCTGGTAGTGAACATTCCTAAAAACTTATCGAAAGGGGAGTTGAAGAATGGTTACCAGATTCGTCGTAGCAGTATCGACTTTAATATTCCTTTAATTACCAATGCCCGGTTGGCCAGTGCATTTATTTATTCGTTTTGCAAAATGAGCATGGACGACATATCCATTAAAAGCTGGGATGAGTATAAATAGCCTTGCAATTTGAACTCAAAGTTTGTAAATTTAAAAAGCCACCAATTAAGGTGGTTTTTTATTTTACATTAACTGAAAGGCAATTCACATAATTACTGAAAACCATTTAGAAATGAAAACTTCAGGATTTTTTATGCTGTTGTTAATGGCAATTATTGTTGCATGTGGAACAGGTCAAAAAGCCACCAATGCAGGGCAGAGAGTAGAGGTAATAGCTCAGGATAGTTTAGAATATCAGTTGATTATACTGGATGCAAAATTTGAAACATTTCTGGCCATGCAGCCTTCGGCTGAGTTTTATTCGCAAGCCTATTATGAGAGCTGGAACCGCCAATATGTTACCGAGTGGAATATCCGTCATAGCAATCCAATTCGGTATGGTGGATTTTACCAAACTGAAATTAACTACAATCCAAACATTGATTACGGGCTTGATTTGAATTACCGATTGTATAATTATTTTCGGTTTATTGAGAAGGAATACGGTATCAGGCTAATAAACCGAGGCCGATGATATTATAATAATTCTAATTTAAAAGAAAAGCCTGCCGGTATTATTACCAACAGGCTTTAAAATGTTTAGCAGATTGGGATTGGGTTAAACTGGGTTTGGTTTTTGTAAAACGCTATCAGAGATTAATTGTTTGCCATCATTAAATGCTCTTCCATTGCATTTTTGGCATTCTTAAGCGTTTTTTCCGAGTATTTCAGGCTTTTTTTCACCTCGCGGTTAAAAGCCTTGCCTTTGTGTATGTGTTTGGTGCCGTCATCGGCAGATTTTATCTGACTTTTCATAACATCATCAAAAGCAGTCAGGGCTAATTTATAATCATCCTCCAACTCTTTTATGGCTGCTTTAATTTCTATTATTTGCGCTGTTGAACAATCCTTAAACTCGTTTTCAAGTTTTTTTCTTTTGGCTGTAAACTCTTTGGCTTTATTATTCATATTATTAATGGCTAATCTAATTTCATCACCACTTTCATTGTGAATGGAGATTCCCAAATTCAGCAATGAATCAGCCAATAGTTTTTTCTGAAGGTTTTTCTGGTAAGCTGCTTCTGCACGCTCTAATTGTACTTTTAAACTTTTTGCATCACCTTTTCGTCCTTTATTTTCAGCGTTAACCGCTGTAAAGCAAAAAACGAGAATAAACAAAGCGGTCATCTTTATAAAAAAGAACATACTCCGGTTGTTGTTTTTTTGTACAATTGTTTTCATATTTTGAGGTTTAAGTTTGGTGATATAAAACTATATATAATGTTCCATAGAGAGGTTGTCGTTAATAAAGATATTTTTAACATTAGTCAACAAAAAACAACAACTGGCTAATTTGTATTAAAAATCAACAACAATTTATTCAGAATTCGATATTTAGTTATAAGATTCAGATGCCGCATCGCTAAAAAGTTGTTTCATATACTTTATAATTTATTTTTCAGTTTTCACATAGCCTTCCGCCTTGCGGAACAGGTTAACCCTATTAATCGGGGAACTCGCCACTTAATCATTTCCTTAGGTATCGACATGTTTGAAATGGCTCGTTTCATACTAATTCAACGTATTATTTTTTGGGGAATCTACGGTACTCATCATTTACTTTTAATATAATTCTGCTATATTTTATATAGTTTACGCCCTTTCCAGGGCTAAATTTGATTGATATACATTTTCATCGGGATTGCCCTATGCTGATGATATCGCCCCGTTGGCGCTGGTTATTTAAAGAATGGTAGTTTTGCATAGTAACTTGAAAAAATGTCGTAATCTGTCAAAGTAGAATTAATATTTATCACTATATTTATACATATATCATACATTTAATCTGATAATTATATTTCTTTCGTAATTTATAATCTTTCAAATGCGTCAGACTTCCAAATCCAAATATCGACAAAGCAAATCGTGGTTAATAGTATTAACTATCATTACTATATTACTGGGTTTTCTGGTTGCATTTATACAGGTTGAGAAAATTGAAAACCAAATGCACACAGCGTTTTTGAATAAAGCCCACCAATTTTCATCTTCTATAACTTTAGATTATGTGGAAGCTCTTACCGGGACAAAAGCTGATACGCTTCTTCCTCAATATCAACGTTTGAAGAGTCAGTTAAAATCTTTAAGAAAAATAGACTCAACCCTTAGATTTGTTTATCTTCTGGGGAAAAAGCGGTCAGATAATGCTGTCAATAATGATAGTTCTTACTCAGCAAACGTAGTAATATTGATCGATAGCGAGCCTGTTGCTTCTGAAGATTATTCGCCCCCTGGCCAGGTTTATGATGAAATACCTGAAGAATACCAAAGTGTTTTTACCAATAAATTAGCCATTGTAACCAAACCCGTAGAGGACAGATGGGGCATCTGGGTTACGGCAATGGTTCCGCTTAAAGGTATGAGAACAAGCAATTTTGACATAGTATTAGGTGTTGATATTGATGTACGGGAATGGAATAGTTATATCTTTCAAAAAGCTCTTCTACCTATTATTATTACGATTACCCTTTTGTTTATAGTGTTTATAATTGTTTTTAATTGGGAAAAATTAATTAAGCAAAATCACCGATGGTTTTGTCAGGAATCTGTGACTTTTGGACTAGTAGGGATAATTATCTCTCTATTTCTGGCCTATACTATTTATAGCCAGACAAAAAGAAACTTTTACCATAATTTTCAACAAATGGCTGAAAGCCGTATAGCCATTTTTGAAGATGCCATTCATGATCATCATAAAATTGAATTGGAAGGGATTTCCAGGTTTTTCCAAGGCAGCGAATTTGTTACTACAGAGGAGTTTGTGCAGTACGCTGGATATTTAACCAATAATAGGTTTGTAAATGCCTGGATGTGGGTAGAAGTTGTGCCTGTTTCTGAAATCGAAAAATTTAAAACAAAGGAACACTTATTGAATGGGAAAGTTCCTAAATTACGGGATAACGAAATAACAGGGATATCAAATCCGGTTTCAGACACAAAGGTTTACTATCCGGTTACCCGCGTAGCACCATTAAGCGTTTCGGAGAGCATTTTGGGGCTTGACTTAGGAGCCGACTCTCTTATTTTTCAAGCTATATCAGAGGCCATTAAAACAGGGTTAAATTCGGCATGTTATCTTTCAGGGAATAATATCTTTGTAAAATGTGAGAATTGCCTTTTGGTAATACGTCCGGTGTTTTCAATTAATGACTCAACCCGATTAGAAGGATTTGT
>CAZFTD010000039.1:0-23095 GCA_964521525.1 uncultured Marinilabiliaceae bacterium | reverse complement strand
AGGAACAAAATGTTTTTTGCTAAACCATGCAGATTAGAAGCAAATTCCGTTAATTTTGCAAATGAGTTAAAAGAATAGGATTTATGAGCAAAGAAGCATTGGAGCCTGTTGAAGGTGAAGTGAAAAATTTTATCTATCAGGAAATTGACAAAGATTTGGCTGAAGGCAAAAATGGTAAAAAAATACTTACCCGGTTTCCGCCCGAACCCAATGGTTATTTACATATAGGACATGCAAAGTCAATCTGCTTAAACTTTGGCATTGCCGAATATTACAATGCCGGCTGCAACCTAAGGTTCGACGATACCAATCCGGTAAAAGAAGAGATTGAGTACATTGAATCAATTGAGGAGGATGTTCGCTGGTTGGGGTTTAATTGGCAAGGCGATGTTAAATATGCTTCTGATTATTTCGATCAGCTTTACGAATGGGCAATTAAGCTTATAAAAAAGGGTAAAGCCTATGTTTGTGATCTTACTCCTGAAGAAATTGCAGCACAAAAAGGAACTCCAACCGAACCAGGAAAAGAAAGTCCCTATCGAAATCGTTCGGTTGAAGAGAATCTTGACCTTTTTGAGCGCATGAAAAATGGCGAATTTAAAGAGGGCGAGAAAATTTTGAGGGCTAAAATTGATATGGCCTCGCCTAATATGCACATGCGCGACCCCATTATGTACCGCATCATACATAAGCCCCATCACCGTACAGGCGATAAATGGTGTATTTACCCCATGTACGATTATACCCATGGGCAAAGCGATTTTATTGAAGAGATAACACACTCCATTTGCACGCTTGAGTTTGAAGTTCACCGTCCATTGTATAACTGGTTTCTCGACCAGATTTTGGAAGGAGAGCCCGTTCCGCCGGTACGTCCACGACAAATTGAGTTTGCCCGTCTTAACCTGAATTACACAGTTATGAGCAAACGTAAATTGCTCGAACTGGTTCAGAAAGGCATTGTGGCTGGGTGGGACGATCCGCGTATGCCAACCATATCAGGATTACGCCGGCGAGGTTATACGCCTGAATCCATAAGGCTGTTTGCCGAAAAGGTAGGTGTGGCAAGGCGCGATAATGTTATTGATGTGGCGCTTCTGGAGTATTGCATTCGGGAGGATTTAAATAAAAGAGCTATGCGGGTCAATGCAGTGCTCGACCCAATAAAACTCATCATTACCAACTACCCTGAGGATCAGGTAGAAATGATGAAAACCACCAATAACCCTGAGGATGAAACTATGGGCATTAGAGAGTTGCCCTTTTGCCGTGAGATATTTATTGAGCGTGACGACTTTATGGAAGAACCGCCTAAAAAGTTCTTCAGGTTGGGCCCGGGGCTCGAAGTGCGCTTAAAAAGTGCCTACATTATTAAATGTGAGGGTTTTAAAAAAGATGAACAGGGCAATATCACCGAAGTTTATTGCACTTACGATCCTGAAACCAGAAGCGGTATGCCGCAAAGTGAGCGTAAAGTTAAAGGTACATTGCATTGGGTGTCGGCACGTCATGGTATTGATGGCGAAGTTCGTTTATACGACAGGCTGTTTATGGACGAAGAGCCCGATGGGCACAAAGATGTAGATTTTAAGGAATTCTTAAATCCTGATTCGCTTAAAGTTATAACCCATTGTAAGTTTGAACCCGGATTGGCGGATGTAAAGCCTTTGGAAAAGTTTCAGTTTCAGAGATTAGGTTATTTCTGCGTTGACCCCGATTCTAAACCAGGTAAACCGGTATTTAATAAAACGGTTGGATTAAAGGATAGTTGGTCAAAAATAGCATCCAAATAAAAAAAGGAGGGTGTCTCAAAAGTCTGAGACACCCTCTTTTTTCCCCAGCCCAGGGTGCTTTTCGTCAATTCAATTCACCTGAATGGGAACTTATGAATGCAGTGTATCTATTGCTTTATTTATTCTGTTAACAGTTTCATCCTTGCCCAGCAGCTCAATTATGGTGAATAGGTCGGGGCCGAAACTTCCACCTACCAAAGCCAGGCGAAGAGCATTCATGATATTTCCAAAATTTTGGTTGTTGGCAGTAATCAGCTCCGAAACGGCCTCTTTTATCGGATCGGCAGTCCAGTTATCCTGTTTCCTAAACATGGCAACCAATTCATTCATAAAGGCAGGAACGCTATCTATCCATCTTTTCTGAACCACTTTACCGTCATATTCACTTGGGGCTTCGAAGAAAAATTTGGTTTGCTCCCAAAACTCAGACACAAAATTCACCCGGTCTTTAACTAAGCCAACTATGGCGGCAAGTGTTTCACAATTAGTTTGAATTCCCTTTTCGCGTAAAATTGGCATATAAAGCTCGGCCAGTTGGCTATCGTTTTTTCTAATCAGATATTGATGGTTAAACCATTTGGCCTTTTCCGGGTCGAAGCGAGCTCCTGATTTGTTAACCCGTTCGATGGTAAATAGTTCGGCAAGTTCTTCCAAACTGAAAATTTCCTGCTCTGTTCCCGGATTCCACCCCAGCAGTGCCAGCAGGTTATTCACGGCTTCAGGAAAATAGCCTGATTCGCGATAGCCTGATGAAATTTCACCTTCGGGAGAGATATATTCGAGCGGAAAAACAGGAAATCCATCTTTATCGCCATCGCGTTTGCTTAATTTTCCTTTGCCGCTGGGTTTTAAAATTAGGGGCAAGTGTGCAAACTGAGGCATGGTGTCTTCCCACCCGAAGGCTTTGTAAAGCATTACGTGTAAAGGCAGTGATGGTAGCCACTCTTCGCCACGAATAACGTGAGAAATCTCCATCAGATGGTCGTCCACAATATTGGCCAGGTGATAGGTTGGTAAACCATCGGCCGATTTGTACAAAACCTTATCGTCTAAAGTATTGGTATTGAAAGTAACGGAGCCTCGAACCAGATCGTTGGCAGTTACTTCAACGTTTTCGGGCATCTTAAACCGAATTACGTAAGGATTTCCCGAATTGATACGCTGTTTGGTTTCCTCTTCGGAGAGGGTGAGCGAGTTGACCAGCTCCTTGCGCGAGCATATGTCGTAAGCAAAGGTTTTCTTTTCAGCTTCATATGTCGATCGCAGTGCATCCAATTCTTCGGGTGTATCAAACGCATAATAAGCCCAGCCTCTTTCAAGAAGCATGTTGGCATATTTCAGATAAATTTCTTTACGCTCCGACTGTTTATATGGTCCAAATGGTCCTCCTTCCATCACGCCTTCATCAACGGTAAGTCCAAGCCATTGAAGCGATTCGTTGATGTACTCCTCAGCGCCTGAAACAAAACGTGTACTGTCGGTATCTTCAATTCGCAGTATAAATTTCCCATTATGTTTTTTAGCAAATAGATAATTAAAAAGTGCGGTACGCACACCACCTATGTGTAATGGTCCGGTGGGACTTGGCGCAAATCTTACGCGGATATTGGAACTACTCATATTTTAATTTTTGTGGCAAAGATAAGCATTGATCGTTAGATATTAAGACAACTGTTGTAAGTTCCCGAAATCGCTGAGTATCCCTTTACGGTTTCTTTTCGTTAAAAAATTAATGGGCCGATAAGTGAGGTTGTTTTTTTATATCGGCATCTTTCCAAGGAGTAATCATGCGTTAAAATTCCTTAAAAAGCCTATCTTTGGCATTTATTATACCGTAATAAATATCGTTAAGTCAAGGATTCAGACGCCATTGCTTTATCCTTCAGGGGAAACTTTTTTGCGTGGGGTGCCATTTCCTTTTGGAAAAACGGATGTGCGTTTGCAAAACTTATTATTTCTCTAACTAAACGAAATTGATACCGTATAATGATATCTTAATGTGAAACCAAAATAGTGACGATGGTCAAAAATGGTCGAAAAAAATAAAAAATGGAAAATTCAAATTTTAGTAGTAAAAAAGGTTGGTTGGTAAAAATTGGTTTGCTAAGTAGTTTGTTGTTTTTTCTATCTCTGCAATTTGGGATAATATATGCTCAATCCGTTCTTATTAATGAGGTTATGGCTTCAAACAGAAGTGTAATAGCCGATGAGGATGGTGATTTTTCCGATTGGATTGAATTGTATAATAACAGCACCGAGCCGTTAAATCTTGAAGGATGGGGCTTGTCGGATAATGCATCGAACCCGTTTAAATGGATTTTCCCGGCTGTTACAATGCAACCGGGTTCATACTTACTGGTTTGGGCATCGGGAAAAGACCGAAGGCCAGATATGAATGTTTTGACTAATGGCATCCGGCTCGACTTTTATAACAACATTCCTGGTACCAATGTGGATAATCTATTAAATCATCCAAGTTATCCTAATAACCCTACCTATCGAAGAGTTATCACTGATGTTTTTGAAGCTCCTTCGAATATTGGCGATAATTACGGGCAGCGAATGCAAGGCCTCTTAAAAGCCCCCGCATCCGGAAATTATTATTTTTGGATTTCAGGTGATGATAACTCAAGATTGTATTTAAGTTCAAATGATCAGCCACAAAATGCTGTAAAAATAGCTGAGGTTCCCGGATGGACCAACATCCGTGAATGGGGCAAATACCCGGAGCAAAAATCAAATGCCATATTGCTAACCGAAGGCCAATATTATTATATAATGGCTTTAATGAAGGAGGAAACCGGTGGCGATAATTTGGCTGTTAGGTGGCAATTACCCGATGGAACCATTCAAACTCCACTATCGGCCAGCCATGTTTATGTGGGAGGATTAGAGTTGCATACCAATTATTCAATCTCGGCCGAAGGCGAACCTATTGTATTAACGCGCCCCGATGGAAATCTGGAACATTCTGTTCCTGCCACGGTTATGCCCGGTAATGTTTCGTATGGAATAAAATCAGGCCAGTCAGGTTTTTTCTTTTTTGATGTGCCAACTCCCGGAGAGGTGAACCATAATAGTGGTTACAATGAGATTATTACAGATGTGCCTGTTTTCTCCGCTTCTGGTGGTTTCTACACCCAAGGTTTTGATTTAACATTAAGTGGCGCCAATAACGGAACCACCATCATTTACACACTGGATGGGTCGGAACCCGATATGGCCAATTTGGGAGGTAGCACTTACGTGTATAAAAATGCTTATCCAAGCGGACCTTTTTTAAACCGGCAAATGGTTTCTCATACATATACCAGCCCCATTACAATTAATGACCGATCGTCAACTGCTTACGCATTGGCAGGAATCAATACTAAGTTCACCAGTTCGCCACATCTGCCCAACTCCAATAACTTTAAGGGAACGGTAGTTAGGGCAAAACTGGTTAAAGAAAATGCACTAACCGAAAGAAGTGTAACCCATACCTATTTTATAACCACACAGGGATATAATCGGTATTCATTGCCAGTGGTTTCTATTGCCACCGATGAAAAAGGACTATTCGATTATGAGGCCGGAATTTATGTTGCAGGGAAAATTGCTGATACGTGGCGCGCTCAAAACCCCGGTCAGGAATGGAACGATGGACGTCCGGCCAATTACAACCAAAGAGGTGCTGAATGGGAACGTCCCGGGCATTTTGAATATTTTGTGATGAACGAGCAATCACGGTTTTCTCAAAATATTGGTATTAGAATTCACGGCGGATGGAGCCGGGCGCATTACTTTAAATCGCTACGTTTATATGCCCGAACGTCATCAGGAGGTGGAACCTGGTTCGAATACCCGTTTTTTGGCGACTTGCCTTCGCAAGGAAACCCTGATAATAAAGTTACTTCATTTAGGCGGATTTTGTTAAGGAACTCCGGGAACGATTTTGACCGTACACTCTATAGGGATGCACTGATGCAGGACTTGGTAAAGCACCTTCCAATACCTACTCAGGCTTATCAGCCGGTAATTCATTTTATTAACGGCGAGTATTGGGGAATTATTAATATGCGCGAAAGATACGATGAGTATTACATGCAATCGCATTATGGAGTTGATCCTGAAGATGTGGTTGTACTGGAAGAGGGCGAAAGTGTAGATGTTGGATTGCCGGAGGACAGAAATCACTTTCTCGAAACGGTTCAATATGCCGAAAGTAACGACTTAAGAAATTCTACCCACTACGAATGGGTGAAAAATAGAGTTGATATTGAAAATCTGGCTCATTACTATGCAGCTCAGATTTATTTTTACAATACCGACTGGCCTCAGAATAATTATAATATCTGGAGAAAACGCACCGGAATACCCGGAGCCCAAACTCCTGTTGGGCATGATGGGCGCTGGCGCTGGTTACTGTTCGATACCGATTTTGGCATGAATCTCTATGGAAATAGTAATCATACATTAAACGGACTGAGCAGAATAACCGAAAGTTCAGCTACCGACCGGACCTCACGTCTATTCAGGCGTTTGTTGCTCAATCATGATTTTCGCAATCTGTTTATAAATATTGCGTCCGACCAGTTAAATACTTGTTTTCAACCTGTTTTTATCCAAAGTAAAATCGACCAGTTTAATCAAAGAATTGCCTCTTCACGCTCCGAACATTGGCAACGCTGGCGCAGTGGTACAGATGATGGCGCAGCTTTGCGGACTTTCGCCACGCAGCGTCCGGCCTATGTTCGGCAACACATGCAATCGGGATTTGCATTAACAGGAACATCTATATTGACTGTTTACCGCCAGGGTGAAGGTCTTGTGAAGGTAAATTCAGTGTTATTAAAAGAAGGAGCTGCCGGCTTACCCACTGCCGGTTCGGTTTATCCCTGGAGTGGAACCTACTTTAAAGGTGTTCCGGTAACTTTAACTGCTGTAAACACGCCAGGTTATGAGTTTTCGCACTGGGAAGGGATGGATGGATTCGACAAAAAATTGAAAACCATTCATATTAACCTTGAAAATAACGCTGCATTAACAGCTGTTTTCAGAGAGGCACCAGTTTTAAAGCTGATACATTACTGGCATTTTAACAATCTGGAAACTGGCACATTAGTTACTGTTCCGGCAAGTAATTCAGTTACAGATCCATCGGGAATTTTAACCTATCCCGGAACCGGTGCCGGCTATATGGACAGGGTTGCCGAAGGCTCAGATATCAACTCACGCGAACAACAGGCATCATTAGCTTTACGGGTGAGAAATCCCGCTAATACCCGTGCTTTGGAGTTGTCGTTACCTACGACAGGGTTCGAGAAGGTTGTTTTGAAATATGCTACCAACAGAACCAATAATGGTGCTGATTTTCAAAATATATATTACAGAACAACAACCAATGGCAACTGGATACTTTTTATGGAGAACATTGACATATCAACTTCTTTTCAACTTGTAACCTTAGATTTTTCAGATATTCGTGAAGCTGACAATAATCCGGATTTCCAGATTCGAATAACTTTCTCAGGCGCAAATGCTTCCGGGACTTCGGGGAATAATCGTTTCGATAACATTACCCTTGAGGGCTACGCTTATTCCACCAATGTTCACGGAATTAAAACCGAACCCCAGGTTCGTATAGTTCCCAATCCTGCAAAGGAGTCCTTTACGGTATATGCCGATGAGGTTATAGAACAGGTAAAACTATTAAACCTTGAGGGGAGATTGGTTTTTAACCGTAATTTATCCGACTTCTCAGGCCTTATTGATATTTCCGGCTTGTTTTCCGGGGTGTATATGGTGTTTATTCAAACAGCCAATGGAACAACTGTTCAGAAATTGATTGTAAAATAAAAAAAGAGAGGCGATGCCGGAAAACATCGCCTCTCTTTGGGTTTACATATAGCACATCAAATCATCCGCATTTTGACGAGCCGCAGCTGGTACATATCAAGCAACCTTCCTGATAAACAAGACTGTCGGATCCGCAGTTTTCGCAATGTCCTCTGCGCGCTTTGGTTCCGTTTGGAATATATTTCTTGAGCGCACGTTCCACACCATTTTTCCAGTTGTTGATGGTTTCGTTGTCGAGCTGAAGGCCTGCTACAAGGTGCAAAACATCTTCAATTGGCATACCATGACGAAGAACGCCTGAAATTAATTTGGCATAATTCCAATATTCTTTGTTGAATTTAAACGACAACCCTTCGATGGTGGTTTTATAACCACGTTTGTTAACATACTGGAAGTCGTAACGTGATGTGTCGTCTTCTTCATAATTTTTAATAATACTACCCTTCAGCACCGATTTGGGGAGCAAAATGCCTTCGTCATCATCGGCTAATCCGGTGAAAATTTCATACGGACGACCATCCAGAAGTCCTACAAAAGCAATCCATTTTTCCTTGTTATTTTGGAAACGTACCACATCGGCTTCCAGCACTTGTGGACGTTTTTTTGGAAATTTGGAAAGTTCCTCTTCTTTTTTCTCACTTCCGCTGGCTATTAAAACACCCGAGCGTGAGCCATCACGATAAACAGTAACGCCTTTGCATCCGCTTTTCCATGCTTCAACATAAAGTTGGCCAACCAACTCTTCGGTTGCGGAATTTGGGAGGTTTATGGTTACGCTGATGGAGTGGTCGACCCATTTTTGGATCTCGCCTTGCATGCGTACTTTGCTCATCCAGTCTACATCGTTGGAAGTAGCCTTGTAGTAAGGCGACTGTTCAACTAAAGCGTCAAGTTCTTCCTGAGTGTAATTTTTGGTAGTGTCAAAACCATTGACTTCCATCCATGTTAAAAATTTGTGATGGAAAACAATGTATTCTTCCCAGCTGTCGCCAACTTCGTCAATAAAGTCAACTCGAACCATTGGGTCGTTTGGATTCACCTTTCTGCGGCGCTTGTAAACCGGAAGAAATACCGGCTCAATGCCACTGGTGGTTTGCGTCATTAAGCTGGTGGTTCCGGTGGGGGCAATGGTTAATAAGGCAATATTACGACGTCCCACGCGCGACATTTTTTCATACATCGCCGGATCGGCATTCTTTAAGCGTTGAATAAACGGATTGTTTTTTTCTCTTTCGGTGCTGTAAATAGGGAAAGCGCCTCGTTCGGCAGCCAGATCAACTGATGTGCTGTAGGCTGCTATTGCAAGGTTTTTATGCACTTCGGCAGAGAAATCGATGGCGATATCGCTTCCATATCGTAATCCGAGCGCCGCAAGCATGTCGCCCTCCCCAGTAATGCCCACACCGGTACGCCGGCCTTCGGTGGCTTTGCGACGAATGTTCATCCACAGGTTACGTTCTACACGTTTAACTTCATCGGTTTCGGGGTCGTTATCAATTTTTCTTACAATAGCATCAATCTTCTCAAGCTCCAAATCAATGATGTCGTCCATGATGCGCTGTGCATAACCCACATGTTCTCTGAAAAGCTCGAAATTGAATTTTGCATTGGTTTTAAATGGGTTTTCAACGTATGAATAGAGGTTAACAGCAATTAGTCGACAACTATCGTATGGGCAAAGCGGGATTTCACCACATGGGTTGGTGCTAACGGTACGGTAACCTAAATCGGCATAGCAATCGGGTACCGACTCACGAATAATGGTATCCCAGAAAAGAATTCCCGGTTCGGCTGATTTCCATGCATTGTGAACAATCTTAGACCAAAGGGCCTGTGCGTCAATTTCTTTTCGGTATTTAGGGCTGTATGAGTCAACCGGGTATTGTTGAATGTAGGGTTTTTCTTCAACCACCGAGCGCATAAAATCATCATCAATCTTAACAGAAACGTTAGCACCGGTAATTTTTCCCTGTTCCATTTTGGCATCGATGAACTTCTCTGAGTCGGGGTGCTTAATAGAAACGCTTAGCATTAAAGCGCCCCGGCGCCCGTCCTGAGCAACTTCGCGGGTTGAGTTTGAAAAGCGCTCCATAAAAGGAACAATGCCTGTTGAAGTAAGTGCGGAGTTTTTAACAGGCGAACCTTTGGGTCTGATGTGTGACAAATCGTGCCCAACGCCTCCGCGCCGCTTCATTAATTGCACTTGTTCCTGGTCGGTTTTCATAATGCCACCATAAGAATCGGATGGCCCATTATCGCCAATAACAAAGCAGTTTGAAAGAGATGCTATTTGAAAATCGTTGCCGATTCCGGCCATAGGGCCTCCCTGAGGAATGATGTATGTGAAATTTCGGAAAAGCTCA
Organism: uncultured Marinilabiliaceae bacterium; assembly: GCA_964521525.1. Classification (GTDB taxonomy): domain Bacteria; phylum Bacteroidota; class Bacteroidia; order Bacteroidales; family Marinilabiliaceae; genus CALEUX01. The sequence goes on along the minus strand of CAZFTD010000039.1, from coordinate 13,101 downwards.
AATATTTTTTCTTCGGGCATTGGGTTCGGGTACCTTTTTTCAATTCTGGAAATCTCACGAACAAGTCGCCAGTGCATGTCATCCGGTGTTAATTCATATAAGTTTCCGTCTGAATCCTTTAAAGCATATTTATTTACCCAAACGCGGGCAGCCAGCTCATCGCCTTTAAAATATTTTAAAGCAGCCTGAAATGCTTCTTCGTTGGTGTAAATTTTTTCGGTACCTGCTTCGGAACTCTTGTGCAATTCTTGTACTTCCATGATGACTTTTTTAATCCTCTGTTAAGATGAAGGTTAATATTGTTCTGTTTAGAAATTTTCGTGAATGCAAGATAGAAAAGGTTGTTCCTTTTGGCAAATTTATTTTATCAACAGTATTAAAAAGTTTTCCAAAATTAAAGCCTAAGTAAAAGAAAATCAGCTCGAAATAGTTTTTGAAAATAGTGAAAAGTTTTCCAAAAAGAAAAGTTTATAAAATATAAGTATTTTTTTTGTTCCATTTGTTGGAAGTTTTTATTGTCTTGAGTATTTATTATATACAATACGGTTTAAATATATTTTAACACTTCAATTCATCGAAACTTACTGATAAATTCCAAAAAATGGAAAGTTATTAACATTAGCTTTTTATAACCACCTTGCAGGACTTATTGCGTTAAGACGGGGACAATATTTTTTTTCTGATTAAAGCAACTAATGGTTATAATTTACATCTAATATGATATAAAAAGGACAAATCAAGGTCAGTGATTATTTATGAATGGCCTTAGCTGGGATATTGCGCGTATAATCAGACCCTTGGTTGGAATTAAGGTTTGGAGGTACATTTTTTATTACAGCCAACTTTGTCAAAAAAAAGTCTGTAACGGAATCTATGATTCATATCCTTAATCGGTGAATAACAAATCTAATTTTTGCCTGATTGCTTTTAATGTAATTGTTCTTTTAACCGAAAGGTTTTGGAAGATCAGGAAGAAATTGGGTGCTATTTTAATTAACTTTGCTGCTGTATCAAATTATTTATAGTGAAATAATATAAGTTGAAAATGTTGAGGGAAAAAGATAACGTTGTCAGCAATTTTTTAGCCATCGCCGATATTGTGGTTGCTGTGCTAAGCATGAGTGCTGTTTATTATCTTGAAGTTGGCAGTTTATGGTGGAATAATGATAAAGATTATATAATTTTAAACCTCCTTATTATTATTATTTGGTATTTGTTAGATAAGGGACTGGGAGTCAATTCAATTTTACGTTCCCGACCTTATTCTGCCGTGTTGTTTAATTGTATTGGGATGGCAGTATTTGGGACTACTCTTCTTGCAATTTTTATTTATTTGTTTGGGTTGTTTCATTTTGGGATTAAAGCGTTACTATTATTTGTAATAATCGACATTCTTATTACATTTTTATTAAAAGTCATTGTATATCGCTATCTAAAAACATCGAGAAAAAAGGGTTTTAATTCATTAAATATTCTTGTTATCGGTGATCAAACCGCCAAGTCGTTTTTAAAGAGAATTATACAACATCCTGAATGGGGATATAGAATTGTGGCACATATAGCACCACAATCAACCAATATAGAATTTGATGACAGGATACCAATTTTACCTGAAAATTCAAATGTAGAGCAGTTATTAAGAGATAAAGCCATCGATGAAGTTATTTTATTAAAAGAAACCACCGCCCAAAACGAGGTGCAAAACCTTGTGGCCATATGTTCCGAAATGGGCGTTGTTTTCAGAATGTACTCACCGTTTTTTAATATGTTGGCTAATAAAACCCATCTACATTATTTCGACACCTTACCTTTGCTCACTGTTTCGAGTAAATCGTTTAACTATTTGGAGGTAAAAATAAAGAGGGCTTTTGATGTGATTTTTTCTTTGCTTGTGTTAATTTTTTTATCTCCTTTATTTCTGGCAATAGCTTTGGCTATTAAGTTCGATTCCAAAGGGCCTGTACTGTTTAAACAAAAAAGAGTTGGCCTCAGAGGGAGAAGGTTTTTGGTGTATAAGTTCAGAACCATGGTTGCAAACGCAGAGGATTTAAAGTGTCAACTGGAAGAACAAAATGAAATGGATGGTCCTGTTTTTAAAATATCAAACGATCCGCGGATAACTAAAGTTGGTCGTTTTTTAAGAAAAACCAGTCTTGATGAATTACCTCAGTTTTTTAATGTATTAATGGGTGAAATGTCAGTAGTAGGGCCACGCCCGCCTATTCCCGAAGAGGTTAAGCAGTATGAACGCTGGCAGTTACGCCGCTTGTCGATGAAACCCGGCATTACCTGTATCTGGCAGGTTTCAGGTCGGAACTCCATTCCTTTCGAAGAGTGGATGAAAATGGACATGCAGTACATTGATAACTGGTCATTAAAACTCGATTTTATTATATTTTTAAAAACCATTCGAACAGTATTAAGGGGGGATGGCCAATGATTAATTGAAACTATATTTGCAAAATTTACAGGTTTAATAAGCTTTGATTTTTTTTAAATTATAAAATTCCTGTAAACTTAGGAGGCTAAATAATATCCCTGAACTTTAAATTTAAATAAAAGTCGACACGTGAAAGGAATACGTTTTATACTGGCATTGATTATTATTTCGCTTCTGGTATTTCCGGGGTGTAAAAAATATCGTGTTCCCAAAGGCTTTCCTAAGCCTGATAAAATGGCTGAAATTGTAGCTGAACTTCATTTGGTTGAAAGTGCTATGAATTACGGTAATAATTACTCGTATGCACCCGGTGGAAATCAGCCAGGGTACTACCGAAGTGTTCTTGAAAAATATGGGCTTACCTCGGAACAGTTTGATACCATTCGGAGATGGTATGTGGATAACCCGGAAATATACCAGTATGTGTACGACCGGGCCATTGTAATACTCAGTAAACGAGAAGCCGAAGTGCGCATTGCCCTTGAAAGAGAGCGCGAACAGGAAAGAAAAAGACAGGAAGAATTAAGAAAGCGACCATCAAACTTATGGACAGGTGAAACGTCCATGGTTATTTATCCAACCGCTACCATTGATAAACGTGTTCCATTCCGTTATGTTACCGATACGTTTTTGATTGATGGTGATTTGAGGCTGACGGCTTATTATAAGTTTTTAAAGGAGGATGAGAGCCGTTCACCTCGGATGATGCTTTCGGCTTTTTATGCTGATAGTACTGCTGACACTGTTTATCAGGATGTTCCCCATTCGTTTCAGAAAAAGGGCGCTGTACTGAATCTTGGACTCAGAAAAGATGTTAAGCCAATTGAAATACATGGTTTTTTATTATTGCAGGATTCTCTTATAAAGTCATCTGTTGAAATTGATAATATAAGTCTGGTAGTTGTTCGGGACAGTCTTCTCAACGAAATTCCGAAGAGAGCCCTGCAACTTGAAGAGGCTATTCAATAATCTATTTTATGAAGGCTTTTAGGCGTTTTTCATCGCATTATGCCTTTTTACCTGATGGAACTCTTGGTAAATGGCCGGTTGTTGAAATAACCAATAACGGCGAAATTGTTTCCGTTTCAGTTTATCCGGATGGATTTAAGGAACAACCATCACTTGAATTTCATGGGGGCATTTTAATTCCCGGTTTGGTTGATGCATGTATTGATTGCCACAATCTGTTCGATGATAAAAGAAATTTGAATCGTCATCTTGTTGGAGGAACAGTTCTGATTGGTTGCCACAACAAGTTGAGTAAAGAGACTTCATCACGGGTCTATCCGCCTTTTGTTGTTGAATCACCAAAACGCGAATCATCACGCTCATCTGTTCTCGGTTGCGAAAACTCATCGGTGCCCATTTTTGAGCGAATGAAGGATGTTTCAGGAAAAGATTCCAACCTATCGCTCGAAGAGTTGCTTTTTACAGCCACTGTTGAAGGGGCTGAAAAACTTGGTATGGCCAATGTTTTTGGAATGTTAAAACCGGGTTTATTTTCGGGTTTGGTTGTATTAGAGCAAATTGACCTGCAAAATCAGAAATTGTTACCCCAATCGCGCGCCCGATGGCTTATTCAGCCTAAAAATATTCAATTATGAACATCCCCGAAACATTTATTAAAACTCTGGAATTGGCAGTTTATGCAGGGAAACTTATAATGGATGTGTATAAAAGTCATCGGCCTGACATAACATTAAAAGCCGATGATTCGCCCTTAACCAGAGCTGATATGCTAAGCCACCATTTTTTAGTTGAGGAGCTTTCAAAATTGGGCTATCCTGTTATTAGCGAAGAAGGAGACCCTGAAATATGGAAGCACCGGCACCAGTGGAAACGCTACTGGCTGGTAGACCCACTGGATGGAACCAGAGAGTTTGTTAAACGCAATGGCGAGTTTACCGTTAATATTGCTTTAATGGAGAATGGAAATCCCATATGGGGCGTAATTTATGCCCCTGTTTTAAAAACCATGTATGCGGGCATAGTTGGAGCAGGAGCATGGGTGTGGGAGCAAATTGATTCTGATGTTACCATGGATGCATTAATGCCAGATAAAGGAAATCGTTTACCACTTTTTTTTAATCGTTCAGGCTTAACGGTAGTTGCCAGTAAAAGTCATTTAAGCCAATCAACCAGAGCGTTTATAAACCGGCTTAATAAAATTGACAATAACCTGGTATTTGTTCAGGCCGGCAGTTCTCTTAAGTTTTGCAAAATAGCTACCGGAGAAGCCGATATTTATCCGCGTATGGATTCAATTATGGAATGGGATATAGCAGCAGGTCACGCCATAGTATTGGCATCAGGCGGGTATATGGCTAAGTGGCCCGAACAAATAGCGCCAGAATACAACAGTTCTGAAATGCGTAGCCCTCAGTTTGTTGCCATTGCCCCTGATAGAGATGTTAATTGGTTTCTGGAAAAATTATCGGATTAATTGTCTTATAAAGCAATCAGGGCTTTAAAAAAGGGTGCAATAGATGGTTTTTATGGAGCACTTAAAGTGTATGTTAAATTATACAAGGCTGAGGTTCTCGCAGATTTTCGCAGAATAATACGCAGAAACCGCAGAAGGTACAGCGAAAATCAGCGATTTAATCAGAGAGCATATCAGCGAGAACGTAACGTTTAATTAAACGCCAAGTGGAATAGTTTTATAAAACAAAAAAACCCGGCATAAGCTCCGGGTTTTTTGTGAAAATAAAGTTGAAACTATTATCCCTGAATGGCTTTAATGCCGGGTAATACTTTTCCTTCCAGATATTCAAGCAGTGCACCACCGGCAGTTGAAATGTATGAAACTTCTTCGGCCAAACCGAATTTGTTAATACAGGCAACAGAGTCGCCACCACCAATCAGCGAGAAGGCACCTTTTTTAGTAGCGGCAACAATGGCGTCGGCAACAGCCCTAGATCCTTTGGCAAAGGAGTCCATTTCAAATACACCCACAGGACCGTTCCATAAAATGGTTCCGGAGTTTTCAATTACCTGGGTAAACGTTTTAATGGTTTCAGGCCCAGCATCCAAACCTTGCCAGCCGGCAGGAATTGCATCAGATGCTGTTATTTTGGTTTTTGCGTTATTATCAAATGCATCAGCAGCAACCACATCGGTAGCAATATACAGTTTAACGCCTTTTTCGGCAGCTTTAGCTTCAATATTTTTGGCTAAATCAAGGAACTCGGGCTCGCAAATAGAATCACCAACTTCACCGCCATGGGCTTTAATAAAGGTATAAGTCATACCACCACCCAAAATCAGGTTGTCAACTTTATCGAGCAGGTTTTCGATAATGGTGATTTTTGAAGAAACTTTTGCTCCACCCATGATGGCTGTAAACGGACGTTTGGGTTTTTCAAGTACTTTTATCAGGCTGCCAAGTTCGCTCTCAATAAGGTAGCCAAACATTTTATGATCGTTGTCGAAATAATCGGCAATAATAGCAGTAGAGGCATGAGCCCTGTGAGCAGTACCAAAAGCATCGTTCACATAAACATCAGCCAGACTGGCCAATTCTTTGGAGAAGGTTTTTTGTTTTTCCTTCATTTCAGCCTTTGCTTTTTTTGTTTCTTCCTCAGAAGCATCCTCTGCAAGTTTTGGTTTTCCTTCTTCTTCCAGATAGAAACGAAGATTCTCGAGTAACAAAACCTGACCGGGTTTTAATGCTTCGGCTTTGGCTTTAACTTCAGCGCCAACACAGTCGCCTGCAAAAATCACATCTACACCCAGAGTTTTAGCCAGGTGTGACTGAATGTGTTTCAGCGAAAAATCGGCATTAAATTTACCCTTAGGACGCCCAAGGTGCGACATGATAATGGCTGCACCACCGTCTTTCAGAATTTTCTGAATGGTAGGAACAGCAGCTCTGATGCGAGTGTCGTCGGTAATTTCAAATTTCTCATTGAAAGGAACGTTAAAGTCCACGCGAACAATGGCCTTTTTACCGGAAAAATTAAAACTGTCAATTTTCGACATATTTATTTAGTTTATAGGGTTTTAATATGAGTTAACAAAGATACAAAAATAATTGTGTGGCTGATAATATCTTTTTCTTAAACACTCTTAAAAAATAATAGATTGTTAGATTTTAAGAATTTTAGATGCAAGATGATAGCAATTATCAGATATTAAGCGATTTATGTTCGCTACGGACAATCAACTATAAGCCCGTAAGTCTGATACATTAAAAATAGTGAATCATATTTAAGCTCAATAATAAAATATTAATGCAAACAAACCTGTCTTCTTTTTTCGGTTTCCATCCTCCTGTCTCCCTTCTTCCTCCTCCGGCCTCCCTTGTCCTGTCATCGATTTTCCTTTCTCCTGTCTTCTTTTTTAATGATATTTAATTGGGTTTATTTATAAGTGTTATGCTACCTTTGCATCCATGTAAAAAATGGAACCATGCAATTGTTATACAATTTTGGAATAGTGTTTTTCAGTTTCCTGCTGCGAATTGCAGCGCCTTTTAATGTAAAGGCTAAACAACTGCTGATTGGTCGCCGCGAAACATGGCAAAAGTTGAAACTGTTTCAGGCATCGGGCAAAATTATTTGGGTGCATTGTGCTTCGCTTGGGGAGTTTGAACAAGGGCGGCCATTGATCGAAGCCATCAAAGCTCAGTTTCCGGCGTATAAAATTGCGTTAACGTTCTTTTCTCCATCGGGGTACGAAATCAGGAAAAACTACAATATGGCCGATTTGGTGGTGTATTTACCTGCCGACACGCCATCGAATGCCAAACGGTTTATTATGGCCATCAATCCCTCCATGGCATTTTTTGTTAAGTACGAATTCTGGTACCATTATTATAAGTGCTTAAAGAAGTTGGAAATTCCGGTTTACAGCATCTCAACCATTTTCCGACAGAATCAGGTGTTTTTTAAATGGTATGGCGGCTGGTACCGTTCAATATTAAAAGCGGTATCGCGTTTTTATGTGCAGGATCAGAAATCAGCTCAATTGTTGGAGCTAATTGGTTTAAAAAACTATGTGGTAGCAGGCGACACACGTTTCGATCGGGTTACGGCCATTGCACAATCGGCTGCCGAAGTTCCGGAGGTTAAGGATTTTGCTGCCCATGGAAAAGTTTTGGTAGCCGGAAGTTCCTGGCCGGCCGATGAAGCTATTCTGGCTGAGTACATCAACAATGCCGGAGATGATGTAAAGTTGATTATTGCGCCCCACGAGGTTCATGAGTCGCATATCTCCCAATTGGAACAACGGTTTAAAGTGTCGGTTGGAAGATTTTCGAAAAAAGATAGTACTACGTTTAACGAATGCAGGGTTTTGATAATTGACACTATTGGGCTGTTATCGGCCATTTACCGATATGGAAGTGTTGCATACATTGGTGGTGGTTTTGGGAAAGGCATCCATAATACTCTGGAAGCTGCCACTTATGGGGTGCCGGTAATTTTTGGCCCCAATCATAAAAAGTTTAAGGAAGCTCTTGATTTGATAGAGGTTGGTGGGGGATTCGCCATTGAATCGCAACACGATTTTAACCGGATTATGGAATTTTTATGGAATCCAGAATCCAACAAGGAGTTAAATCTGGCTGGCGAAGCTTCCCGAAAATATGTTTTAAGCATGTGTGGCGCAACACCTCTAATTATGAAAGAGTTGTTTTAAGACCTCGAAACCTGCAATCCGGTTTGACTGATGGTCATATCAACAAAAGCGGCGGCTCTTCCAATGAGGGTTCAACGGAATAAGAGAGGTTGTTTTGAGCAAAGGTGATAGCCAAATCTTTTAAATCAACCTGAAAAAACACACTGCATTTATAGTTTTTGGCAGTTTTTATGGTAAAACCGATTTGGTTGTTGGGTAAGTCTCAGAAGATTGGCTTTTGAACTTATTTGCTTGGCCGATAAACGCGGCTGGCTTTGCCATGTCTGTCTGGCTTGTTCATCGTTGGGATTATTTCCAATAAGCCAGTTAATTATTCTTTGGCTTAGAGCAGCGGCCTCAATCACAGGAAACAAGGGCGTCGTCGGCATGTCACCATCACCATCAAATCCCGCTTCTTCAAAATTGGACGCGACCCAAGATTTCCGCGTATGTGGGAAACGTTTGGAGAAGATGTGTATTTAACCAGCCAACTCGGTATTGAACTTGTTAAAGGGTACGAAGGCGACAATAACGATATTTCCGATCCTACCCGTGTGGCTTCCTGTTTGAAACATTACCTGGGATATTCGGTTCCGGTGTCGGGGAAAGACCGCACGCCGGCGCTTATTCCGGAAATTGAACTGCGCGAGCGCCATTTGCCCGCCTTTAAAGCTGCCATTGATGCCGGTGCCCATACGGTTATGGTGAATTCGGGAATTATCAATGGTGTTCCGGTTCACGCAAGTTACGAACTCTTAACAAAACTTCTGAAAGAAGAACTTGGTTTTACCGGTTTGGTGGTTACCGATTGGAAGGATATTGAAAACCTTCACGAACGCGATAAAGTAGCCCAATCGCAGAAGGAAGCTGTAAAACTGGCCATTAATGCAGGTATTGATATGTCGATGATTCCGTACAATTTCGATTTTTGCAATTACCTTGTTGAGTTGGTGAACGAGGGAGAGGTGCCCATATCGCGTATTGACGATGCCGTTCGCCGCATTTTAAATGTGAAATTCAAACTGGGCTTGTTTGAACGCCCTGTAACCCATTACAATGATTATCCTTTGTTTGGAAGCGAAGAGTTTGAGCAGGCTGCTTACCAAACAGCAGCGGAATCGGTTACATTGTTGAAAAACGAAGGAAACATTCTGCCATTAAAAAAGAATGTCAAAGTTTTGGTTGCCGGTTCAAATCAGTACCCGTTTGGTTTTGGATTAAGCTATACCACATTTGAGTATAGCAATCTGACATTGAGTTCTGATAAGCTGCAAAAAAACGGGAAACTTGAAATCAATGTAAAGGTGAAAAATACCGGTAATATGGAAGGCAAAGAAACTGTATTGCTATACACCACCGACTTATTTGCATCAGTTACACCCGATGTTAAGCGCTTGCGAGGATTTGAGAAAATCAATCTTAAGCCGGGAGAAGAGCAAACAGTGAGCTTCAGCTTAACCCCCGAAGATGTTTCTTTTATAAACGCACAAAACAAAAGGGTAACTGAACCCGGAGAATTTGTGGTACAAATTGCAGAATTAAAAGCTGAGTTTACTTACGTTGAGTAATAGAGGAAACAATACCCGGGTTAGTTTTAAAAAGCCATTTCGGAGTTAATTTCGGAGTGGCTTTTTTATTGTACAAAGAATGTAATTGCTCAAGGGAAAGCTTGAGTGAACCTGAATGAATATTCAATTGGCTTTTTAAATTAAAAAAAATTAAATTTGCCATTGTGATTGAATTAATTAAGAATTCTACCCCGGTTTATGAGTTTGAGGCTTATTTGCTTGCAGGTTTCTCTGATGTTTGTTTTTTTCAAATCTTTTGGTTTGAATCCGCCTCACCATTCTCTCTATTCTTCTAATCATGAAACTATAAGTGCTTTCGAAAATTCCATACTTGAATGTCTGGAGGAGAATCCATTTTTGGCCGATTCTTTAGCTAGGAAACTCCTGCTTCGATACTCAGGAAAGGATATTTATGCCGAAGCCATTGGAAATTATTATCAGGGTGAGGCCGCTTACTATAAGCAAAATTGGTCCGAAGCTATTGGTTTTTACAAGAAGTCAACAGATTGTTTTGCTGCTTCCGGGGATTCTGTCAGGTTGGCTTCTGCCTGGAATAATCTGGGACTTGTTTTTTACTACCTTGGGCAGTTTGACAATGCCCTTAATGCCTTCACACAATCTTTATCCATAGAACTAAAGCTTGATAATGAAAAGGGGATAGCACAGTCGTACCAGAATATGGCTATGATGTTTGAGCAGGCTGGCCAGATAAACAAGGCGCTGGAATTTTATGATAAAGCCCTGGATATTTTTCTTGATTTGAACGAATGGGAGGAGGCAGCAGGAACCTATAATAATCTGGCCGCCATTTTTGCAGTTCAAAATGAGTTTCAAAAGGCTGAAAGCCACTATCTAAAGGCTCTGGATATTTATAGTAAGCGAAATTTACCTATGAAAGAGGCAACTGTTCTGTGTAATATTGGTGCCTTAATGATTCGACAGAGAAATTTTGATGAGGCTGGCAATATTTTGGAACGCGCCTTGGTACTAATGAAGGCCGCCGGAGATAAAACCGGAGAGGTGAGTGCCTATATTTTACTAGGCGATTTATATGCCGCTAAAAATGAACACCAGCAAGCCATTTTTTTATATAAAAAAGCGCAAGAATTGGCTAACCAGATAGAAAGTACAGATTTAATACTCACGAACCTTTATTCTTTATACTTAGGATATAAAAACGCCGGCCTTTTCGAAGATGCACTTAAAACCCACGAGCAGTACCAAGCCTTACGCGATTCATTTTTAAAAGAAAACCCGGTTTATAAACAAGGCATTCTTAACCAGGAACTCGAACGGCAACTAGCTCAACGTGAATTGCAAAACTACAAAGCTCAAATTCGAGAAAGGATTTACTGGGCAGTTTTAATTTTAATAGTTGTATTGGCAACCATCATTACCGTTTATCTGTTAATTCGTCGGAATAGGGCTGTTAAACTAGTTCACCAACAGGCATTTGGACAAAAGTTTATTCAGTCGCAAATGGATACTCATTTTGTTTTCAGTATGTTGTCGTCGTTGCAGGGCCATATCATCAGCGGCAATAACGAGCTGGCTCTGGACCATTTAAGCAATGTAGCAGCATTATTACGAAAGATATTCGAAAACACCGGGAAAGGGTTGATTCCACTTAGTCAGGAAATCGATTTTTTGCACGCTTATTTTCTGGTTCAACAACAACGCTTCAGTAAAGATATTGGCTTTAATATTGAATCGAATTTAAAAACCGATGAGGGAAACATACTGGTTCCTTTTATGGTTACAAAACCTTTTATTGAAAATGCAATAACCAATGGGCTCCTGAACGATCAGGAAAATCCTTGTTTCAATATTGCTTTTATGCGCAGAGGCGATAAGTTGGAGGTGACCATAGAAGATAACGGTTCGTCAGGCTTGAATATTAAAAACCGTCAGTTAGAAGAACGATTGAAGGGTACGGGAATTCCCATTGCCGGGAATAAGGTATGGTCGAAATTACAACCATCACAGGATTATGTGATTTCGGGTGTTAAAGTAGAAGATAAATCTCAGGTTGGAATGGGGCAGGGTACCAGAATTCGCTTTAGTTTTCCCATTGTCACATCCAATTAATAATCGTTGCAGGTCAACAGTAAATAGACAAAGGTTTTTAGCTACCAAAAACGCTGAGGGTGGGGCGCCAACTTTGAACAAAAACTTCTGCCTTCTACCTTTTTACGATTAACTTCCTTAAGCTTATTTGCGTCCAAAATCGGCGGGTATTTCACCCCAATTTTCAGTATCCCATTTCAGTAAAGGTTGATTCCAGGTATTGGTTAATAGCCATTGCTCGGCCCTTCTGATTATGTTGAATAGCTCGGCCGTTTTTTCTGTTTCAGGGAGTTTGGTGGCGCATTTCTTTTTCCTTATCCACGAAAGCGCGGTTTGAGAGTCGGTGTACACCGGAATGTTAATTTTTCGTCGGTTAAGTTCGGCCAGGCCGTGAACAATGGCTAAAAATTCACCGATATTGTTAGTGCCGATTTCAAATTTCTGATGAAACCATACTTCTTTGGTTAAAACATGCACACCCCGATATTCCATAACACCAGGATTACCGCTACAGGCAGCATCAACAGAAAGACTGTTGGAAATAGGGACGCCAGTTTTTGTTGGCTCTTTTTTACGAGCACTGGCAAATAAATCAGGTGCTTTTTTACCAAAAGCAGCTATAGCCTCTTCCTGAGTTTTATAGGATTTATAACGGGCGCCTTCAAAACCTTCAACCTGTTTGCGGCATTCGTCCCAGCTGGTATAAATGCCGGGCGCACGGCCTGTCCAAACTACATAGAATTTGGCTGCACTCATAAACCTTTAACTTTTGGAAGAAAGTCGGTTAACAGGGCTGCAAAGTTCGACATAAATAGTCTGATGGCCATAGCCAGTAATATAATTCCAAAAAATTTCTTTAACACATAAATGCCACCGGCTCCAATAAATTTTTCGATACGGTGCGTGTAATTTAAAACAAAGAAAACAATGACAATATTTACAAACAGTGCCAGGATAATATTAATAACATCAAACTCCGAACGCAACGCCAGCAAAGTTGTAAACGAACCGGCTCCTGCAATTAACGGGAACGCAATGGGAACAATGGTAGCACCACCGGGCGAGTCGTGTTTGAAAAACTCTACACCAAGAATCATTTCGAGCGACATAATAAGCAGAACAAACGAGCCTGCAATGGCGAACGATGAAATATCAACACCAAACAAACCTAGAAGTGCCTCACCAACAAATAGAAAAGCAATCAGTATTATTATTGAAATGGTTGATGCCTGCAAGGCATTTATTTTGGCACCTTTGTTTCTGATATCAATAATAATGGGGATGGAACCCAGAATGTCTATTACCGCAAATAGTACAATAAAGGCCGAGATAAACTCTAAAAAATTGAAATTGATGGTATTTTAATCTTGGCTGCAAATTGAAGAATTTCAAACCTGACAGAATATG
>CAZFTD010000038.1:0-23168 GCA_964521525.1 uncultured Marinilabiliaceae bacterium | reverse complement strand
TCCTTTCAGGAATTCATCTTCCTTAAAAGGAACATCGCTTGAGAACACGCGAATCAACTCCATTCTAAAGTTCTCAAAATCGCCCGACTGTTGATTCTCATTTACAATCGACTCAACTGTATCGAACATCATGTTGGAGATATCAACCTGAATTCTTTCTCCAAATAAGGCATGACGACGCTTGGTGTAAATAACCTCGCGCTGTGAGTTCATTACATCATCGTACTCCAAAAGGCGCTTACGAATTCCAAAGTTATTTTCTTCAACTTTTTTCTGTGCTCTTTCGATGGAGTTGGTAATCATTTTGTGCTGAATCATTTCACCATCTGGCACACCAAGTCGGTCCATATACTTAACCAAACGGTCTGACCCAAACAAACGCATCAGGTCGTCTTCCAATGAAACGAAGAATTGTGATGAACCCGGGTCGCCCTGACGACCTGCCCGACCGCGTAACTGGCGGTCAACACGGCGCGATTCGTGCCGTTCAGTACCAATAATAGCCAAACCACCGGCTGCCCTTACTTCGGGGGTTAGTTTAATGTCGGTACCACGACCGGCCATGTTGGTGGCAATGGTAACCACACCTCTGTTTCCGGCGTCGGCAACAATATCGGCTTCGCGTTGGTGCAGTTTGGCGTTCAGTACATTGTGTTTAATTCCACGGAGCTTAAGCATTCTGCTTAATAACTCAGAGACTTCGACTGAAGTTGTACCTACCAAAACAGGCCGCCCCTGCTCAACCAACATCACAATTTCATCAATTACGGCATTATACTTTTCGCGTTTGGTTTTGTACACCTTATCATCCATATCTTTCCGCACAATAGGCTTATTGGTAGGAATTACCACCACATCGAGTTTGTAGATGTCCCAGAGTTCTCCTGCTTCCGTTTCGGCAGTACCGGTCATACCTGCCAGTTTTTTGTACATCCGGAAATAGTTCTGAAGGGTTATGGTAGCATAGGTTTGTGTGGCGGCTTCAACTTTTACTCTTTCCTTGGCTTCAATGGCCTGGTGTAATCCATCTGAATAACGACGCCCTTCCATAATACGACCGGTTTGCTCATCAACAATTTTTACTTTATTATCGATAACAACGTATTCTACGTCTTTCTCGAACATAACGTAAGCCTTGAGCAATTGGTTAATGGTGTGAACACGTTCCGATTTTACAGAGTAGTTCTGCAGAAGTTCGTCTTTTTTATGAAGCTTTTGCTCTTCACTTAATCCTGAACTCTCAAGTTTGGCAATTTCGGTACCAATATCGGGCAGTACAAAAAATTGTGCATCGTCTGATGAATCTGTAATCAGGTCTATACCTTTATCGGTCATTTCAACCGAGTTGGTTTTTTCATCAATCACGAAAAAGAGCGGGTCGGTTACCACATGCATGTTCTTGTTGTTTTCCTGCATGTAGAAGTTTTCTGTTTTGAGCATTCGGGCTTTCATTCCCTGTTCGCTCAGGAATTTAATCAGTGGCTTATTTTTGGGCATGCCTTTAAAAGCTCGCAATAAAAGCAGAGCGCCTTCTTCCTGTTCCTTCTGGTCGTCCGATTTCAATTTGGCTTTTGCATCGGCCAAATATCGGCTTACCAGATTTCGTTGGGCCTCAACTAGTTTTTCAACTTTAGGGCGCAATTCCAGAAAAAGCTGGTCATCGCCCTTGGGAATGGGACCAGAAATAATCAGAGGTGTACGGGCATCGTCAATTAAAACAGAATCAACCTCGTCAACAATAGCATAATTATGACTTCTTTGCACCAAATCGTCGGGCGAAACAGCCATATTATCGCGCAAATAGTCGAACCCAAATTCGTTATTGGTACCAAAAGTAATATCGGCCTGGTAAGCTTTACGTCGGGCGGCTGAGTTGGGTTGATGTTTATCAATACAATCAACACTTAAACCATGAAACATGTACAAAGGGCCCATCCATTCAGAGTCACGTTTTGCCAGGTAATCGTTCACGGTTACCACGTGAACTCCCCTTCCGGTTAAAGCATTTAGAAATACAGGCAACGTAGCCACCAATGTTTTTCCTTCACCGGTAGCCATTTCAGCAATTTTACCCTGATGTAGAACAACGCCACCAATTAGCTGAACATCGTAGTGAACCATTTCCCATTTAATGGTATTACCGCCGGCCATCCACGATTTTTTATAAATAGCCTTGTTACCGTTAATTTCAACAAAATCGTGAGTTGCTGCCAATTCCCGGTCGAAATCGTTGGCTGTAACCTCAATGGTTTCAGATTCTGTCAACCGTCGGGCAGTTTCTTTAATAATGGAAAATGCTTCTGGCAGCGCTTCATTTAAGGCAACTTCAAGCTTTTCGCTTATTTCTTTTTCAAGCTTGTCGATTTCCGAATAAATCTTCTCACGCTCATCAATGCTCGGATTGTCAGTTTCAATTTTTGTTTTCAGGGATTGAATTCTGTTTTTTTCCTCCTCAACTGAACCAACAATTCTGGCTTTAAGTGCAGCCGAGCGGTTTCTCAGTTCGTCGTGATTCAGCTCTTTAATTTGAGGGTAAACTGCTTTTATTTTATCCACAAAAGGCGTAAGTGTTTTTAAATCCCTTGTTGATTTATTTCCAAAAAATTTGGTAAGAATGCTATCTATGGCTCCCATAATATTTTTTTTGCTTTGTAAATACTATCATACAACAACATGTTAAGTTGATGTATAACGTTATGAACAAATGGTAATTAATAAACTTAATTAAACTGAAAATTAAATCAGTGAGGGGCCTGCCCTTGTTGGAGTAATTAGAAAAATGCAGCGCTGAACATTCGTAAAATCATGCCCATATTTTGTTGTAAGCTTTAAAGACAACAGTAAGGCCAATGTCTGAGAATCGGTTATAAGATCTTTTGAAGGGGCATCCTTATGGAAATTTGAATTAAGGGTATACTCAGAAATGTAGCTTATAAGGTGTTGGCCCGGCTTGGTGATAATTGAAAAAACAGGTTGACTCCATTGAATGCCAGGTAAATAATTATTAACCAATTGCCAGTTTAAATCTCCGGTTTTGTTAATGAGAAAGGAATTGGTAAAAAAATGGCTGTCGGCAAATAAAAAGCAAGTGCCTTTTGACGAAACCAATAACCCATTGTTTAAAATATCGGCTAAAGATAGAGGAACCACTTGCAGACGCTGAGATTTAACAAGCGTTTGGTTGATGACCGAAGCAGTTTTAAACGGTTTATTTTCTTTACAAACCGTTAATACCACTGTCAGCGATAAACCAATAATGGTCAGATATCCTATTTCAACCCGGTTTTTCATTGACTAATTTTCGATTGTAAAGATGACAAAAGATTTTTGAATGGTGAAACACTATGCCTAATAAATAAAATAAAATTCCCATCTTTGAAACAATAAATGGCGTGTCCCCCAGCTTGAGAAATCAGCCATGACCACTTTGGCCGGGGAATCACGCCATCTTTTATTTAGTGAAAAAACAAGCAAGATTTAATGTGGTTCAAAAAAAATATAAAATAAATCATTGTTGTCCGGTAAAAATTTTGAGATTTCTCCCTTTGGTCGAAATGACAAGGCCTTTGTGGGTTTTTGCTTTGGGTGGGGTTAGTGACGGCAAGGCCGTCACTAACCCCACCCAGTCAGAACCTAAGTAGCTGTCATTCCGAACGAAGAGAGGAATCTAAACTCAAGATTCTGGATTAATTCTTTTTTTCCGGACGCCAATGAAAATAAATTAAATGAATGAACCCATTTTCAGGATTTTTCATCGGAAGTATTTTGCCAGTAAGGCTCTTCATCGTTTAACTCCTCAGTCTCGTCCCATTGATGTTTAGGTTTTTGCGGTCCATCATTTTTATAAATGATAGCGGCTACAATGCCTGCCAGCATACCCCAGTAATGCCCTTCCCATGAATGGTTTTTAAATTGTGGCATTGGAAAAATTCCCCAAACCATACTGCCATAAAGGAATACCACCAGCATTGAAATGGCCATTAAAGGTATATGCCGGCGATTGATACCACTAATAAATAAGAAAGAAGCCAAACCGTAAATTAATCCGCTGGCTCCAACATGCCATGCATCGCGAGCCAAAAGCCAAAGCCAAAAACCAGCAAGAAAATATATGGTAAAGAATACTTTATAACCAATTGGCCGATAGAAATAAAACAAGGCCACGCTCAAAACTAAAAATGATGGTGCATTATTGAAAAAGTGTCCCCAATCGGCATGTTTAAAAGGCATCGTTAAAATTCCGGGAATGCCCTCTAAGGCTAAAGGTTTAATGCCCAGCCAATAAAAGTTAAACAATTCAAGTGATTCTATAAGTCTGACCGAAAACATCAGAAACAACAAAAATAACGGAAATACCACACTATGGAATATTTTTCGCTTTTCGGATAACTCGTTGTTGTTGGTTTCTTCTGTCATGGCTTAAGAACCAAATGGTTATTTATTATGAGAATAGTTAATAGCCAATTATCCTATTTAGATATTTTGTGCAGCAGTTCTGCAAATAACCTGATATCCTCAATTGTGGTATCAAACGAGGTCATCCAGCGTACTTCCGACTTTGATTCATCCCAGATATAAAAGAAAAACTCTTGTTGCAAGCGGGCTATCCACTGTTTGGGAATGATGGCAAAAACGCCGTTTGCTTCAACTTTTTGAGTAATGGTAACACCAGGAACACGAGATGCTTCTTCAGCTAATATTTGGGCCATTTTATTGGCATGAAGCGCGTGCTTTCGCCACAATTCATCATGCAAAAAAGCAGAAAACTGGGCAGCAATAAAACGCATTTTTGAGTGTAATTGTGCGGTTTGTTTGCGAATATAAGGGGTTTGAGCAGCTAAAGCCTTATTGAAGAAAATCACAGCTTCGCCAAACATAAGTCCGTTTTTGGTTCCACCAAACGAGAGTACATCCACTCCCACATGGCAGGTTGTATCGGCCAGAGAGCAGTTTAAAGCCGCTGCCGCATTGGAAATGCGTGCGCCATCCATATGTACCAGCAATCCTTGTTCATGAACAAAATCACAAAGCACTTTAAGCTCGTCCAACGTATAAACAGTACCCATTTCGGTACTCTGAGTAATGGAGACTACACCAGGTTGAGCATGATGCTCGAATCCAAATCCATGTAAATGTTTTCTTATTAAATCCGGAGTTAGTTTACCATCGGGGGTAGCTAAACTCAACACCTTGCAGCCTGTATGTTTTTCAGGTGCACCACATTCATCCACATTGATATGCGCAGTTTCGGCACAAATAATTGAATTAAACGACCGGGTCATGGTCTGTAATGCTACCACATTGGCGCCGGTTCCGTTATAAACAAAAAACATATCTAACGGTACCCCAAATACGGATTTAAATAGCTCGATGGTTTCAAGTGTATGCTTATCGCCACCATAACCAACACAATGACCATTATTTACATTATTTATTGCATCTAATACTTCAGGCAAAACACCTGCATTGTTATCGCTTGCAAACCCACGAATATAACTCATTCCTATGCTTGTTTAATTTAGTTTAATTAACCATCTACTCTCCGCCTGCCAATTTAATAAAAGTTTCTCTGGAAATCCCTCTGTAATAGTCGGGAGCTTCATTAATAAAATAAAAGGTAACGCCCCAATCGTGCTTAACTTTAAGTAATACTTTAAGATAGCGATTTTCGTTGAGCACCACTCTAGTCACCTGCCGACCTGGAACGAAAAACTCTTCACGAGTTACGCCGGGTGGATATTCGTTGAGCAATGGCGGAAAATCTGGCGCATACAGTGTTTTGGGCTTATTAACGATTTTTTTGGGCTCACTATATTCAGCGCTTGCCGGTTGATTGGAGGCCGTAGTTTTATTGTTTTTAGTAAGTATTGGATTCTCCTTTTTTTGAATTACTTGCTGGTTGTTAAGTTTTTTTTGTACCGGGTTGGAGTATTTTACTTTAAGAGAATAGTCACGGTCAAAATCAAAATCGTTAAGGGAAGCATCAAACCTGATAAATCCTACAGGATTTTCGAAAAAAGCTGTATCAACATTTGCCATTACAGGCGATAGTTCTACCAGCAACATATAAGGTTCAATGGTGCTTCGGTTAACATTGGCCGGCACTTCGGTTGAAAAACGGATAGATTTGGCAATGTATCCCTTTTTACTGAAAACAAAGAGATAATCCTGGTTCCAGTTTAGTTCACATTTAAATTCGCCTTTATCGTTAACCTGCAAGGAAGAGGCACTATTGCCTGTTTTAAGCTGGGCATCTAAACCGGCAATAGTGCCTTCAGTTACCGATGCCTTTCCGAAAACCAAATACCTGTTTTGAGCTGCAACACTGCAAAACCATAAACCCCCGAAGAAAAAGATAACTCCGAGAACTGAAGATTTAAAGCTGGTGATAAGCTCCCCCATTGAACACGTCTAATTTTTACTAAGATAGTAATTAAGCGTGAAATACAAGTATTGGGGTATTGGTATGAAACAACATTTTTTTCCCGATGCTGGGGTTTACCAGGCGGGCTATCAGGTTTCGCCGTCGGGCGGTGAGGCTGATGATGTCAATCCTTTTTTTCTGGATATATCCTTCCAAACCCACCCAGAAATCTTCATTTTCAATTAAATCGCACTCCACACCTGAATCGGGAAACTTCTTCTCCACGTGACTTTTCATGGCCTTAAGTTTAATTTTATCCCACTTGCTATCTTCCTGAGGGCCAACATGTACAAAGTAAATTTTAACATTTAACGGATTCACCAGTTTCTCCAATTTATCTAATGCCAGAAAATCAACGTCATCAAAATTGGTAGCATACAATATGTGTCGTATTTTATCAATTCCTTTATATTCATAATCTTCCGGAACTGCTAAAACCGGGTAGCGAGCCATTTCTATAACTTCGGCTGTTACACTTCCAATTAAATCAGCTGCTTTCCGGTCTTTACCCCGGGTGCCCATAATAATAACAGTAGGCTGGTATTCTTCACTGAAACGGAGGATTTCTTCTTCGGCCACTCCCCTGACCATTTTATGCTTTACAATGATCTTGTCGCCACCGGCTTTAATTCGTTTATTCTTAAAATTTTCAAGAAATTTTTTCATGTCAGATTCGGCCTGGGTTTCCATATCGGTAACCATTTCATCCAAACTGGCATCATACACATAAGCCTCGGAAAATGGCAAAGTATTGATAACCGGGTTGAAATAGACATGAAATATGGTAATTTCAGCCTGAAGCTTAATCGCCCAATCAAGTGCCACATCGCTGGCTTTATCAGAATAATCGCTAAAATCGATGGGCAGTAAAACTTTGGGTTTGGCCGGCCGGCCAACTTTCTTATCGGTCAGTTGCTTTTCCGAGGCTGGTAGCTCCACATTTTCTACAATTTTCAAGGCTTTGGGTAAATCCTCCTCTTTGATGCGAACTTTTACGCCTGTAGTTACTGCGCCTTGAATCAGATTAACGTTTTGCAGAAAACACTCAATACCTTCGGCCTCCAAAAGATTTTGAAGGATTTGCGCGTGATGATAGGTATGAGTTGCCAGTGTTACAATTTTATCTTCCATGGCGCTGTTTTTATTAGTTTTACTTAACCTTTAAATTACGAAAAAACAATATCAAAAACAACTTTACCTTAAATTGAATCAATTCTCGATACCGAGAGGACTCCTTTGACTCCTTTAACTTTTTTTATTAGAGTGCTTAATATCTGTTTGTTATTAACAAATACCGTAACTGTTCCTTCAAATAAACCTTCTTTGCTGTCGACAGAGATTGATCTTACCTTTAAATGCAACTCTTTAGAAATAATTTGAGAAATATTGCTCACAATTCCAATATCATCCTCCCCAATAACTTTAATAGCAGCCAGATAATTGCCTCCGGCTTCGCCTGTCCAGCGGGCTTTTACAATTCTATAACTGTATTTGGTACGTATTTCTTCAGCATTGGGACAATTCTCGCGATGTATTCGAATCCCTCCCGAAACAGAGACAAAACCAAATATTTCATCCCCGAAGATGGGGTTACAGCATTTGGCAAGCGTATAATCAACATTGGTCAGATTGCGGTCAATCTGCAAAACATCAGTTCCTGAAATATCCTCTTCATCGGCCGATGATACATAATTCCCGGCACTTCTGATGCTTTGTTGTTCAACCAAATCTTTTTCCTGATCTTTTTTACCAAGCTGAATTAAATACTCTTTTATGGCAACAACATCCAGTTTTTCGATGGCTATATCGCGAAAAAAGTCGTGTACCGATTTATATTTGAAATGCTTAACCAGTAACCCCGTAATCTGGTCGTTGAGATCTAGCTTCCAGTTTTTCAATCGCCTGATAAGCGTTTCACGTCCGATTTCCGACTCTTTGTACTGAATTTCTCTCAACGCCTGTTTAAGCTTGGTTTTGGCCCTCGATGTAACTACAATATTGAGCCAATCTTGCTTTGGTTCCTGATTTGATGTTGTAATAATTTCCACCTGGTCGCCATTGCTCAGTACATGTTTTATCTGCACATGTTTTTGATTTACAAGTGCTCCTGAACATTTCTTACCTACTTCGGAATGAATATCAAAAGCAAAATCAAGAACAGTTGCTCCTTTGGGCAGCCTTTTCAATTCTCCTTTCGGAGTAAAAATGAAAACCTCTTCATCGTAAAGATTCAACTTAAAGTCATCGATAAAGTCAACAGCGTTAACTTCTGGATTTTCAAGTATTTCTCTTATGTTCGACAACCAGGAATCCATACCCTGATCGCCTTTCACTCCCTTGTATTTCCAGTGAGCAGCCAATCCCCGTTCGGCAATTTCGTCCATCCTTCGGGTACGAATTTGAACTTCCACCCATTTGCCTCCCGGGCCAAGTACGGTTGAATGCAACGACTCGTAACCATTGCTCTTGGGTATAGATAACCAGTCGCGCATACGGCTGGGATTTGGTTGGTATTTATCAGCCACAACCGAATAAACTTTCCAGCAATCCGACTTCTCATTTTTGGGTTCACTGTCTAAAATTACTCTAATGGCAAACAAATCGTAAACCTGTTCAAACTCCACCCCTTGTTTTTTCATCTTATTGTAGATGGAATGGATGGATTTGGTGCGTCCTTTAATATCAAATTTCAGATTCTGCTTTTCGAGTTCGGTTTTTAAAGGTTCAATAAACTCATGAATGTATTTATCACGTGCTCTCTTGGTTTCATTGAGTTTGCGGGCAATAAATTTGTACATATCACGATTGGTAAACTTCATTACCAAATCTTCCATTTCCGATTTTATGGAATATAAACCCAGACGGTGAGCCATGGGCGCATATAAATAGGATACTTCGGAAGATATCTTTATTTGACTTTCTTCGTCGTATTTATCCAGAGTACGCATGGTAAATAACCTATCAGCTATTATGATGAGTATAACCCGCACATCCTGGGCAAATGTTAAAAGCAGTTTTCTGAAGTTTTCTGACTGGATGGAGGTATTTCGCTGGTATAAATCGAAAACTTTAACCAAACCATCCATTATATTGGCCACCTGAGGTCCGAATTGTTTATTGATTTCTTCAATGGATGTACCTGAAATCCTTACAGTATCGTACAATAAAGCACAAATAAGAGAAGTACGCCCCAACCCAATTTCTTCCACGCAAATGCGCCCTACCGATAACGAATGCACCACCGATAGTAATCCGTTGGGACGATGTTCAAGACCTACGTTTGCCAGTGTTAATTGAATGGCTTTACGGATTTGCTTAATATCGTCCCATTTAAGTATGGCTCTACTGGCTCTGAGCAGACTTCGATAGGCATCAAGAATTTGCCGGTTTTCTTCAGGGGTTATTTCTGGTTTTTTAGCATCCATAAAGAACTGTTTTATTCTATTGGTAAAGATACGTTTTAATTAAAAAACGCGGAAACTACATGGGCTTAAAGCAATGGAATATGAATAAAACAATATAAACAGTTTATAATAATGAATACCAGATATATAAACCCTATTACTTCATTGTTTATTTAAACTTATTTCCATTATTTAATGTTTTTTAATAAACGACCAAAAACCATTGTTATTATTTATTTTCCCTAAAATTGAACATCCGTTATAACTCAATTAATAATTGACAAAACCATGAATAATGGCTATATTTAAGAGATAATGTTGAACATTTTAAACTTAATGGTTATGAAAAATGCAGGCTATTTTATTGGAGGATTACTTGCAGGAGCTGCCATTGGTGCAACCATTGCATTGCTTTACGCTCCGCAAAAAGGAGAAGATACCCGCCGGCAAATTAAAGCCAAAATCCACGAGCTGGAAGAAGAATTGGTTAAGATGCGCGATAAACTGAAAGAAAAAGGTGGAGAACTCAAAGAGGACATCAAACGAAAAATTCAGGAAATTGAAGCGCGTATTGAACATTTGGTTCAGGAATACAGAAAATCTCACGAGGCCAGAATGGCTGCCAAGCAATGACATTAAGCAATTTTTTTTCTAAACAACAATTGATAACCGGCCTTTGCGGAACGGTTAAAATAAGCCACAAACCATTACCTATTCTGAGGTTTGTGGCTATGTTTATTAATTTTCCGATAAAAGGAGGTTTTATGTCCTTAAATATGTTAGTATTTAGCCTGATAATCTGTTTAATTGACTCTGTAATTCATGTAAAACCCTATAAAGTATCATTATGATGCAGGATGATTTTAAAGAAAACCTTTCGGAAATGAAAGAAGAGTTTAAAGAATATGTTGAAAACAGAATTGACCTTGTGAAATTACATGTAGTTGAGAAACTATCAAAAATAACTGCAGGTTTTGCTGTAAAAATGGGTGTTTTGTATCTTCTGTTTTTTGCCCTTACTTTTCTCTCGTTGGCAATGGCCTTTTTTCTTGGGTCGTTGCTGGAGTCAAATACACTTGGGTTTTTAGCGGTTGCAATGCTGTATCTGGTTGTTGCAATAGTTTTTTATGCCATGCGCCATCAATTGGTGGAAAAGCCAATCATTAAGAATTATATCCATTTGTTTTTCCCTAATTTCGACGACCATGAAGAATAGAAATAAATACCACCATATTGACTCTTTTAAGGCGCTTGAAGCTGAAAAAATGCGCATGTACTACGAGGTTAAACTCTCGAAACGAAAAATAGACTTGCGCCTGATGGAAATGGACATGATGCTGAATCCCATGCGGTTAATGCCATTTATTTTTAATGAAATGCTTTCACCACTCATGGGCAACCTGAAAGATTGGTTTTTAGGCCTTTTCCAAAGAAATAAAGCTAAAAATGATGCAAAAGAAACCTCTGGCTAAACCGTTTAAAGTTATAGCTTAATTTTTTTAGACATTAGACATAAGATTCGAAGAGCAACGGAGTCCCGAGAACCGGGGCACGCCTGCCTGCCGGTAGGTAGGTCTATCTGTCTGTCGTCTTAACTTCTATTAGTCTTTAATATTATCTGAAAATAAATTTATGCAGTGTCTAAGATTGTAGAGGTTGGGTTAAAATAGTACTTTTGTGTTTTAACCCCTTATGTTACAATCAATGGATGATTTCACTGTCAGGCAAAGAATTCTTGAGCTTCGCGAAGAATTGCATCATCATAACTATTGTTACTATATATTAAACCAGCCTGAAATATCTGATTTCGATTTCGACCTGAAAATGGAGGAATTAATCAGGCTGGAAAAGGAATACCCTGAATATTTCGATGCCAACAGTCCTTCAATCAGGGTGGGTAGCGATGTTAATCTGGATTTTAAACAGGTGCCGCATACTTATCCAATGTTGTCGCTGGGTAATACTTATTCTGAAGGTGAATTGCGCGATTTTTGCAACCGGGTTGAAAAGCTTATTCAACGGCCTGTTGCCTATGTGTGCGAGCTTAAATACGATGGCACAGCTATTTCGTTGATGTACGAAAACGGCCAACTGGTTCAGGGGTTAACCCGGGGCGATGGCGTTGTTGGTGATGATGTTACGACCAATATTAAAACC
Source organism: uncultured Marinilabiliaceae bacterium (assembly GCA_964521525.1). GTDB lineage: Bacteria > Bacteroidota > Bacteroidia > Bacteroidales > Marinilabiliaceae > CALEUX01. Next base: position 11,183 of record CAZFTD010000038.1, on the reverse strand, counting down.
ATTAAAAGTATACCTTTAAAACTCCAAGGCGATTATCCCCAAAGATTTGAAGTGAGAGGTGAGATTTTTATGCCACTTTCAGGTTTTGAAAAAATTAACCGAGAGCGCATTGAAGCTGGCGACGTACCATTTGCCAATCCCAGAAATGCTGCTGCCGGCTCAATTAAACTGCAAAACAGCGCCCTGGTGGCTAAGCGACCGCTCGATTGTTTTTTGTATTGGCTACTGGGCGAAAACCTGCCAACCAGAAGCCATTTCGCCAACCTTGAAAAGGCGCGTTCATGGGGCCTTAAAATTGCCAATGAGGTAAAGCTATGCCATTCATTCGACGAAATTTGGGCATTTATTACCCTTTGGGATGCCAAAAGAAAAGACCTTCCATTTGATACCGATGGCGTCGTTGTGAAAGTTGATAATCTGGATGAGCGGGAAGAACTTGGTTATACAGCAAAATCGCCTCGTTGGGCCATTGCCTATAAATTTAAAGCCGAAGAAGCTTACACACGTTTACTTTCGGTCGATTTTCAGGTTGGACGCACCGGTGCCGTTACACCGGTAGCTAACTTACAACCGGTTCAGTTGGCTGGCACAACGGTTAAACGGGCATCGTTGCACAATGCCGATATTATTGCAGGACTCAACCTGCACCTTAACGATTTGGTGGCTGTAGAGAAAGGTGGAGAAATAATTCCAAAAATTACCGGGGTTGATTTAAACGCCCGCCAAGAGAACAGCCAACCGGTTGTTTTCATAAGTCATTGTCCTGAATGTGGCTATGCCTTGCAACGTATTGAGGGTGAAGCTGCTCATTATTGCCCCAACGCTACCGGTTGTCCGCCTCAGATTAAAGGAAAGATAGAGCATTTTATTAGCCGAAAAGCTATGAATATTGATGGTTTGGGTAGTGAAACGGTTAATTTGCTTTACGAAAAAGGGCTTGTTAAGCAGGTTTCAGACTTATATCGGCTAACCACTGCTCAACTGGCTCCACTCGAACGATTGGGTGAGAAATCGGCCCAAAATATTGTTCAAAGTATTGCCAACTCAAAGAATACTCCTTTCCCAAGGGTTTTATTTGCACTGGGCATACGGTTTGTGGGCGAAACAGTGGCAAAAAAGCTGGCTCAGGCTATGAAATCTATCGATAATTTATCAAAAGCATCGTTTGAAGAACTAATGGCTGTTGATGAAATTGGAGAGAAAATTGCTGCCAGCATCCTTGCTTTTTTTGAAAATCAGCAAAACTTAAAGCTTTTGCAAGAACTCAAATCATTTGGACTAAAATTTGAAGTGGAAAATAGCCCTGTGGTTGGTAATACCAACAAGTTGAAAGGTAAATCAATTGTGGTTAGTGGTGTTTTTTCGCGGTCGCGCGATGAAATAAAAAGCTTGGTTGAATTGCACGGTGGAAAAAACGTTTCATCCATTTCAGCTAAAACCAACTTTGTTTTGGCAGGTGACAATATGGGGCCTGCCAAGTTGGAACAGGCCCAAAAACTAGGCATTCCAATAATATCAGAAGATGAATTCTTTAGAATGATTGAAAATTAAAAACAACTCCTTATATTTCGATTTTAAAATTAAAGAAAATTGGCAGTTTGTAATTGAAAACCATGGAAATAGGAATCATTAAAGCACTGCAGATAAAAATAGGCTCTAAACTGATGGAGAATAAAGCCCGGCTAATCCATCGGGATGTAAAAGCTGTAAACCTTCGCAAAGCCAATTCGGTGGGAATTATTTTTGAAGTGAACAGTGATGGCGACTTCAAACTTGTTAAAGAATTGGTTAAAAGCCTCTCTCCCACAGTTACAAAAGTTGGTGTAATTGGCTATCTTAAAGGAAAAAAGAAAGACTATTCATATATTGGAGATAAAAACTATTCGTTTGTTTCCGATGAAGATTTCAGTTTTTTCATGCAACCTGCATCTGAGACTATTACCAAATTTTTATCATGGAAACCAGATATACTTATGGTTTTAAGCCAGAATTACCATTTCCCGGTTCACTACATGGCAAGGCTGTCGCAAGCCAGTCTTAAAGTAGGGCAATATGGACTTTATAGCGATTGCCTTGATTTTATGCTGGAAATGCACGAAAAATCGTTGGCTTCACTTACCAATGAAATCGTTCATTATTTAGGTGATTTGCAAACTGTTGATAATTAACTATTATTCTTTTGCAACTGACGGACTTTTTAAATCATCAGATATTCTTGATTAGCCATTAAATAGTCAACAAGTTATGGCATAAGTTTTGAATATTAATTTTTCAGAATTTAGCGGGGAGCAATATAGAAAAGAATTATTTTTTTGATTTGTTAATTGAAATTAATAATATAATTATCAATAACATATAATGCATTAACTTAATCTCTACATTAATATAACGAGCATGATTCGTTAACATTTGATTCGATGGAAAATCCATCATGCGGGTTTCTTTCGGAAGCAATTTAAAAACTATTAAACTATGAAATACCTGATTTTTATTTTTGTAATTGCCATCGGTATAATGTTTAACTCATGTGCAACCCGTAAAGTACAACGCATTGGTACCGAAGAAACCATCGATTTAAGTGGCAGATGGAACGATTCTGATTCGCGGATGACTGCCAATGCTATGGTTGAACAAATTCTGGGTGGTGCCTGGTTAACCGATTATTCGCGGAAAAACAATGGTGAGCGTCCAACAGTAATTGTTGGATTGGTTTATAATAAATCGCATGAGCATATTAGCGCTGAAACTTTTACAAAGGATGTTGAAAGAGCCTTTATAAACAGTGGCCGAGTTCGTTTAGTTCAGGCTGGCGACAAACGCGAAGAATTGCGCCGTGAAAGAGCTGCCCAACAAGAATTTGCCTCATTGGAGACTGCCAAACAGTGGGGAAAAGAATTAGGCGCCGATTTTATGCTGAATGGCGACATCAACTCAATTGTTGATACCTATAAAAAAGAACGTGTGGTTTATTATCAGGTGAACCTCGAATTAAGCAACCTTGAAACCAACGAAGTGGTGTGGATTGGTGATAAGAGAATTCGCAAATTCATTCGCAATTAGTATTAGTAATTCTATAAATAATTGCAAGACCGGTTTTTAGCCGGTCTTGTTTGATAATTATATTGAACTTAAAAATGGCCTTGTTTTCTCGTCTTTCATTTTTTCGCTTCAGGGCAAAGCTTGGGATTGGACTGGTTTTGATATTGCTGATAATGGCTGGTTGTGCCACATTTTATCAACGAACTGAAACCATACAAACTCAAATTGCCCTTGGTCAGTTCGATAGAGCAAACAAACAGCTTGAAAATGATAAAAAGTGGGCCGAAAACAATCACCGGGTACTTTATTTTATGAACCGCGGCATGGTTTTGTTTATGTTGGGCCGCCACGAAGAGAGTAATCAATTCTTCGATAAAGCTGATTTCTATGTTGAAGATTATCGGAAACAATTCGGAAGTGAAGCTCTTGCCCTGATAACCAATCCAATGGCCAAACCTTATAGGCCGGAAGACTTTGAAACCATTTTAATTCACTACTACAAAGCCCTTAATTTTATTGCGTTAAGAAACTTTGAGGGTGCTCTGGTAGAATGCCGGCGAATTAACATCAGACTTCAGGAAATAAACGACCAATACAAGGATAATAAAAACAAATATGCCCGCGATGCTTTTGCCCATAACCTGATGGGCATTGTTTATCAGGCAGCCGGCGATTATAACAATGCTTTTATTGCTTATCGCAATGCCCTTGATGTTTACGAAAACGATTATTCCAATTTATTTAATGTTGGTGTACCCAACCAATTAAAGCTCGATTTGATGAACTCGGCCCGTAGAATGGGTTTTATGAGCGAATTGCGCTTTTATGAAGATAAATTTGGAATGCAGGCTCCTGTTGACTCAATCGGTAATGGAGATTTGGTTTATATTTGGATGAACGGACTTGGCCCTGTTAAATCGGAATGGAGTCTTGGATTCACCAACATGGGGGTTCGAAATGGTGTTTTAGCATTTGGAAATGATGAAATGGGTATAATCTTTCCCATTAACCTAAGCGGTCGTTCTCAAAATGAGCAATCGGCGTTTAAGAACCTATCGGTGGTACGTGTGGCCTTTCCGCGTTATCTGGAACGAAAACCGGTTTACCAACAGTCTGTTTTAAATACTCCAGCCGGCGTATTTCCACTTGAATTGGCCCAAGATATTAATGCCATTGCTTTTCAATGTTTGAAAGATCGTATGTTACGCGAAATTGGCAACAGCATTCTAAGGTTGGTAGCCAAACAAGCCATGGAACAGGCTACCCGTAGAGAAAATCAAAATCTTGGAACCATTGTTAGCCTGATTAATGCCTTTACCGAGAAAGCTGATACCCGTAACTGGCAATCGCTTCCCTACTCCATATCCTACACAAGGGTATCTTTACCTGCAGGACAACATCAGATATCACTTCGTCAGGATGGTGTTGGTAATTCAACCACCGAAGAATTTACCGTTAATATTCGAAGTGGAGAGACCTCTTTTTCAGTTTTCCACCAATTGAAAAGTCATCGTCCGTTTTAACAAATAATAATTGAGGGTTCAATAACCAGGAAAACCAAACAGGGTGGGTTAATTTTACTGGTTAAAATTAGTTTTCGGGTTTTATTAAAGACTATTAGAAGTTTAGACACGTATTCCGGTTCATCGGGATTAGACTCAATAAAAAAGGAGACCTGTCTGCCGACAGGCAGGCAAACAAGATTGTTTAGCTATTTGACTTGTTTTAAACATTTTATGGCTATTTCCGATGAACCGGAACACGTGTCTTAAGATCTTTTGTCTTTTGTCTAAAAATTAAAACAATCTCTTAGATTCTTACTTCAACCTCCTATCTGGTAAAAATAAAATCTATTGATACACTCTCAATTTTTTCAAGTTTTGCAATAAGAAAACCGCTTTTAGATTGACGTACACATAATTGCATCAAACAATTGATGTCAAATTGTTGGTTGATTATATCAGGCTCTTCTTCTTTAATAACTCTCATTACATCATTCATAACCGCATAAGAGAACTGAACTTTGTAATGGTTATTAATGGTTTTTTCAACCATTTTGGCGTTGGCCAAAACATCGGCCGTGGCACATTTGTAAGCGTTAATTAATCCACTGGTACCAAGTTTAGTGCCTCCAAAATAGCGCACCACCACTATAAGCAGGTTGGTTACACCGTGCGACCGGATTTGTCCATGAATGGGTTTTCCCGCAGTACCGGATGGTTCGCCGTCGTCGTTAACCCGGTAATGATTATCATCCAAACCCAATTGCCAGGCATAGCAATGGTGACGGGCATCGTAGTACTTTTGTTTTAATTCCTGAATATGATGCTTTATCTGTTCCTCTTCCATTACCGGATAACCAAAAGCCAGAAACTTGCTTCCTTTCTCTTTATAAATGCCTTTTGCTGGTTCTGAAATTGTTGTGTAAACATCAACCTGTTCCATGCTATTCATGTTTTCAGGTTCAAATTTACCAATTTTGACGTGTTATCAAATTGCCATTTTCTTAATGGCCGATTTTAGCCATAAAGGTTGATACATTTCTAAAGCTTTTTCAATATATTTATTTCTTTGCGGTTCATCGGCAATGGTAATTTGAGGATAAAAATTATGCCCTAAAATTTCCATCCCACAAAATCCAAAAACCTCTTCACCCTGACTTCTTTTAAAAGCATCAATTAAGCCCTTTTGTTCATATTCTTCTACCGTATTGCCCATGGTGGTATGGATAATCACTTTTTTATCGGTCAGAAGTCCGGTTGCCCCGCTTTCCCCATATGTGTAAGCAAAACCATTGGTTAAAACCCTGTCGATATACCCTTTAAGTAATGCCGGAAAGGTGGCCCACCATAATGGATATATTATTGAAATAATGTCGGCTTTGACAATTTTTTGTTGTTCGCTGTAAATATCTAAAGGCGTTTCACCATCTTTTAGCAATTGCAGGTCAGATGGTGATAAAACCGGATTGAAATCAGCTTTGTATAAGTTGGTCCATAAGCTGTTCCATCCATATTCTTTACTTTTAGCATATAGTATATTAGCCAGATAGTTGCTAAAGCTTTTTTCGGATGGATGGGCCGATATAATTAAATGATGCATGTTGATCCTTTATTAATTGAATAATATATTTGTCTGATTAAACCCTTGCTCAAAGCTTTTGTTCAATAATTAATTCTTAATTCGCATATAATATTAAAAATGACCAAATCAAATATATCCATTAAAGACCTTGCTTCAATTCTTGGCTTTTCAATAACAACAGTATCTCGCGTTTTAAATGGAAAATCTGAGCAATATCGCATTAAAAAAGAAACGGAAATTAAAATTCAAGAAACGGCAAAGCGTTTAAATTATATTCCCAATCAATTTGCAAGAAGTTTAAAGCTTTCCAAAAGCGAAACTATAGGTATTATTGTTCCAGATATTTCTAACCCGTTTTTTGCCGAATTAATTAAAATTACCGAATCCCACTGCCGAGAAAATGGTTATGCTGTGGTAATTGGCGATAGCAACAATGATATAACACAGGAAGAAGAAATGATCAGGCTTTTCAAAAACCGGAAAATTGATGGACTTATTATTGCGCCAGTTGGTACAAGCTTTTCTCATATTGTTAATGCTTATAAACAAGGCTTACCATTAGTGCTGATAGACCGTTGGGATAAAATGACGCAGATCCCGACTGTAACTTCTGATAATTATCAGGCTGCTTATAACGCAACCAAATATATCATTGAAAATGGGCATAAATCGATTGCATGCATACAAGGGCTTCAAAATAGTTATCCAAATAATGACAGGGTCTTGGGTTTTACCCAAGCTATTAAGGACTATGACCTTGATCTTTGCAAGTGTCTGGTTGTAGGTAACGAATTTTCCATCGTCAATGGATATCATCAATCAATACATTTACTGCGCCTTAAGATGCCTCCTACAGCTATACTTGCCCTGAATAACAGCATAGCATTGGGCGTATTAAAAGCCGCTGCCGAATTAAATTGTAGCATTCCTGACAATTTATCTCTTGTCTCGTTTGATGAACAAGCCTATTCGGCATATTTAAATACCCCAATGACTACCATTGAACAAGATAAAAAAGCAATTGGTAGAAAAGCGGTGGAGATTCTTATGACACAAATATGCGATCAGAATTACTCTTTAATTGAGGTTTTAAAAATTCCAACAAAAATGAACACTCGTTTTTCTGTTAAAAAGCTATAAAATTTATTTTTTTATTATATTTGCACAAACGTTTGTGCAAATTAATTCTTAAAAAATCTTTTATTATGGTGGTAATTCACTCTTATGAATGGGCTGTAATGCTTACTGTTATAACCATGCTTTGTTGGGGTTCATGGGCCAATACCCAGAAAATGGCGACCAATAGATGGCCTTTTCAGCTTTTCTATTGGGATTATTCCATTGGTGTCCTGCTGTTGTCGCTACTGCTGGCTTTTACAATGGGAAGTACAGGCACCGAAGGCCGTTCTTTTATCAACGATGTTTCACAGGCTAACATATCGGCCTTAGGTTCTGCATTTTTGGGCGGTGCAGTTTTCAATATTGCCAATATTTTATTGGTTGCAGCCATTGCCATTGCAGGCATGGCGGTGGCTTTTCCAATTGGTATCGGCTTGGCACTTGTTATAGGGGTGCTTGTAAATTATGTGGCAACACCACTTGGCAACCCCTTTTTACTGTTTATTGGTGTAGCCTTGGTTACAATAGCTATAGTTGTGGATGCTTTTGCTTATCGAAAATTGCCTTCGTCTACAAGCAAATCAACTACAAAGGGAATCCTAATATCCTTGTTGGCCGGATTCTTAATGGGCTTTTTCTATCGCTTTGTTGCAGCTTCTATGGTTGGCGATTTCGCAAATCCTGAGGCTGGAAAGCTTACACCTTATACTGCATCGGTGGTGTTTGCTCTTGGCTTGCTCGTTTCCAACTTTCTTTGGAACACCATTTTTATGTACAAACCCTTGGCAGGTCAAAGAGTCACTTATGCTGATTACTTCAAGCTTGGAACAGCAAAACTTCACTTAATAGGAATCCTTGGCGGGGCAATTTGGAGCTTGGGTATGACTTTTAATATAATTGCATCTGAACAAGCCGGATTTGCAATATCTTATGGTCTTGGGCAAGGTGCTACCCTAGTTGCCGCTCTTTGGGGAGTTTTCATATGGAAAGAGTTCAAGGGGGCAAAAGGGGTCAACGGATTGTTGGCTTCCATGTTCCTTCTGTTTATCGTGGGGCTTTCGCTAATTATCATAGCAAGGTTATATTAAATTATCATGCGCAAAGGGGCAGAATAGCGCAATTTGTTTTTTATCGGCAATGTCAAAAAAAAAAAATACTTAATGGTATGCATAGGCTTGTTTTAAAATCATAATTAATTATAATTATATGAAAATGAAATTGATATATTTGAAATTGTTTTATTTGCTTTTAATGGCCTACTGCCTTTTAGTGAGCTGCGATAGGGGCGAAAAACAGGAATTGCCTGCTGATTATGTCAACCTCTTTATTGGCACACTTGAGCGAGGCAATACAGTTCCGGCAGCTACGGCCCCCTTTGGCATGATAAGCTGTGGCCCCAACAATGTATTCGATGAAGTGATCGATATATACACTTCGCGGGCGGGTTATAGTTATGCAAAAGATTCCATTAGGGCTTTCTCCATGACACATGTAAGCGGTTGGGGCTGTCATGGGGCCTTAGACATACCTGTTATGCCGGTTACAAAGCAGATCAAAGAATCGCCGGTATACAACCATAGGGCTTATGCTTCAAAATTTTCGCACGATAATGAGGCGGGCGAACCTGGATTCTATCAAGTGCTACTTGATGACTACAATACAAATGTGAGAATTACTGCTTCGGATCGCTCGGCAATTTTACTTTTTGATTATCCAATGGGCAGCGAGGCCTCATTGATTTTTGCACCCACCAATTGTGCAAATGGAATAACAGGGGCCGAAATTCGTATCGATTCAGATAACAACAGGGTTACAGGTTGGGCCACCAGCGGGGGATTTTGCGACAGAGACCCACGCTTGCACGATTACACGGTTTATTTTGTCGCCGAATTTTCGCATCGTATCAAAAGCCACGGCACATGGAAAAACCAATTGAAAAATGATGGCAATAGTTTTGCAATTGGTGATTCCATTGCAGCCTGGATTGGTTTTGATACCAAAAAAGGCGGACAAATTGAGATGAGAATTGCCATTTCGTTTGTGAGTATTGAAAATGCAATTGAAAACTTAATCCATGAATTAAGCAACAAATCATTCGATGAAATTCGCACAGAGACTTCTAATAAATGGAACGCATTGTTTAGTAAGGTTCATATTGAATCTTCTCATCGCGACCTTAAGGTGCAAGCATACACCGCCCTTTATCGCAACATGCTCCATCCCAATATCTTTAATGATGTAAATGGCGAATATCGGGGCTTTAACGATTCTGTGTATAAAATGCCGTCCGGACAAAATAAATATGTGAACTTTTCGACTTGGGACACATACCGGACAACTGCCTATTTGCAGGGACTTTTGGTTCCCGACCGTGCTTCCGACATGATCACATCGCTCTATTTGGATGCCATACAAGGTAACCCTGCCGGCCTTACCATCTGGGGGTATTTCAATAACGAAACTTTTGTTATGAACGGGCATCAGTCGTTGCCTTTGATAGCCAATTTGTTTGCGATGGGTGCAAGGAACATCGAACTTGAAAAAATTAAGGATATCATGATTTGGACTGCCGATAATAAATACCGTAATGGTAACGAATATATAAAATACGGATATGTCCCTAATAGTAAGAGTTCTCATAATTATAGCGTATCCGAGACCATTGAGTATTCGATTGCCGATTACGGTATAGCCCAAATATGTTTGGCAGTTGGCGATAGTGTTAATTACAAGCGATTTATGATGCGATCTGAGAACATTTTTAACTTATTTAATCCCGATATTGGTTTCCTCCAGCGAAAAAACGCCGATGGGAAATGGGTTTTCCCTTTCGATAAGGCTGATGATAATGGATTTAACGAAGGCAATTCTGCCCAATACACATGGAACATTCCTCAACATATGGATAAACTGGTTGAAAAAATGGGTGGCTATGAACAAACAATTTCAAAACTTAACGAATTTACCAGCAAGATTTTAATTGATGGCTGGCCTATAAACGACCCATATTATTGGCCAGGTAATGAGCCCGGCTTTGTAGTCCCGTTTGTTTATACTTATGCCGGTAATCCTGAAAAAACGCAGGAATTGGTGCGATATGTTTCTACCAAAATTTTTAAGAATGCCCCCGATGGACTACCAGGCGATGATGACCTGGGGGCTACATCGGCCATGAACCTGTTTTTCAAATTAGGGATGTACCCTTTAAAACCAGGAAAAGCCGAATTTATTCTTACTGGTTGCTTATTTGATAAAGTAATTTTTAAATTAGACAATGGTTCAAAATTAATATTAATTAGTAATGGGGACCCTTTTTCAGGTCCAGTAAAAGAAATTCTGGTGAATGATAAAAAACTAGATGGATTGTTCCTTGATTTAACCCCAATCATTGTGTCAAAAAGCGATTTAATTTTGAAATACAATTATTAGAAACAATTCAATTTCATTTTATGAAAATCTTCTACTTAGCTTTAATTTTTTCATTTCCTTTATTTTTTCTGGCAAATTGTAGTCGGCAACCCATTAATGCAGATAAAGCAAAAATCCATGTGATATTTGATACCGATGCCAATAACGAGGTTGACGACCAATTTGCCTTGGCATACCTGTTGTTTAGCGGCAATCATTTTATAGTTGAGGGGGTTACTGTCAATGCTACAAGCAGCCCCGATGGACACAGTACATATTCCAACGTTGAATGGCATTACAACGAAGCCCAAAGGGTGATGCAATTGTGTGGCGTTTGGGGAGCAATTCCCCTTTATACGGGCGCACAGGGTTCCTTCAATGAAATTGAAAGCCAATTAAATAAGCCGGATTTTGATGGTTACGCAGCCGTTGATTTCATTATTGAGCCAGCGCTTAAACCGCGTGAAGGAAAATTAGTGTTATTGCCTGTTGGAAAACTCACCAATATAGCCATGGCGCTGAAAAAGGAGCCC
>CAZFTD010000037.1:0-23259 GCA_964521525.1 uncultured Marinilabiliaceae bacterium | reverse complement strand
GTCAAACTATGTCGTTTTCAATTTGCACGGTCGTTTTTCTAACATAGCAGGTAACTCGTATATATCTACACAAACATATCACTTTTTATTGTTTTTTTCATTAGTGTTTTCATTCATTTTTAAATTATCAAGGGGGCTTTTTACCCTGTTAATCAGGGGTTGACTTAAATGTGAATAAATCATAGTGGTTTTTATGTCTTTATGTCCTAACAATTGCTGAACGTACCTTATGTCTGTACCTGCATCCAGTAAATGGGTGGCAAAACTGTGCCGCAAATTATGAATACTTCCTTTCTTGGTTAATCCGCTTTTCATTATGGCTTTTGCCATAATTTGCCTAACACTATTGGGGCTATATGGTGTTCCGGGTATTTGTCCTTCAAAAACATAATACTTTTTCGGATATAATTCCCTATAATGCTCAATAAGCCTCACTATTGAATAAGGAAGCATTACCATCCGGTCTTTTTTCCCTTTGGCATTTTTAATGTGTATTTTGTGTTCATCAAACAAAACATCGGTCCATGTCAAATTTACTACTTCACTAACCCTCAGCCCTGCGCCGTAGGCAATCATTAACATTAGCCTGTGCTTTGGGTTATCAATGCTTTCAAAAATTGACGCACATTCCAAAGGAGTAAAAACAGTTCTAATGAGCTTCTCTCTTTTGGGCCTGGGCAGGGTATAGGTGTTATCCATATTATTCAGCACGTGCCTTGTATAATAATTCAGTGCATTTACAAGGTTATGTCCCACCGCCGATCTCAACCCCCTGGCCATTAAATCTCCCAAATATTTTACTATTTGTTTGTACTCAATTTTAGCAGGGTCCTGATAATCATGATCTCGTATAAATCTAAAAAATGCATTTCCATAATTTCGTATGGTGGCATCGCTGTAATTATGAGCCAACAGAGAATTAATCATATCGGCCATCAATTCTTTCCCTTTCTCAGGCACATTATCCATAACTTGCGATCGTGCTTTTTCCAACAAAAAGCGTTTCCGGTTTGGAAAATTTCCCTTCTTAAGATACCCCTCTGGAAGATGTTTTTTTAACTGAATCCGTTCTGTCTCAAAATGAAGTAAAACAGCCTTGTATATGTTTGGGGAAGCCGGCAGCAGGTAGCAGTTTAAAGCTTTACTATAGGTTGCCATCGAAAAACGCTTCATTTTTTCTATGAGGTGAAAGTTGTTTGGCAAATAAATCTGCATCCAGTTACTGTCGGTGTGTGGTTTAATAACAATAACCCCGGAGTGATTTGTAACTGAGTCCTCCCAATAATTTTCAGGGAAAAAGCCTGGCGATTGCAGAATTTTCTCTGCTTTCTCTTTTATTACTTTGTGCCTAAACGCAAAAAAGAGTTGATGTTGATTGTTCCAGTATATTCCTTTAACGGCAAGTAATTCCCTGCTCACCACAGAGTGGTAAGTAAGCCCAAAAACCCAGTATTTACCAATATTGTCGTATAATGTAAGATTTATTTTTTTGGCAAGCGGTTTATCAACCGCTTTATGTCTCTGTTTGGTATCTCCGGTAGGAGATTCAGAGCGTTTCGGATTAAAGGCCTGGGTACTCTTTTGTAAACCTTGTGTTAATCCTATGGGTGGAATTTCTCGGCTTTTGAGGCCGGCCACCAAGTAATCTGCATTATCCGAAATATCAGCTTTATCAATTACAATATTACAAAAATTATTCTTTAAAAGCTGGTAATTCTCATTGGTATAATTCATATGCCAACAACGCTTGGTAACGCTGTACCGTGCTCCTAGGTTCTTTACTTTCTTAATGGTTTCTTCATTATATTGAAAAAATATACCTATTCGTATTTGGCTACGATGGAGAATTTTGCGCAAGGTTATGGTCATGGTTAAGGGCTATTATTGAAAGAATAAAGTTGCTGTTTAAAATTATATGTAAGATGGTTTGATATAAGATTATTAGACGGATAGATAAAATGCTAAGACATCTATTAAAACTTATAGATCTTCTCTATCTTATCCCGATTCTTGGTACCTAAAGCCACAGGTGCAGTTCCGATTTGTCTGAAACGCGATGCCTCGCTCCTGTTTGCCTACTGGCAAGTCTAAAAATCTTATATCTAAATTCAAAACATTTACTAAATATAGAAAAAATCTTCAATTTAATACACATATTAAATACAAGACCTCAGGCTTTATAGTATCAAAATTTTAAAACCTCTATCTTTGTAAAACCAGAAACAAGCAGATGTCATTAAAATCACCGACATTGTTAACCATTGATGGAATTGGCCCGGTGCTGTTCAAACCCGATCGGCGCTGTAGCCGGTTGTCTATACGTGTAAAACCTTTTGAGGGAGTACTGGTATCGTTTCCCCCCGGTTTTTCGTTCGAAAAAGCTCAAAAATTTGTGGAAGAAAAGAAACCCTGGCTCAATAATGCTCTGGCAAAAATAAAAGCACGCGAAAGCAGCCATACTATATTTAATGAAGAAACCGTTTTCCAAACTAAAAGTTTCTCGCTGGTGGTTCAAAAGGCAAAACGCCAGGATGTGCGTTTGCAATTAAAAAACGGCTTGTTAACAGCATATTATCCCGAGCATATGCCAGTTACTCACACGCCCATTCAGGATGCCATCCGTTATGGCATTGAAGAAGCCATGAGACTCGAAGCCAAACGAATTTTACCTCAAAAAACAAATGCTTTTGCTCACAAACACGGTCTGTTTTATAATAAACTCTTTATCAAAAACCTTAAATCGAGGTGGGGAAGTTGTTCGGTCCAGAACAATATCAATTTCAATCTTCACCTAATGCGTTTGCCCGAGCATTTAATTGATTATGTGGTACTACACGAACTATGCCACACAGTTGAAAAAAATCACGGACCTGGTTTTTGGCAACTTCTGGACAGATACACCAACGGAAGAGCCAAACGTTTGGCCAAGGAAATGAAACAATATCGAACCACGATATACTAAACCACAATTCATGAACTGGGAACAACTTTTATCAACCAAACGAACCGGGCAGGAAGAACGCGCTGACGGTCATCACGACCGAACTCAATTCCAGCGCGATTTCGACCGCTTGATATTCTCATCGCCCTTCCGACGCATGCAGGATAAAACCCAGGTTTTTCCTTTGCCGGGAAGTATATTCGTGCACAACAGACTCACCCATAGCCTCGAAGTTGCCAGCGTTGGACGCTCTCTGGGCAACAATGTGTCGCGACAACTTAAAGACAAGGTTAAAACCCCCCTGATAAACGAACTGGGCGCAGTTACAGCAGCTGCCTGTCTGGCTCACGATATGGGTAACCCACCATTTGGCCATAGTGGCGAAAAGGCCATCTCCCTTTTTTTTAAAAATGGTGAAGGCCGCCAATACCGCGACGAAGTGACCGACTACCCCATTTGGAACGATTTTATCGATTTTGAAGGCAATGCCAACGCCCTCCGTCTGCTTATACACCAATTCTCCGGACGCCGCCGGGGTGGATTTGCGCTTACCTACACCACCATAGCATCCATAGTTAAATACCCTTACGCGTCGGGCACGCCTCAGCGAAAAAAATATGGCTTTTTTCAGAGTGAAAAGGAAGCATTTAATCATATTGCCCGCGAATTGGGCATAAAAGAAGAACCCGGCAATCCGGGCGTTTTTTATCGGCATCCACTGGTTTACCTGGTTGAAGCTGCCGACGATATTTGCTATCAAATTATGGATATCGAAGATGCACACAAACTGGGCATACTTTCAACCGATGAAACCCGGAGCCTTTTAATGGCTTTTTTCGATGTTTCTGACGATAAAGAGCAAATTAAACGAATTAATGAAGTATTTAAAGAAGTTACCGATATCAACGAACAAATTGCTTTTTTAAGAGCTGGTGTTATTGGCAAGCTGGTAGAGTTGTGCAGCCAGGAATTTTTAAAAAACCACGACGATATACTAGCCGGTACTTTTCAGGGTTCGCTTATTAAACAGCTTACCGGCACTGAGGCCCAGGCTATGAAACAGTGTATAGATACTGGTTTTGGATCTATTTACAAACATCCCTCGGTGGTTGAAATTGAAATTGCAGGCTTTAAAATTCTGGGGTCGTTACTAAAAGAATTTACCAATGCTGTAATGAATCCGGGTGATTATTATTCGGGATTGTTACTGCCATTTATACCACAGCAGTACAGGGTGAGCAATGAAGCCCCTGTTCATCAGAAAATACAAACAGTGCTCGATTTTATTTCGGGAATGACCGATGTGTATGCCCTCGACCTTTTTCAGAAAATCAACGGCATTGGTTTATCAGGCAAACACCTGAAAGGATAGAAAAAGATGTTTAGAAATATCACGATACATTTTGTATCTTTCCAAGCCGTTTAAGGCTTTATTGTTTCTTAGTAAAGATATTTAGATTTATAGATAGCAGATAGAGTATTGAAATTATTATTTAGATGATTAGAATTGAAGTTTACGGAATCCCGAGTTTCGGGATAAGATTATTTGACGGAAAGACCAGCCTTCAGAGGGCCGGTAAGTTCGGAAAGATGCTAAGGTATCTATAAAAACTTACAAATCTTCTCTATCCATCTTATCCCGATTCTCGGGACTACGCGAGGCTTCGCTTCTAAATATCTTATATTTAAATTTAAACAGCTGCTTAGAAAGACCATTTTTAAAAGATATATACGATGATTGAAAAATTAAAACCCTTTGGCCCCTGGCTGGCATCTATAGCTTTATTTGTAGTGTTGAGTTTTGCATATTTCAGTCCTGTTCTTGAAGGCCGCAAATTGCCTCAAATGGACAATACCCATGCCATTGGTATGGCTAAAGAGTTGGCCGATTTGGAAAAAAATACCGGCGAAAAGGCTCAATGGACCAACTCCATGTTTGGAGGTATGCCTGCTTACCAGATTAAGGCCGATTCGTCGGCCAATCTTTTCAGCTATCTCAACAGGTTTTCGCGACTGGGTATGCCATTTCATACCGTTGCCATTCTGTTTCTGTATATGCTGGGATTTTTCCTGCTGCTACGCAGTATGGGATTTTCGCATTGGCTCAGCATAGCAGGCGGTATTGCTTTTGCTTTTGGTTCGTATAACTTAATCATCATCATTGCCGGACACATCACAAAAGCTTATACCATTGCACTTATGGCTCCCGTGATTGGAGGGGTTTTGTATACTTACAACAAGCACAAATGGGGTGGTGCATTGTTTACGGCCATTGCGCTGGGTGCCCAAATTGCTTACAATCACGTTCAAATTACTTATTATCTGGCCATTCTGGTTTTAATTTTGGTCCTCGACCGGTTGGTACGAGCCATTGCCAATGGTTCCGTGAAAGATTTTGTAAACCGTACGGCTATTCTGGGTGCGGCTGCCATTCTGGCCATACTACCCAATATTACCAACTTATGGACGACCTACGAGTATGGCAAATACAGCATACGCGGTAAATCAGAACTGCAAATTGAAAAGAATAAATTAGAAAAAACCGAAGAAACAGATGCTTCAAGAACGTCCAAGAAACCAAAGGCAACCGGTCTCGACCCTGACTATGCTTTTGCCTGGAGTTATGGAAAAATGGAAACCCTCACGTTATTGATTCCCAATTTAATGGGCGGCGCTTCCGAGCCTCTTGCAAAAAATGCCAATGCCATGGCCAATGTTGATCCACGACTTATGTCTATTGTTGGTGAACAATCGCAGTACTGGGGAGGCAAACCCTTTACTTCGGGACCTGTTTATGTGGGAGCCATTGTTTTCTTTTTATTTGTATTAAGTTTGTTTTTTTACCGGGGACAAGAAAAATGGTGGCTATTAGGCGGTACACTTATTTCCATTTTACTAGCCTGGGGTTACAACCTCGAATGGTTTAATATGTTTATGTTTAACCATTTCCCGCTTTACAACAAGTTCCGCACGGTTGAAATGGTGCTTGTAATTGCCACAGTAACCATTCCATTGCTGGCATTCCTTGGCCTAAAAACAGTTATTGAAAATCCCTCGCTCATCAAAGAAAAATCGGCCTGGTTCCTGTCGGCCTTTTTATTGTCGGGAGGCATTGCTCTGGTATTTTATTTGTTTCCCGGTGTTTTTCTCGATTTTATATCGGAACAGGAACTTTCATCCTTGAATGCTCAAAAGTTATCATCTCCCGAACAGGCTGCTACCATTGATTTATTTATTCAGGAAATCATTCGGGCCCGAACTGCTTTACTTCAAACCGATGCGCTCAGATCGCTTATTTTTATTGTTTTAGGCAGTGGTTCGCTATGGTTTTTTGCAACCGGCAAGCTCACCCAAAAATATCTTATTCCGGGGTTAATTGTTCTGGTTTTAATTGACCTTTGGGGTGTGGATAAACGTTATCTTAACAACAGCGATTTTGTGCCTGCTCGTCAGTTTAAACAGCAATTTACTGCAACGCAAGCCGATAAAGAAATATTGAACGATAAGGATCCCAACTACAGGGTTTTTGCTATTTATCGCAATCCTTTTACCGAAGTCAACACCAGCTACTTCCACAAATCAATAGGAGGCTACCATGGCGCCAAGCTTCAGCGATATCAGGATTTAATAGATAATTACCTGATTGACGATTATCGAACCATGATTACCACGTTGCAGCAAACCGGCACTTTAGATGGTTTTGAGGATTTGTTAAGCACCCTGCCGGTGGTTAATATGCTAAACACCCGCTACATTGTGGTGCATCCCGAAATGTCGCCCGTGCGCAACCCTTATGCCATGGGTAATGCCTGGTTTGTAAGCGATGTAAAGGTGGTTTCATCGGTCATAGAAGAACTGCAATCGTTAAGATATGAAAACCTGACTCAAAAAGCCATTGTTCATTCCGATTTTGCTGATGAGTTGGCCAATATTACCATCGGTAAAGAAGGTGGCACAATTGAATTAACCAATTACCATCCTGAACGGTTGGAATATAAGGCAAAAGTTGGGTCGCCCCAGTTGGCCGTATTTAGTGAGATTTACTACCCGGCGGGATGGAAAGCCTATGTTAATGGTAAAGAGGTTCCAATATTAAGAGCCAATTATGTTTTACGGGCCATTCCGGTTCCTGCCGGAGAAAGTGTTATTGAGTTCCGTTTCGAGCCCAAATCATACCTGATTGGCAAAATTCTGGCAGCTATGGGCTCGTTAATCCTTCTTGGTCTTATTCTGTTTTATTTATTACCAATAATAAGAAACCTGAATAACAATAAAAATTGAGCGTCATTAGTTTGTGATTCAAAGATTTAAAAGAGGCTGCCTAAAAAATCCTTTTTACAACTTTGTGATAAACCTTGAGTTCTATGTGTTAAAACTTAAATAATTGAACCACAAAGGACTCAAAAAACTCAAAGGACACACAAAGGAGCACAACGAAAAAAGATTGAGTTGGATAACTTTTTAGTCAGCCTCTTTTAAATTTAGTTTCCGGAGTTTATTAAAGAGCGTTATGAGCTGATATATTTGACTGATAAACATGCCTGCCGGTAGGATGGTCTGCCTGAAGGCAGAAAAGACTTTATGGAAAATTCAGACGAAAAACTGTTTGAATGATTAGTTTGAAATAGTGATTATTACTATGTTTTCTTAAATCTGGAAGTCTATTATCTTTGGTCTTTTATTCAGCTGAGGCTAATAAATTTAATTTGGCTATAAAGGCTTCTTTTTCGAGGGTTATAAGTGAGAGTTCATTTTCGATACGGCCATTTTTCTTTTCAAGTCCCTTCATCAAAGCTTCCAGCGAGTTTAACAGGTTTTTGCAATACACACCCGAACGCTTAATTTTTCCGTAACTAATCCAATCAGCTATCAGATAATTAAAAAAAGAAGCTTTGAATTCGATTAGTGCATCCAAATGTAAATTCATATCTCTACCGGCCGAAAATTCCTTTAATTCGTTTTTAAGGGCGCATAAGAACATTTCCACCTCAACAACCAAATCAAAAACCTGATTCAAAACCATTTCTAAACCAGCTGGAATTGCACTATCGGACAGGCACAGTTCCTTTATTGACTGCAGGTGCTGAATAAGAACTATCAGGTTTTCACGTGCATTATTGGCAAGTTGCCGGGCAGAATTTAATTCACTTAGGTCGGATTTTAAATCTGCGGTTTTCAAGAAATAATTAGTCAGCATATGTGCATTGGAAATTTTATTCTTTGCTGCCAATTTTTCAAACTGAACAATCACCCTTTTTTCCATGGCAATAAGGGTTCTTAATCGTTGAGATTTATCTTCCAAATCGTTTAAACGCCCATTCAAAAAAGGTATTATTTTAGTAGCCGCCCTTATATTAAGTTCCGAAATTAGTATAGACTGCCTGCTATTGATTCCTCCAAGTTCCTCGTTGTTTAAAACAAACTGGAACAGCGAACAAATGTTTTTATGATTTTGCTTGAGCTGACACTTCTTATTGATTAATGATTGCGCCTGTTTAAGGGTTTTTCGTTCATTTTGAAGGGTAAAAATACATCTTTCAAACATATGTAACCGATGTTGCTCCTCCCTTATTTTTTGGTGGATTTCAGTAATCTGTATGCAAAAACTTTGAATCATTTCGGGAAAATTTCAATGGTTAATCACCTTTTGAAAGCATTCTGTAAGCAATTAATAAACGAACGACTACCGGGTATATTTTAAATGAATGCGGCCAATTTAACTCCAACTCCTGTAATTATAGTTTGGTCATTGTATTTATAAAATTTGATATGCCCCCTATCCTAAATTTGTGTGTCACAAACTGAACACTGAATGATAGCCCATAAGCTCTTGCGAAAAAAGCTGCCATGAAAGCTAAGAATCGTAGCAGAGCAACCAGATAACAGGCATTCTTTATTTTGTTGGCATGCCTTAAAAACAATGCTTAATAAAACGCAGGGAGAATACAATCTGGTAGTTTCAGAATCAGGCTATCGAAAATCTTTCAGTAAATAAAGCCTGAAATTGCAATAGTACATTAGCCTTGTTTAATATAATAATATTTTTTGCTGATTCATGGTTTTTGGGTCTTGGTTAGTATCTTCGGGATGAAAAATCTAAAATGCTATATTTCTATAATATTTGAGGTCAAATATAATAAAAAGTATATAACATCATCAATATTGGGAATAATTTTACCAAAACTTAGAACCGCCTATTTTTAACATAATATAATACAAACCTAATGCCAATGGGGATATGGCAAATGAGGGTATTGAAAAGGCCAAAAAACTCAGTCATTATTTTAAATCGCTCTTTTAGTCCGGGCACAATATTTTTTTTGGTTAACCCTCCATCGAGAAAACGCGATAAAACCAATTGGGTATTTATATTTTCAGACGATTTCATAAGAGCAGAAAGTACCCATTTATAATCGGCTGAAAATCTGTACCTCGTATCGTAGGTATCGCATATGCTTTTTCTGATTATAACAGATTGATGGCTAACCAGCATTCCCTTTTTAAAATGCTTCCATGTTAAATTAGCCGGTGGTTTTAAGCGCCTGTAGCCAAGCACCTTTCCATCATTATCAACAACAATTGTTTCACCATAATAAATGTCGGCACCAGCGTTGTTTAAAAAAATGGATTCAAGTACCATAGGGGTTGCAATTTCATCGCCAGAATTTATAAACCAGACATAATCGCCACTGGCCATTGCCAATCCTTTATTCATGGCATCGTACAATCCGCTGTCGGGCTCACTTATCCACTTAGAAATTCCAGATGCATAATTTTCGATTAAACCGAGGGTACCATCGTTGCTCGCCCCATCAACAATAATAAATTCTACAAAGGGATAGGTTTGGCTTAAGATGCTTTTGATGGTTCGCTCCAGCGTATTGACACCGTTATAAACCACAGTTATTACCGATACTACCGGTAATTTATGCGATGTGGATATGGTTTCAGCCATTATACAATAAGGACTTATAAAGTTCGAGATAACGTTGGGCTATCAACTGAGGTGCATAATTATCTTCAACTTGTCGTCTGGCATTTTCTCTGAAGGACTCATTTTGTCTGGAAAAAAGGATTTCTCCTATCCAATCGGCCAACCCATCACCGTTGCCCGGAGAGGCCAGAAAACCGGTAATACCATGGCGAACCATCTCGGGTACGCCGCCAATTCGAAAAGCCACCACAGGTAATCCACAGGCCATTGCTTCCATCACAGTATTAGGCAAATTGTCTTCGAGCGAAGGTAAAACAAAAACATCGGCTGCATTATAAAGGTTAACCAACGTTTCGCGATTCCCAATGTAATTCATAATGTTAACCGGGTAAGGAAACCTTTTCCCCAATTCTGGCGGGGTTTTGCCAAAAACTACCAATTCAATATTCTCTGATGGGTATTTCTGATACAGTTTATTGAGAGCATAAATCAAATGTGGCATTCCTTTTCGCGGGTCGGTAACGTTAGCTGCTCCAAAAAGAATAACTTTTTTATTCCGTAGAAGCCCAAGAGCATCGCGGGCCTCAATTTGCGCTTTTGGCCTGAAAATATTTGTTTCAATAGGATTGGGAATTGAAACTATCTGTTTTCCTGCTAACAAGGAGGCTTTTTGGGCCATCTGCGACAGCCAGTTGCTGCAGGTTACAAAGTGCAGCCGACTGTTTTTATAAATCAACTCCTTTTGCAGATATTGTTGATTTGATAAATCGTTTTCAGATGCATCATTCAAAAAAGGACAAAGCCCACAAGATTGCTGAAATCGGTGACAACTTCCGGAATAATGACAACCACCTGTAAAGCCCCACATATCGTGCAGCGTCCAGACAACCGGTTTGTTCAATTGAAAAATTTTACTTAAACTTTTGATTGAAATATAACCCTGATTAATCCAATGCAGGTGTATTATATCCGCTTTTACAACATCGGGGTGACGACTTATGTCAAATCCACTTCTACCTGTCGACCATGCAAATCGAGTTGATTTTGAAATTTCGCGAGGGTAATAATGCGCCAGGTCGCGAATGAAATTAAGGAATAGTCGGACTTTTAAAATTGGCGAGCCAGAAATTGTTTCAATAACATCAGATGCAGTGTTCTTTTCTGCTACCAGCATTTTGGTATCTAGCCCAATCTGTATCTGGGCTTCCATTAGTCTTCGTGCAGCAACAGCTGCCCCTCCTGCTGTATCACTTTTATTAATATGGATAATTCGCATAAACTAAATATTCAAATACGCTAATGGTATTAATTCTTTATCTGATGTTTGATAAGTTTTATTTAAACTAATAAATTCACGATTCAGCATAAACAATCGGCTGTTCCACTTATCCTGCATAAAAGTATTCTCTTCCTCGAAATAATATTCCGGAGTCCGGGTAAAATTCAGTTCACAGTGCGACAATTCCCATTCATCGTTGTTCATATAAAGCAAGGGAAGACCGTGTGTTCTACAAATAAATGGCCGTGATTTATAAATGGTACATACATGGTTTTTTAGAAAAACACAGCTTGCGGGAGTTTGATTTTCTTCGTGGTCAGGCAAATTAACTGGTAAAAAACGCCCTCCGGTTTCTTCAAGTATTACTTCAAATTCAATTGGGAAAACACTGAAATTCATACAACAACTGTCGCAACGTTTTTTACACACTAAATGTTTTTGGTGTTGCTTTTCCAATCGTGCGATCTCAGCATCCAACTCTTCTCTTAATGCCTTATAGGCATTTTTAATTTCTTGACCTTTTTCCATTTGGTTTTGCTAAAGGGTAACACCAATGTTTTGTTAATTTTCTGTATAATAAGACATATAAGCTATAGTGAATTGCCAATAGTAAAAAGGCAGAAGTTTCTGGTTCATAGTTCGTAGCTTTGAGCTCATCATGGCAGCTAACCACTAACAAACATGAGCTAACAACTTACGCTTCTTTATAATTGACATGACATCAGGGGTTTCGTAAACTACCATGTTTATCCTCTGGATACAAAAAAACATCATTAACTTATTATTAAGATGATTTGGTTGATAGGCATCTCCATGTTTATCACAATAAGTTTGGAAAGAAGCTAAGCCAATATCGAAATTTTATCTTAGTTCCCAAAAGACTTCTGCTTTCTGCCTTTTCACTAACTATTTCGGTTAATAGTAAAAAACACCAATTCGCGCAAAGCTTCGCGGGTTTCCCCTTCAGGGTAAGAGTTTAATATTTCCAAAGCTTTATCGCGGTATTCTCCCATTTTCTGGCGGGCATAAACAATACCTCCACGCTCTTTTACCATATGCATGATGGGGGCAATTTCCCGCTCTTTTTTGTGGTGACGCTGTATGGTGCGTAATATCGATCGTCGTTCCGAAGGCGACATGTGATTTAAAACATAAATTAATGGAAGGGTTATTTTTTTCTCTTTAAGGTCATTACCTGTTGGTTTGCCCGCAAAATTGGTTTTCTCATAGTCTAACAGGTCGTCTCGTATTTGAAATGCCATACCTAAGTACTCACCAAAAAGATGCATTTTTTTAAGATGCTCATCATCAGCACCAACCGAATAAGCTCCGGCTTTGGTACAGGCAGCAATTAGTGTGGCTGTTTTTTTCCTGATAACATCATAATAAACTTCTTCGGTAATATTAAGGCTTCGCGATTTTTCAATTTGCAGCAATTCACCCTCACTCATTTCTCTAACCGCATCGGACACCACTTCCAAAACACCTATCTGTTTTGTTTTAAGTGCGTTAATCAAGCCGACCGACAAAAAATAATCTCCCACCAATACGGCTATCTTTGAGCGCCACAATGCATTAATGGAAAAAAAGCCTCTGCGCTGATAGGTTTCATCAACAACATCATCGTGTATCAAGGTGGCTGTGTGCAATAGTTCAATTAAACTGGCGGCAGTGTATGTTGCTTCTGCAATTTCACCATTGAGTTTGGCCGACAAAAAAACCAACATGGGGCGCATCTGTTTGCCCTTACGGCGCAAAACGTAGTTGGTAATAATGGTTAACAAAGGAATGCTTGAGTTGAGCTGCGTTTTAAAATAACTTTCGAAACGCTTCATCTCAAGCTCTATGGGGGCCTTTATTTTCGATGAAATACTCATAAATTAAATCTCCCGGATGCCGGGTTTTTAGTTTTTAAAAAGTCCGGGCTTTTTTGAAACATCTAATTTAAACATTTCATTAATTAATACGATGTCCATAATTCGCCAATTGATTTCAAAAGTAACAAATTGCCATGGATTTAAGTTTATACCATCAGATAAATAGAACAAAGTATGGCATTAAACAAGAAAAATGTTTCACTGGAGCAATTTCAAAAAAGGAGAGCGTTTGTTGTTTAATATGGAGCCCAATTTTGTTTGATTCAATAAAAATCTGCTTTTGGCCGATATGACAGTTGTTAGAAAAGTTTCCTCATCATAAAAAAAAGATTTCAAATTTTCTTGTTCAAAACAGGAAAACAAACTTCCTAAATATAGGAATAGGAGAATACCAATAAAGTTTGTACTCTCCTAAGTTTATACAATCTGCAGAAAAATCTACAGCTTGGAAATGTGCTCCAATAGGCACATATCGGTCTTTTCGGCCCTTTCCTTCTCTTATGGGCAGTTGGGCCCTTTCCAGATTAACATCTGTAATTTTTAAATTAAGCAGTTTCTGGCGCCTGAGGCCGCAACCATAGTAAAGCAATAATAAGCCCGTTTCAAAGAAGTGGGGGAGTTTTCAACAAGCGCTTCATTTCTTGTTGACTTAAAATTACAGGAAGTTTCTCCGGAAACTTCATTTTAGGTAAGAACACCTGTTTTTCTTCCACTCCTACTGCGCGATATGCAAACCTAAGTCCATAAACAGTATGCTTAAAGTAACTGGATGAAGGCGTTTCTTTTTCTGTTTTAAGAAAACAGAGATAGTCGAGCTCCTGTTCTTGGTCCAGTTCTATTGGCTTGCAGTTAAAATGCATGGCCATTGAGGCCAAACAACGTACATAGTTGGTGAGCGTACTGTTACTTTTTCCTGTCAGCACAAGCTGACGTTGCAGCTTCTCATAAACTTTTTTAAATTCAGGCAGAGAAAAACAAGCGTTTTCAATTAAAGTGGAACTTTTTTTTCATAGTCTATCAATTTTAAAATTCACAATCCAAAGGCATAAGATTATGAGTACTTTAGATTGTGCCGGTAATTTTTAAGGAAAATTTTTTGAAAATACTTATTTCTAATTGTGTTCCTGGTGCCCGATTCAATAAATTATAATTAAGCCTTATACAAAAAAAGCGAACCTGTAACAGATTCGCTTTTTTGCTCCCCAGGTAGGACTTGAACCTACGACCTACGGATTAACAGTCCGCCGCTCTAACCAACTGAGCTACTGAGGAATATTCTATTAATATGTTCTCTTTTGAACTGTAATTCCTAATTTTGCTCCCCAGGTAGGACTTGAACCTACGACCTACGGATTAACAGTCCGCCGCTCTAACCAACTGAGCTACTGAGGAATAATTGCAAATTAAAACAGTCATATTAATAAAACAGACTATTTTTTAAATGCCCTGCAAAACTATAAGGTTTCGTTCAATTATGCAACTTCTTTCGGGAAAAAAATTTCATCTTTGTAAAGTCAAACTAATAATGAGTTTATTATGGGAAAGGTACTGGGCATGGGAAATGCATTGGTCGATATTTTATTGCGCCTCAATGATGAATCTGTTTTGCAACAATTCTCATTGCCAAAAGGCAGCATGCAGCTGGTCGATAGCGTGTTAGCGAATAAAGTTGAACAAGCTACCCAAAAGTACGACCGCAGTCTGGCTTCGGGAGGATCTGCTGCCAATACCATACATGGATTGGCGTGTTTGGGTATTGCAACAGGTTTTTTGGGAAAAGTAGGAAACGACTTTTGGGGCAATTTTTTCAGAAATGATATGGAGAGCCGGAATATTTCAACCCGGCTTCTCGAGAGCAGTAATGAGTCGGGGCGCGCTTTGGCTTTAATTACACCTGATTCGGAGCGAACATTTGCCACTTTTCTGGGTGCGGCTGTTGAATTATCAGCATCTGACCTGCCTGATAATCTTTTTTCCGGATTCTCGGTTTTCCATATTGAAGGATACCTGGTTCAAAACCGTACGCTCATTATGGAGGCCATGAAAAGGGCAAAAGCCGATGGGTTAAAAGTATCGCTTGACCTCGCAAGCTTTAATATTGTGGAGGAGAATGTCGACTTCTTAAAAGATGTGACTCAGAAATATGTCGATATTTTGTTTGCCAATGAAGACGAAGCGAAAGCTTTTACCGGCGGTTTAGAAGATGAAAAAGCCCTTGATGCCATGGCAGCCATGTGCGAGTTGGTAGTTCTTAAAAAGGGAGTTGAGGGTTCATTAATCAGGCATCAAAATAAAACTTACCACATAGCCGTTGTTCCGGCCAACAGTATCGATACCACCGGCGCCGGCGATTTATACGCTGCCGGGTTTCTTTATGGATGGTTAAATGGTTTGCCATTGCAAAAATGCGGTCAAATAGGCGCATTGATTGCTGCCAAGGTTATCGAAGTTATTGGTCCTAAAATGAATGAAGAAACATGGAATATTATCCGAGATGAAATAGAAAGGATAAAGTTGAATTGACACTCTATTTAACTTTATTGCAATCCGAAAACCGAAATTCTTAATTACGAATTTCGGTTTTATGCTTAACATCATTGTTATTGTTGCGGTACTGTTTTACTTTTATGTACGGCACACGAATATAAAACATTACAACATTAAAAACTCATCCAATATGTACGGAAATTATCAGGCTTTTCTTCAGCAGGAACTCAAATCGATTCAGGAGTCGGGACTTTTTAAAAAAGAAAGAGTCATTACCACGCCACAGGATGCAGTCATAAAAGTTGCAGGCGGACAAACGGTGCTGAATTTTTGCGCCAATAATTATTTGGGGTTATCATCGCACCCAAGGGTAGTGAAGGCTGCTGCACGGGCACTCGAAACACATGGCTACGGAATGTCATCGGTGCGGTTTATTTGTGGCACACAGGATATTCATAAACAATTGGAGGAAAGCATTGCCCGTTTTTTTGGCACCGAAGATACCATTTTGTATGCCGCTTGTTTCGATGCCAATGGTGGTGTTTTTGAACCGCTTTTTTCCGATGAGGATGCCATTATTTCCGATGAGCTGAACCATGCCAGTATTATTGATGGCGTCAGGCTTTGTAAAGCGGTTCGCTACCGCTACAAACATGCCGACATGAATGATTTGGAAGCCAAACTCAGAGAATCGCAATCGCAACGTTTCAGAATAATTGTAACCGATGGCGTTTTTTCGATGGATGGCGATATTGCCCCCTTGGATAAAATATGCCAACTGGCCGAGCAATACAACGCCCTGGTAATGGTCGACGATAGTCATGCATCGGGGTTTATTGGTAAAACCGGTCGTGGTACGCATGAATACCATCAGGTTATGGATAAAGTGGATATTATTACCGGAACATTAGGCAAGGCCCTTGGTGGCGCCATGGGCGGCTACACAACCGGCAAAAAGGAAATTATTGAAATGCTTCGCCAGCGTTCGCGTCCGTATCTTTTTAGCAATTCACTGGCCCCATCTATTGCAGGAGCTGCTCTCGAAGTTTTTAAAATGTTGGAAGAAAGCACGGTGTTACGCGATAAGTTGATGGACAACGCAACATATTTCAAGGATAAGATTAAAGAGGCCGGATTCGACATAAAACCCACCAATTCGGCCATTATAGCCCTAATGTTGTACGATGCAAAACTCTCGCAGCAATTTGCTGCCCGGTTGCTCGATGAGGGCATTTATGTTATAGGCTTTTATTATCCGGTAGTTCCAAAGGGCCAGGCACGCATTCGTATTCAAATTTCTGCGGCGCACGAAAAAGCGCATCTCGACAGTGCTATCAAGGCCTTTATTAAAATTGGTAAAGAGCTGAATGTAATTTAATTAACCAAATATCAATGCCCTTATAACCTTTGCATTCTCAATGTCGAGAAATGGTTGTAAGGGCGCTTTTCTTTGTTCGATATGATGGGTTGTAAATGGAGTTGCCATGCATCGCTGTATGGTTTTTTGCCACTCATCTTTGGTAGCTGCAATGTGACAAAGCTTCTCCAGTCCGGTTTTTTCAACCATTTGGGGAGAGGCAATGCAATGACGCCCTGCAAATAGTGAAACCAGCAATTTCAACCGTAACCCGGTGGTTTGGTTGGCCGGTAATAAAATGGTTCCGGCATTTTGAATGTATCTTTCCATGTCGACCAATTCAGGGTTCTCTATCAATTGTGCCTGCGGTTGTTGAGCAACAAGGGCTTTTAGCCTGGGCAACGGGTTTTTACCTGCAATTATTAATTTATAGGGAAGATTTTTGCAAACATCCAGAATAAACTCAGCGGAACGATGGTTTTCAGGCACCGATAAATCGCCATGAAACAAAAGATATTCCCCCTTACCCGGTGTAGAGGTAAAATCTTCAAATCCATGAAAAGCCGGAACAAGATGAGTAGTCAGATTTTCTTTTTCGAGCGAAGCCGCATCGCCCGGCGATATGGCTAAAACACCTTTTGCCCTGGTAAGATGCGTGCTGAACTTTTTTAGCTTCCACGCTTCCATTTTGAAAAACAACTTCTTATGAATCAAGCCCTCTGCCTGTGCCAGAGAATGGTAATATTCATGTTCAATATTATGAGCTCGTACCCATTGTATTTTGTGCTTTAACAAGGGATGCCCCAGATATAAGGTTGTATGGAGCCCTTCGAATAGGATTGGATAACTATCGGCAGCCAACCGATTAAGCAGGTTGCGGCTTTCTCTGCTTTTTACAATGTATGGAATGAGCGACAACTGATTAATAAAAGCCGGATTTCTGGGGTAATAATAAACCTCGGAACAATATTTTAAAAGCTCATCAGAAGGGACGCGGTTGTATAAAAAACAATGTAGAATGATGTTTACACCAGCACGGTGCAATGCTTTTATTTTGTAAAAAACATCCATGGCGCCGCCATAATCGGGTGGCCATGGAACCGAAAAACTAACAATATGAAGCGTATTGGTCATTCCGGAATACTTTAACCGCTAAAATAACCATATTAAAGGGTAATTCAAAATGTTATTTTTGCACTTTATTCAAACAAAAGTATAATGAAAGTTACCTGTGCCATAATTGTTCAAAAGGGTTATATCCTTTTAGCTCGTAGAGCCAGCTCTGGAGATAGAGCGGGGCTTTGGGAGTTTCCCGGGGGAAAAGTTCGCGAAAGCGAAAGTTATTTGGATTGTATCCGACGTGAAATAAATGAGGAGTTGCAAATACTTATATCTGTTGGCAATGAGCTTCCTTCAGTTCATTACGCTTATCCTGATAAAACCATCTGTTTAATTCCTTTTATTTGTTCAATTGCAGATGGTGTACCAAAACCTTTGGTTCACGATGAAATTAAGTGGGTGCCTCCCGATATGCTTTTAAGTTATGACTTATGCTTAGCCGATCGAGTTCTGGCTCAATGGATTATTAATAATAAAGACATTCTGTGGGGTTAAAAAACACTTTCATCTCCTTTAAGTTTGTTGTAAATTTGAAAGAAAAAACGGTATGCAACGAATTAAAGTAATGGTTGATGGAAGAGTTCAGGGCGTGGGGTACCGTTATTTTGTGCACCAACAGGCTAACCGTCATCAAATAACCGGATATGTAAAAAACCTTCCGGGAGGAAAGGTTGAGATTGATGCCGAGGGAGAACCCGGTAAGTTGAACGAGTTTCTGAAAATATGCTCCAACGGGCCATCCATGGCCCGGGTCGATACTTTTCAACGGCACCCGGTAACGCCCTATGGATATACCAGATTCAGGATTTTACACAACGATGATTTATAAATCTTTACTCCATAAAAAAGCAGGTACTTCTTATAGAAAAACCTGCTTTTTATTTTATTCTGCCTGCTTGGATATTCTTTTTCGTTCGTGTTCCAAAAGCAAAATCTTTCGAAGACGAATGGCTTTTGGGGTTACCTCTACATATTCGTCTCCCTGAATGTATTCCAAAGCTTCTTCGAGGCTAAAAATAATGGGTGGTACAATCCGTACCTTATCATCGGAACCTGAAGCCCGCATGTTGGTGAGCTTTTTACTTTTGGTAATGTTAACCGTTAAATCGCCTTCGCGGTTATTTTCACCAATTACCTGCCCCATGTAAACATCTTCCTGTGGAGAAATAAAGAATTTGCCTCTATCCTGCAGCTTGTCGATGGCGTAGGCAAATGCGGTGCCCGATTCCATGCAAATGAGTGAGCCATTTTGACGTTTTTCGATGTTGCCTTTCCAAGGCTGAAATTCGATAAAACGGTGCGACATGATGGCTTCTCCGGCAGTGGCGGTTAACATATTGTTTCTCAAACCAATAATCCCTCTCGATGGAATGTGAAATTCAAGATGTACACGGTCGCCTTTGCGCTCCATTGAACGAAGCTCTCCCCTGCGCTGTGTTACCAATTCAATGGCTTTTCCGGATGACTCATCGGGCAAATCGATGGCCAGTTCTTCAACCGGTTCGTATTTTTCGCCGGCTATTTCCTTAATAATAACACGAGGCTGACCTACCTGTAGTTCATATCCTTCGCGACGCATGGTTTCAATCAGAACTGATAAGTGCAGAACACCACGACCGTAAACATTCCAGGCATCGGCCGAGTCGGTTGGCTCAACCCTTAAAGCCAGGTTTTTCTCCAGTTCTTTATCGAGGCGGTCTTTTATATGTCGAGAGGTTACGTATTTGCCATCTTTTCCAAAAAACGGAGAGTTATTAATGGTAAACAGCATACTCATGGTAGGCTCATCAATAGCAATTGGGTCAAGGGGTTCAGGTTTTTCAGCATCGCAAACCGAGTCGCCGATATCAAAGCGATCGAGACCAATTATTGCACCTATTTCTCCGTTGGATATGGCATCAACTTTTGATCTTCCAAGTCCATCAAATACGTTCAGTTCTTTGATACGTGTTTTATACACATCGCCATGGCGGCCAACCAGCGCAATTTCCTGCCCTGTTTTAATGGTACCACGGTGAACGCGGCCTATGGCAATACGCCCCAGATAATTGGAGTATTCGAGCGATGTAATCAGCATTTGCGGTGTGCCCGGGTTTTCTAATGGAGCGGGTATGTGTGCCAAAATGGCATCCATCAGGGCCGAAATATCATTGGTTCGGTTTTGCCAGTTATCCGACATCCAGCCCTCCTTAGCCGACCCGTATACGGTGGCAAAATCGAGCTGTTTCTCGGTGGCATCCAGGCTAAACATGAGGTCGAAAACGGCCTCCTGAACCACTTCGGGCCTACAGTTGGGTTTGTCAACTTTATTAATTACCACAATGGGTTTTAATCCTAATCCTAAAGCTTTTTGAAGTACAAAGCGTGTTTGGGGCATGGGGCCTTCAAAAGCATCAACCAACAGGAGCACGCCATCGGCCATGTTCAATACACGTTCCACTTCACCTCCAAAATCGGAGTGACCGGGGGTGTCAATAATGTTAATTTTGTGTCCCTTCCATTCAACAGACACATTTTTGGATAAGATGGTGATACCTCTTTCCCTTTCAAGATCATTGCTGTCCATGATTAACTCGCCAACCTTCTGATGATCTTTAAAGAGCTTGCCGGCCAGTAACATTTTGTCAACCAGGGTGGTTTTTCCGTGGTCAACGTGGGCAATAATCGCTACATTCCTGATTTTTTGCATATAATGGTATCCAAATTGGGGTGCAAAATTAGAGTTTTTTAAGCGATTCTTTATGATACCAGAAACCCCTTATTGTACAATATTGTTCAAATGCTACGCATGTATCTATATTTCAACAAGGTATAATAAGTTAAATATTGATAAAAAACAATTGGGGCACAAAAAAGCCGGAACAAATTAATCTGCTCCGGCCTGATAATTATAAAATTCTGACTTGTTTTACTCCAAAATGGTTATCCATCCATGTTTGTCGGGCTCATCGCCATACTGAATGGCTCTTAATTTATTATAAAGCTTTGTACTTATGGGACCAGGATTTCCATCCTTGGTATAGGTAAACGATTGGTTGTTGTCCAAATCGTCGATTCGCCCAACGGGACTAATAACGGCTGCTGTTCCACACTGCCCAACTTCTTCAAAAGTACTTAATTCTTCGTATGGAACAGGCCGGCGTTCGGTTTTTAATCCCAAATCCTGAGCCAATTGTATCAGGCTTTTGTTTGTTATGGATGGCAATATTGAACGCGACTCAGGAGTAATATAAGTGTTGTTTTTTATTCCAAAGAAATTGGCAGGACCGCACTCGTCAATGTATTTTTTCTCACGACTGTCGAGATACAATATGGTGGAATAGCCTTTCTCTTTGGCAATTTTACCGGCTTTAAGACTGGCAGCGTAGTTTCCGCCTACTTTAATATTGCCGGTGCCTTGTGGAGCAGCCCGGTCGTATTCACGCATAATGGCCACATTGGTAAGTTTAAAACCCTCTTTAAAGTATGGGCCAACGGGTGTTACAAAAACCAGAAAAAGAAACTCATCGGCCGGAGAAACGCCAACTTTTGGGCCTGAACCAATTAAAAGCGGACGAATATACAACGAAGCGCCTGATTCCATGGGTGGCACAAAACGTTTGTTAAGGAGCACCGCTTTTTTAACGGCATCCACAAACAATTCCTCAGTAATAGGAGCCATTAAAATGCCATTTGCCGAGCTAATCATACGGCGGGCATTTTCTTCGATGCGGAAGATTCTGATTTTACCATCTTTCCCTCTGAAGGCTTTCAATCCTTCAAAAGCTTCCTGTCCATAGTGCAAACAGGTTGCAGCCATATGAATATCAACCAGTTCGGAGCTGCTTATTTCCAGTTCGCCCCATTTCCCATCGCGGTAATAACATCTGATGTTGTAATCAGTTTTAAGATAACTAAAGGAAAGATTTTTCCAATCTATTTCGCTGCTCATAGTGTTGAAGGATTATGCTTTAAAAAGTAAGTAAAAATAATAAATAGTTTCTAAAAAATGCCATGATAGTTATCAGAAGCAGCACATGAGACAGAATTTTAGAATAATTTAATAATAAGAGGTACAATTTACCAGTAAATTTTAGAATCTGTTTAAAATTAATTTTTAGACAATAGACAAAAGATACAAACCGTAAAATGTTTAAAATAAGCAAAATAAATTAACAGTCTTGCTTGTCTCTTTTTTCTATTTAGTCTAATCCCGATGAACCGGGACACGTCTATCTGTCTGGAGTCTAAACTTCTAATAGTCTTAAATAAAAGAGAAACTAAATTTAAACAGTTACTTAGGATATAAACGATTGTAGGATATTTAAAGACGCATTATTATCGAATGAGCAGTAATGCTGCTGATAAGGCAATGATAACAATAACCAGGTAACGAAATTCCTTTTCGGGGATGTAGCTCACAATTTTTTTACCTGCCCATGAACCGAAAAAAACCATTGGCATCATAATAAAATTCATTTGAAGAGTGCTTAATGTTACCGAATGCCACACAAACATGTGAAATGGGAGTTTAAACAGGTTAAGTACAATAAAAAAGATGGCTGCTGTGCCCAGAAAGCTTTCTTTGGGAAGACGCATCGAGAGGAGATAAACATCGAAGATGGGTCCAGCAGCATTTCCAATCATGGTTGCGAAACCGCCAGAAAAACCTGTAAGTTTTGATAATAGAGGATATTTTGACAGGTCAGTTTTCTTTCCCGAGAAATCGAAATAAAGAATAACAGCCAGACAAATAATTACAGCTATGGCCATCATATTTCGAAAAAGGCCATCGCTAATCAATTTACCTACTGCAACAGCCAATAAAATGCCTGCAATTGACCAGGGAAGTAAGCTACGTATCTGACGCCATTTAATACTGCTTTTATAGTTTCGGATGGCAAAAAAATCGCCGAAAATAAGAAAAGGCAACAAAATACCCGATGAGGCCATTCCTCCGTAAAGAAATGCCAGAATGGGAATGGAAACCATCCCAATGCCTTTTAGTCCGCTTTTCGAAAGGCCGTTAATAAATGCACAGCCTAATGTAATAAACCATACCGTCCAGCTAACCTGCAACGGGTTTAAAATTGCCTCTGCCATGGGTGCAAAGAAATACAATATTTTGCTTTGCTGTTAATTTATTCAGGGAAAAAAGTCAAACTATTATTTATCAAGCGGAAGTTCTGTGAAAAAGGAACTTCCTTTTCCTGGTTCACTTTCAGCCCAGATTGAGCCATTTTGCATTTTCATTAACTCGCGACAAAGGGGAAGTCCAAAACCGGT
>CAZFTD010000036.1:0-23943 GCA_964521525.1 uncultured Marinilabiliaceae bacterium | reverse complement strand
TTCCTTTAAAGATAACTGCTATTTTTGTTTTAGGTACGCATTATTGTGATGAACCGAAAAGATAGACAACGAGCTAAAAAGGATTATATGATAAATCTCAATTAGAAATAAGGGCTTTACATGAGAAAATTGACCACTTTATAATGGACCAGCAACAAGAACTTTTGGAGTTACAAAAAACCCAAATAGAAATGATGAACGACATAATGAAACAAATTGACTATAAAAACGGCAGCCAACAAGCGGTATAGTTAATTGCCGGTGTAGTGCGTAATCAAGCGGTACAGTTCAAATCAAAAGTTGTTATAACTTGATAAGAAAGTGCTTCTAATCCGCTACTGCACATACACGCAAAACGTTGGGCGGCATTCATCATATTGCCAAAAACTATCTTGAATCGTTAGTGACCTTTTCCATATACCCTAATTCAGAACCAATCAAAAACCAACTGTATTCTGAATCTTTTCTACCACAGGTATATTTGAGCAGGCATTTTTTGAGTTCTTCATCTTTTGTTATTTCTCTATTCGCTACAAATAAAATGGTAGGGTACTCTAACTGATTCAACGAATCTATTTCCATTGGGGTGTTTATTCTCGAAACTGCATGGTTAAGATATACATCCATGTTTTGTATCAAACGAGATTTATATGAAGAGTATTTTACCGTTTCTGCAAATTTTTCATATTCCTTTGCAGACGCGGCAATATCTTTATATCCGATATATTTATTCACTTGTGGTAAGTAAAATGCTCCCACTGTAAGAGTGCAAATCAATCCCAGAGCAAGTGAAATAATTGCTTTCTCAACATTCTTTCTAATTAAAAGAACTGTGCTATAAATGCTTCCTATAAATAGAATTAATACGGCTATATATGGTAACCATCCCATAATGGGAAAAGTCTTAGCAAAGTGATAAACGAGTTTATCCCCGAATAATAATGCTGTAGCACTTAATAATGCCAAAAGTATGGCAGGCACATACAAGGAAATGCGGATAATTTTGGAATCCATGAATTTAGTTTCCAATAGAATACACGCAAGATAAATTACAAACGGGTATATAGGTAAAAGATATATATCCAATTTGGAACTGATTAACGAGAGCATTATCAAATTGAAAGCAATTATTACAAGGAAAAATTTTTGCAAATCAGTTCTTAAATATCTTTTGATAAAGCCTTTTACAAACAGTGTTATAAGTAAAATAGACCAGGGTGCAAAAGACCATAACATACGTGGGATATAGTACCATATCGGGCCTTTATGGTGAAAAGAATTAATTCCTCGACCGATAGTTTGCCGGAAAACAAGATCATGCAGATAAGGTGTTCCTCCTTCTAAATAAACGCCCAAAAACCAGAGAAAACATAATCCCAGAAGAATAAGCCACTGTCGCCAGCCAAGATATCGCCCCAAAGTACGGATTTCTCCCTTAACTACAAGAAAGGTAATAATTGAACCTATTGGGGCAAGCAACCCGATAGGCCCCTTTGAAAATAAAGCAAGAAATATGTAAACAGATAAGAGATATTTCTCTACCGGTTTATTTTTATTTTTATAGATACGGTAAAAAGTATAAAGCGATAAAATAATAAAAAATACCATTAACAAATCCATACGAACTACAAGTGTAGATGCAAGAAACATCACCGAAGTAAGTAGCATTAGGCTGGCTATAAATGGATTAATTATGATATTTGCCTGTTTTACCCATTTATCCATGATAGCAATTACCCCTATTGCGGGAAATAAACTGAATAATCCTGTGATCCACATAGGAAAACTGCCTGTCAGGTAGATTGATATTTTTATTAACCACAAAAATAACGGTGGTTTATCCGCATAAATCTCCCCATGATTATAGAAAGTAAACCATGTATTGTTTTGCAGGGATTCAAAAGCGATACTTATGTATTTCAGTTCATTTGCAGGAGTATAATCCCTGAATATAAATACAGGTAACAGCAAAATTACATACCACAAATACCTAAAACGTACATAAAAGGGTATTTCTTTCATAGGTTGAGACACTTATTATAGTTTTGATACCAATTTATAAACTGCATTAATCCTTTTTCGACAGGCGTTGAAGGTTGATAATTATAATCTTGTTGAAGTAAAGAAGAATCGGCCCAGGTATCTTTCAAGTCACCTGGTTGCATGGGTAGATAGACTTTTTGAGCGTCTTTACCTGTTATTAGTTCAATTGTTTCAATAAAATCCATCAAATTGACGGGTTTTGAATTTCCTATATTGTATATAAGGAAAAGATTAGACTTTGATTGATCCGTTTGAGGATCATTTAGTAATACTTTACATATTCCGTCAACCACATCATCTATATAGGTGAAGTCGCGCGACATATCCCCCTGATTGAAGATTTTGATTTCTTTATCTCTCATTATTGCATCAGTAAAGAGATAAGGTGCCATATCCGGCCGTCCCCACGGCCCATAGACAGTGAAAAAGCGTAATCCGATTGTTTTTATCCCGAATAATTCGGAATAACAATGAGCCATAAGTTCATTTGATTTTTTTGTGGCGGCATATAGACTGACTGGAGTATCAGTCTTTTGGCTCTCCTTGTATGGTATTTCCGAGTTTTTCCCATATACGCTGGAGCTGCTTGCATAAACTAATTTTGTTTGAGTATTTTCTCTGCAATATTCAAGAATGTTGAGAAAACCCTGTATGTTGGACGAAATATACAGGTCGGGGTTTTCTATGCTATACCTTACTCCTGCTTGAGCTGCAAGATGGCAAACAGCATCAAATTTTGAATCGGTTAGTAAGTTATTTATTAGCAATTTGTTTGAAATGTCTGCTTTAAAAAAACGAAAACCGGACACTCCTTTTGCAGAATGAAAAGAATCTAAGTTGTTTGCATCAACCCCTAATTTATGCAGTCTTGCTATTTTCAAGGACGGATCGTAATAATCATTCAGATTATCAATACCAGTAACCTGATGTCCGTCTTTTAATAATCGAAGTGCAGTATGATAACCTATAAACCCGGCACACCCCGTCAAAAGAATATCCATAATAAACGCTTTGATTCAATGACGAAAATATTCCTCAATTTTGTAGAAAAAGTGAATATTATTACCTGCAGGAAAATAATTGATAATAAGAATAAAAAAATAAAACCGCACCTCAAATAAGTAAGGTTTTATAGTATAAAAATCTTTATAGATCTATCTTATTTTATGGTAAAAGGATTAAAGAAGTAAAGGTGAAGTAATCAGTTGTTAAAAACTACCGTAAACAAATGCTCTTCAATTTTATAATCATACGATATATGCCATCCATGTAGTTTACATATTTGCTGTACAATTGAAAGCCCCAGTCCATTTCCTTTCTTTTCTTCCGAAGTACGGCTGAATCTCCGGAAAATTTTATCTGCATTTAAGTTATTTTTCTGTCCTGTGTTAGATATGGAAAAAATACCGTCATCAACTCGAATATGTATTTTTCCATTCCCGTCAATATTGTGCCTGATTGCATTTACAATGAGATTTGTTATAAGGCTTTCCAATAAAATTTCATTTGAATAGACATTGAATGTTGTATTAGTATCTACCAAAACTTTAATTCCGTTACTTTCTGCAAGTTCTCTTAAGGGAGAGAGTTGTCCATATAAAACCTTTACAAAATCCATGTTTGCTCGTTGTTCAAACTGATCGTTATCCATTTTTGCCAAGAGCAAAAGATTTTTATTCAGTCTTGTCATACGGGAAGAAGTGGAATAGAGAGACTGAATGATATCCATTTCCTTTTCCGTTAAATCGGGCTGTTGCAATAAGGTTTCTATCTGTGATTGGAAAACGGCTAAAGGAGTTTGCAATTCGTGTGATGCGTTTTCAACGAATTCCTTCTGTTTTTTATAGATACTTAGGTTTTCATTTATTAGTTTAGTAAGTTGCTCATTTAGTCGCAAAAATTCCCTAAGATTTGTATGGTCAAATTTCGGCTCATTACCGGATTCAAGACTGAAATGTTCAATCTTATCAAGTGTATTATAGAAAGGTTTCCATAACCGTTTTGAAATATGCAAATAAACCAATGAAAGGCTAATGATTAGAATGAAGAATATAACGCCATACTGGGTAATCAACATACTAAGCAAATCATGTGATTCAATCATAGGAACTTTTGCAGCCAGTATATATGGGGTATTTTCAATTGAAATTTCGGTATAAAGCACTCTATAAAAAATGTTGTGTTTTTCTGCTTTACTGAAAAATTCTTCTTGCTTTATCTGATTCAATAGGTATTTTTCATTGAAATCGAGTATGACTAAATCTTCATTGAATTTGTTCCATTTGGGGATATCTTCAATTAGTAAATCAGGAAGATAACTAATAGAAAACTCTTCAGTTCTGTATTCGATGACTTCATCCAAATCCTCCGCATATTTATTTTCCATTAAAATATACAGTAATGGAAAACAACACAACAATATAATGGCTGTGAAAACAAAAAACCTTACAAGACTGTCTTGTGTTAATGATCTTACTCTACCCATTGATATCCTATTCCGTAGATGGTTTTTATGCATTTAGTACTTCCTAATTCACTTAATTTAGATTTTAAGTTTTTTATATGGGCATACACGAAATTATGGCTATCCAGCATATCAGCCATATCACCCGACAGATGCTCCGCTATGGCATTTTTAGATACAACCCTATTCTTATTACCTATCAGATAAAGCAATAATTCGTATTCTGATTTTGTAAGGATAACAGGTTGGTCGTTTACCGTAACCGTTTTAGCAAGTAAGTCTATTTCCAGTTCATTCGTTTTTAGAATATTGTTATGAGAGAACTGTTGCCTTCTCATAAGGGCATAAATACGGATGCTTAACTCTGAAAGTGGAAAAGGTTTTGCTAAATAGTCATCAGCACCGATTTTAATACCGGTTATCTTGTCGTCTAATGAACCTCTGGCGGAAATGATTATAATGCCGCTTTCAATGTTCCGCTTTCTTATTTCCTCCAGTACCTTCAACCCATCACCTCCCGGCAAATTCAGGTCAAGCAAAATACAATCATAGCTGTAAAGAGCTATTTTATCGACCGCTTCCTGAAACGTAAATGCTTGCTCGCACAGGTAATTATCAGTAGATAGATAATTTATGATATTACATGAAAGCTCTCGCTCGTCTTCAATTACTAATATTTTCATTTTAAATAAGAATATTACTGTTTGTCCATCAGAATGATCAGGGAACCGCAAGTGATTAATAAGCCGCCCAATAGTACTTTCCAACTCATACTTTCCTTTAATATAATAAACGAAAGAAATATGGTGAAAATTACACTTAGCTTATCAATCGGTGCAACTTTTGAAGCATCCCCCAATTGTAGTGCTTTAAAATAAAAGAGCCATGATAATCCCGTTGCTACTCCTGAAAGAATAAGAAAAAGCCAGTTTATCTTTGTGAGTTCTTTTACTCCGCAGATGCTGCTACTGAAAAATACGATTCCCCATGTAATAAGGAATATAACAGAGGTTCGGATAGCGGTTGCCAGATTGGAATCGACATTCTTAATACCTATCTTGGCAAATATAGCTGTTAAAGAAGCGAATACGGCTGATAATATAGCATAATATTTCCACATAGATACATATTGATAATGAGACAAATATACTTAAAATTTCACTTTCACGCCTACATTCAACACCTGAGTTTCATAATAATTTTGATAGATTGCTTCAAATCCTTCATTGCGTACTGTTTCTTTGATACCCATCGTATTGAATACATCTCTCATTGATACTATTAATTCAATATAATTATCGAAAAATGTTCTTTTATATCCCAAATCAATACCCCAACGTTCAGAGCGGTTACCTTGTGGTATATTCATCGAAGCGAAATATACACCGGAAAGCTGTATCTGGCGATTCTTTCCTATGCTGTATTGGCTATTTATTTTAGCATACCATGTATTATCATTATTTTTCGTGATATTATGTTTGTTTGTAGCGGATATATTTGCCAGTCCTGTATTCTCGTGTTCATCCTATTGCCATGTCCGCCCCGGTTCTATATGTTGGTCAAAAAAAACAAATATCAGCTTTATCCAAATGATGCTCATAATCATACATGCCGGAAATGGTAAAAGTATTTCGGTTATCTAAAAACCAGTCCAAGCCGCTTTTTATGAGATAGTGTGTTTGTATCCTATTTTCAGGAATCCTTATACAAACGAAACTCCGGTTAACTTAAAATTAGACGGGACACTCCATAAAAAGAATTTCTTGAATTCATCCTATTCAAAATTTTTCATTCCTTCTGCCGTGATTTCTTATGGTGGAATTATGACTCAGGCAAATGAAAAGTTGAAAGAACTCGATTACAGTACACACCATGAGATAACTGAACACTATACCGCCCGTATCAGGCTTGATGATTATATGCAGTTTGCCCCTGCGGTCGCAGTATATGGACTTGACCTTTGCGGTATAAAAGCGAAACATAATTTTAGGGACAGGACTATTGTTATGGCAACCTCTCATCTGATTATGGGTGCGACTGTACAAACAATGAAAAAGACCATTAATGTTGATCGTGCTGATGGTTCAAATAAGAATTCTTTTCCATCGGGCCACACTGCTACTGCTTTTGTAGGTGCATATATACTGTTTAAAGAGTATAAAGATACCTTTCCGTGGATTGGTGTAGCAGGACACACAGTTGCTGCAACAAAAGGAACTTTACGGGTTAATAATAAAAAGCATTGAATAAGTGATGTCGTTACTGGAGCAGGAATCGGCATATTAAGTGCGGAACTGGGATATTTGTTATTACCCGTGTTCCATAATAAGTACGGGATTAAAGATAAAAAAAACAGTTTAGTGATAGCACCAACCATTGGGATGGATAATTGTGGCGTTGGGTTAGCATATACATTTTAATTGTAAAAAAAATTACGGATATTTTACCTGATATGTTATTTTTCAATGTATAATACTTAATATTAATCATTTAAAAATTAAACAATTAGCTGTAAAATTCAAAATGTCTGCAAAATCATCTTTCTATATTTGCAAGTATTTCATTTTAAAAGTATATGACAGATAGCTTTATACTGGGTGAAGAAAAATTGTTTTTTCTGATCAACAGTTCACCTTCTCATTTTTTAGATGTTGTGATATGGAATTTTTCATCTATAAAAATATGGATTCCTATATTATTAGCTATAATATTGCTCTTTATTCTTTGCGATCAGTTTTCAAGTCATTTCGTTAAACCACTTGTTGCACGGCCACGCCCAAGTCATTATCCGGGTATTATGGAGTATG
Source organism: uncultured Marinilabiliaceae bacterium (assembly GCA_964521525.1). Lineage (GTDB taxonomy): Bacteria > Bacteroidota > Bacteroidia > Bacteroidales > Marinilabiliaceae > CALEUX01. The sequence goes on along the minus strand of CAZFTD010000036.1, from coordinate 16,629 downwards.
TGAGGGTTTTCGATGGGTATAAAGGGGGAATAAATGGCTTTATTTCAGGACACGCCACTAATAGCTTTGGTTTTGCAATGTTTTCAGCTCTATTATTTAAAGACAAATTTTATACAGGTGTTGTGTTTCTGTGGGCTTTAATCGTAGCCTATTCACGAATTTACTTAGGAGTTCATTTTGTTTCCGATATATTGGGGGGGATGATTGCTGGAGTTTTGATAGGTTATGTGGTTTATAGTGCTTATAGATACTTAGTTACAAAATTATCAGCAAAAAACGATAGTTATAAAATAACAGTATTCCCTAAAAAACAAACCCACCTAATAGCTGTGATCGTCTTTGCATATCTGATATTATTAATAATATTCAGCACATTAATTGAACCCTTAAACATAGTAAAATGAATTGTACATCAAACTATCAGTTTACCATCATTATCCCTGTATATAATGAACAGGATAATATAATACGTCTGGAATCTGAATTATCTTCCTACTTGAAAACTGCGAAAATGAAGAGCTGCGTCTTGTTTGTGAATGATGGTTCCTCAGACGAAAGCGAACCAATGCTTCGGGATGTTTGTTCCAGACACAATGATATGTTTTACCTGTCATTTGACAAGAACAGAGGTTTAAGTGCCGCACTGAAAGCAGGAATAGATTTTAGCTTCTCGGATTATATAGGTTATATTGATGCGGACTTGCAAACTACTCCTGAAGATTTTAACATACTCCTTGAATATGCTACGCAATATGCAATGGTAATGGGAATACGGACACAACGAAAAGATAGCTTTGTTAAAAGATTCTCATCGCGTTTTGCCAACGGTTTCAGGAAAATGATGACAAACGATAAAGCCATTGACACAGGTTGTCCTCTGAAAGTTATAAAGAAAGAATATGCAAAACGACTGCCCTTATTCAATGGTATGCACCGATTTCTACCAGCACTTATTTTATTACAGACCGACGGTGATTTTATGCAGGTTTCGGTAAGGCATTTCCCACGTATTGCAGGAAAATCAAAGTATAATATGTGGAATAGAATGATCGGCCCTTTGCTCGATTGTTTTGCTTATCGCTGGATGAAAAAGAGATATATTAATTATTCCGTTTCATCGACAAATTTATGCGCCAGTATTTAATATATGGTGTTGGATTTCTTGCACAAATACTTTTTTCTGCAAGACTATTGGTGCAATGGATTGCATCAGAAAAAGCACGTAAGGTTTTATCTCCGACCTTGTTCTGGGAATTAAGCATGGTCGCATCTTTTTTATTGTGTTTATATGGTTGGTTAAGAAACGATTTTGCGATAATCTTCGGACAGATTATTTCATATTATATTTATATATGGAATCTTCATGCGAAAAATGTCTGGATTAAAATACCCGCTGTGATGCGTATTTTTTTCTTTGCTTTACCCTTGCTGTTAATAGGCTATTTTTTTATAGCGACTGATTCATCTTTTATCGATTTATTCAGACAAAAAGATATTCCACTTTGGCTAATTGTTTTTGGTGTGACTGGTCAATTCACATTTACACTCCGTTTTATTTATCAATGGTATTATTCACATAAGGCAGGGGAATCACTTTTACCTCCGACTTTCTGGGTAATCAGCTTAACGGGTTCCACAATGATAATAGCCTATGCTTTAATCAGGCATGACCCTGTTTTGATTATTGGTCAACTCGGACTTGTAGTTTATATACGAAATATCATGATTTGGAAAGAATCAGTATATCATAAGAAGCTCTGAAACAATAAAAACACAAAAGAAGAAAGAAGTTTTTATAAAAATTTCTTCCAGATAATGAAAACTATGTAGATGTTTGCTTCAATATACTTCCCGTTTTAAAAAAGAAGTCGATGCTGAAATTGAGAAAATAGAACAGTCGGAAATCAATTCAGTGATGAAATCTCTGGAGGCATCCCGTGTACTTAAAAAAGCATATCACCAACTGTAAAAGTTTATTTTATCATACACTTTTTAAGGCGAGGAAGAAGAAATTTTAAGCCTCGATTGTGTTTTCGGTTAATATACTACCGCAAATTACATAATATTGAATTGGATCGACCAAATGGAACAGACAAAGCTAAAAACAGCGAATATAAGCCCAGAAAGAGCTATTGACATTGCTAAAACCATTTATGCCATTCAAATTTGTGACCCTACAAATGGACAAACATTCAAGGAAACTCTTCTCCTAAATGAAGAGCAAAAATACTTGGCACAGCTATTTGATTTTTAAATTAGGTGTCTCTGGGCGGAACTCAGTAAAAAATTGGAACACTGGTTCATCCTTAAACTCTATTTAAAAAATTAATACCATAAAAAAACCGGATCAACTCCGGTTTTTTATTGATTTTCAAATAAAATCAGATTCCTTATAGCCAAACTTACTATAATTTCTTAAAGAGCTCTTTCATACTAACTTTTTGAGAAATAATTCCCGAAAGGTCGCCAATTTTTACACGTTCCTGTTCCATGGTATCGCGATAGCGAATAGTCACTGTATTATCCTGAGTTGACTGATGGTCGATGGTAATACAGAAAGGTGTTCCAATGGCATCCTGACGACGATAACGTTTACCAATGGAGTCTTTCTCGTCGTACTGACAATTGAAATCGAACTTCAAATCGTCGATGATGGAACGAGCCAATTCGGGCAAACCATCTTTTTTAACCAGTGGCAAAACAGCCAGTTTAACAGGCGCTAATACCGGTGGCAACTTTAATACTACGCGGGTATCGCTTTCACCATCTTTCCCCTTAACTTCTTCCTCGCAGTATGCACCAGACATAATGCTCAGGAACATTCGGTCAACCCCAATGGATGTTTCAATAACGTAAGGCACATAGCTTTCGTTTTTCTCCGGATCGAAATACATCAGTTTTTTACCCGAGTATTGCTGATGCTGACTAAGGTCGAAGTCGGTACGTGAATGGATACCTTCAACTTCTTTAAACCCGAAGGGCATTTCGTACTCAATGTCGGTAGCGGCATTGGCATAATGCGCCAGCTTGTCGTGATCGTGGAAACGGTATTTATGGTCGCCCATACCTAACGCTTTGTGCCACTTAATGCGCACCTGCTTCCATTTCTCAAACCATTCCAACTCCTCACCCGGGGCAACAAAAAATTGCATCTCCATTTGCTCAAACTCACGCATACGGAAAATGAACTGACGAGCTACTATTTCATTTCGAAAAGCTTTCCCAATCTGCGCAATTCCAAAAGGAATTTTCATACGCCCGGTTTTTTGAACATTCAGGAAATTTACAAAGATGCCCTGTGCTGTTTCGGGGCGTAGATAAATTTTCATGGCACCATCGGCAGTAGAACCCATTTCGGTGGAAAACATCAGGTTAAACTGACGCACATCGGTCCAGTTTTTTGTTCCTGATATTGGGCAAACCACTTCGTTGTCGATTATTATCTGACGAAGTTCCTCCAGGTCGCTTTCATTCAACGCTTTTACAAACCTTTGGTGAATTTCTTCTTTCTTTTTGAGGTTTTCGAGAACTCTCGGATTGGTTTCGCGAAACATGGCTTCGTTAAAGCTGTCGCCAAAACGCCTGGCAGCTTTTTCAACTTCCTTATCAATTTTGGCATCGTATTTGGCCAATAGTTCTTCAATAAGAACATCGGCACGATATCTTTTTTTACTGTCTTTATTATCAATCAACGGGTCGTTAAAAGCATCCACATGGCCCGAGGCTTTCCAGATGGTTGGGTGCATAAAAATAGCCGAATCGATACCTACCACATTCTCGTGCAATAAAACCATTGAATCCCACCAATATTTCTTAATATTATTCTTAAGCTCTACGCCGTATTGCCCATAATCGTAAACAGCGCCTAAACCATCATAAATCTCACTACTCTGAAATACAAATCCGTATTCCTTACAATGGGCAACCAGCTTCTTAAAAACATCTTCCTGAGCCATAATGCTTAACTTTTAACTTTTATAATTTTTATCGAGTCCAAAAAATAAATACTGCTTTATTAAAGCTCTTTTTTGAAGCCACAAAAATAAATCAAAATTTCAGTTTTACAGCATTTTAATAACAATTAGTTATCATCAATTACTAGTATAGAATAAGTTATTAATCTTGAGAATTAACAAAAGTATTTATCGCCTTACCAATTGTTTGCTACCTTTGTTGTACTATAAAGATTTTGCTGTAATGAGAAAAACAGACACATCGCGCCGGAAAAAGTATGATTTTCTGGTTATTGGTTCGGGGATTGCCGGACTTAGCTTTGCACTTAAAGTGGCCAAACACGGAAAAGTTTGTGTCATTACCAAAGGCAAAATAGCTGAATCGAACACCAATTACGCCCAGGGAGGAATATCGGCAGTTACCTATTTGCCCGATAATTTTGAAAAACACATTCAGGACACCCTAATTGCTGGAGCTGGCCTCTGTAATTCTGAAGTAGTTGAAAGAGTGGTTAATGAAGCCCCTGCACAAATTGCCCAACTCCTTGAATGGGGAACGCAGTTCGATAAAACCGAGGATGGCAAATTCGACCTTCACCGTGAAGGCGGCCATTCAGAACATAGAATTCTGCATCATAAAGACAATACCGGGTTCGAAATTCAGCGCGCCCTTTCAAAAGCCGCTTTAGAACATCCCAATATTGACGTGCTTGAGAACCATTTTGCAGTAGAAATTATAACTCAGCACCATTTGGGCGAAATGGTAAATAAATGGCGGAAAGACATCGAATGTTACGGCGCTTATGTGCTTAATCAGCAAACCAATAATGTTGAAACCATTTTGGCTCGTGTAACCATGATGGCCACCGGCGGACTGGGTAATGTGTATGAAACAACCACCAATCCCGATATTGCCACGGGCGATGGTATTGCCATGGTTTACAGGGCCAAAGGGGCTATTGAAAACATGGAATTTATTCAGTTTCATCCTACCTCGCTCTATAATCCAAAGGAAAGGCCATCGTTTCTGATAACTGAGGCTATGCGTGGATTTGGAGGGATATTAAGGAGAAAAGATGGTCAGAAATTTATGCACAAATACGATGAGCGCGAAAGTTTGGCGCCACGTGATATTGTGGCCCGCGCCATCGACAATGAAATGAAAATGACCGGAGATAGTTTTGTATATTTGGATGTTACGCATAAAGATGCTCAGGAAATAAAAGACCACTACCCCAATATCTATCAAAAATGCCTGTCGTTGGGCATCGATATTACCAAAGAGATGATACCCGTGGTACCGGCTGCCCATTTTGCCTGTGGCGGAATTAAAGTAGATGCCAAAGGCCGTTCGACCATTGCCCGACTTTATGCCGCCGGAGAATGCAGTTCCACAGGATTGCATGGCGCCAACCGACTTGCCTCCAACTCGCTGCTCGAAGCTGTGGTGTATGCTGATGCTGCCGCCAAAGATGCCATTCAAAATTTGCCATCCTATAATTTCTGCGATCAGGTTCCTGAGTGGAACGATGAAGGCACTTCGCAGCCCGAAGAGATGGTTTTAATTACCCAAAGCCAAAAGGAACTGGAACAGATTATGAGTTACTATGTGGGAATTGTGAGGTCGAATCTTAGGTTAAAACGAGCCATGGACAGGCTTGAAATTCTTTACCACGAAACGGAAGATTTGTACCAACGCTCAGTGGTTTCGAAACGCCTTTGCGAGCTACGCAACACCATTCAGGTGGGTTATTTGATTATTAAAATGGCCCGTCAGCGAAAAGAGAGCCGAGGGTTGCACTACACTATTGATTATCCCAATCAGTTAAAGGGATTGGAGTAAGCTTTATAAAAAATCTCAAAAAACTTAAATTCCGTTGTAACTTCGTACCACAGTTAAGCGTCATAGAAATCAAAAAAGGTAAATACCTGATATTTTGCGTAAACCCTGTACAGCCTGTGCATGACTGAAGAAGATTACAACCGGTGCGTAGAAAAACATGCCGACAATGTTTACCGCTTTGTTCTCAAAAACATTAAGGATGAGGATAAAGCGTCGGACATTGTGCAGGATGCTTATGAGAAAATGTGGCGCCACCGCGATGGCATTAACCCCGATAAGGCAAAAAGCTATCTATTTACTACGACCTATCATGTATTGGTGGATGCTGTTCGCAAAGAAAAACATCAGGTATCCATCGACCAAATAAATCTTTCAGGCTTATATGGCGAAACATGGTATTCCGATTTGGGAGAGATTCTGCACAAAGCCATTGACCAACTACCCGAAACTCAGAAAATGGTGGTAATGCTCCGCGATTACGAAGGTTATTCGTACGAAGAGATTGAACAAATTACCGGGCTCTCCGAAAGCCAGGTTAAAGTTTACATATACAGAGCAAGGGTTTTTCTTAAAAATTACATAGGGAAAATGGAGGTGGTGATATGAGCATGATGCAACATTATATAACCCGGCAAAACTACGAAGAATGGTTTATGGATTTTCTGGATGGAACCATGAGTCCGGAAAGAAAGGTCCTTCTTTTTGAATTTTTAAGTCTCAATGCCGACTTAAAATCAGAACTTGAAGCGCTGCAATTGGTTGAATTTCCAAAACTGCAAATTCCGGCTTATCCTGGCAAGCACCGCTTACTACGAACCTCATCGGCCAACATAGATTTGCCTGAAACCGATTTCCTGCTAATAAAGAAAATGGAAGAAGGCCTTACCGAACAAGAAACAAAACGTTTGGCCCAACTTGAGCATTTTTATCCGGCCATAAAAACCGATGAAAAACTGTATAATAAAACCAAAATTGAACCACCGGTAATTGTTTATGGTAAAAAGAAAACGTTAATCAGAAAAAGAGCCACATGGGTTTGGGCAGTTTTGCAGGCAACTGCTGCTGCTGCTATTTTATTGCTTCTAATTATTCCGGGCAAAACCAATGTCGATAACTTTATACAAAACAAGGATTATACCGCATTGTCGGAAATTCAAAATCAGCTAAATACAGCCAATCCAATATCAAATGAAACTAAAAATAAAACTGTTCCGCAGCAGACAAACAATACATCAACTCCTGTTTCGTTGAAAAATGAAATGATTCAAAAAAAATCTGCACAAGAGCCATCACTTCAAACAGAAAATCCAGTTGATTATTTGCCACAGACTACTGAAAACTCATTTCCAAAAATAGAACCAGTTGAGTTTATTGCCACAACAGGCTTTAGTTTTCAGGTGTCATCGCTTCAAACTGAGGCTTACGAAAAAGGACTGGCAGTAATGATTCCAACTTTTATTAATAACCAACGCATGCAAAATGCCATTGAAATAGTCCCCGACGAGAACACTAGTGCCGATGCTTCCATTCTTGAAAAAGGTGCCGATTTTTTTGCACGGCTCATTCAAAAAGAGTTAGCATTTAGAAAAGTATATGATACTGACGGCAATGTGGTTGCCATCAATGTAAAATCGGGCGAATTTGAAATGTCGCAGCGTCTTCCTCGCTTGTTGCGACGATAAAAAAATTAGTTTTGATTGTAACAAATAGAATTCCGGAAGCGTCACAAACATAAAAGCATTCCGGAATTCTTTTTTTGCGTTTTTACAGATGGTTATGGCAAAAACAAACCATCATATAGTTATAATTTAATTGGTATGATATTAAAAAAGAACACCTATGAGAACTATATATTCAATTTTAACTTTGCTTCTTATACCGGTTTTAACCCTGGGGCAAAAAGATACAATGAAAATGATTGAACGTGCCAAAGACATTGTTTGGGTTGAAGAAAACAATAACCAAACCAATGTTAAATTTCCCGGTGGTTCCTTGGTGGTCAATCATCTTGGCGATACCGTTACCAGTTTAACCATTGGACACAAACGGTTTGAGATTCTGGAAGATAGCAACCATAGATCAACCCGCATTCGGATGGTTCATGTTCCACGCGAACGCTTTAAAGGCCATTGGGCAGGTGTTGATCTCGGGCTGAATAATTTCTTCTCGAAACCTTTTAACAGTGAGCTGCCCGAGGATGCCCGGTTCATGGACCTCAACACCGGTAAATCAGTGGCAGTTGGGTTAAACCTGCTCCAGTACAACATTGGATTACAGAAAAACCTTCATGCCATTGGACTCGTTACCGGAATGGGACTAACCTTTAACAATTACCGGCTCGATTCGCAAAATATTCTAACACGCGATGAACAGGGGAACACCTCCTACGTGGTAACCGACCGTATTGTAAAAAAGAATAAACTGGCAACCACCTTTTTAACCGTTCCGTTGCTGCTCGAATTTCAAATTCCTACCTCCTCGGGCTACCCCGTTTTTATTAATGGTGGGCTTTACAGTGGATTCAAGCTTGGGTCGCACACCAAAATGGTTTATAGCGACAATAACGGCAAGGAAAAAGAGAAATCGCGCAGCGACCTTAATGTCAACTCGTTTAAATACGGAGCCACCATAAGAGGCGGATACCGATTTGTAAAACTTTATGCTTCCTGCGATTTATCGCGCTTATTTCAGGCTGGTCAGGGACCTGAACTATATCCCTGGAATGTTGGAATTATGCTGGTTGCATTTTAAAAAACGAGGTAAGGCAAACAGGAGAATCAGCATCCAATAATTACATTAAACAATAATTACTATATGAAATCTGCAATCATAGGTATTTTACTGGCTACCATCATCTTAACATGTAACGATTTAATGGGGCAGCAACCCACACCTCCCGGAAACTGGGATAAAACCTGGCAAATGAAACCAGGTATTTTTCGGGTTTTAAAACAGGGTCAGGTTGGAATTATCAACGAAGCGGGCAAAATACTGGTACCTTGTCAGTTCGACCAGGTGTACGATTTAACTGATGATGATTATATAAAGGTTCTAAAGAATTTAAAAATTGGTCTTTACCATTTGGAGAAGGGCATTATTCTGCCGGCCGAATACGACCAGATATGGCCTTTCCATGGAGAAATTGCCAAAGTATTGAAAGACCGTAAAATGGGATTTATTAATAAAGATGGATATATGATTATCCCCATCGAGTTTAACCATATATGGCCTGAAGAAAATGGTTTGATTAAAGTTTTAAAAGATGGCAGGATGGGTTTCTTTGACACCTCAGGCAAAATAGTACTTCCCACCGAATACCAACAAATATGGTCGTTTGATGATGGCCTGGCCAGGGTTCTTAAAGACGGCAAAATGGGGTATGTTGACCGTAATGGGAATATGATAGTTCCGGCTATATACGATCAGGTTTGGGCTTTCCGCGATGGAAAAGCAAGAGCAATGCAAGCAGGAACCATTCTTTATATCGACAAACAAGGCCGTGTGGTGGATGCCCCCTCTGCACCTGAATCAACTGCAATAATATCAGCCGATACAAGCCATGTTGTAACACCCATAGAGACTTCAGGCTCAGGGGTCAGAATTGGATCTGAAAGGGTTGAAGTTAAACGGGATGGTAGCAGCCGGGAAATTATCATCAGACATGAAAACATAAGAAAGCAGCACCGAAACAAATATTTCGAAGGCCATCTGGCTGGTATTAATCTGGGAATTAACAGTTACATTGATGCTGCCGGTAATGAGGACGTTCCGGAAGAATACAGCTTTATGGAGCTAAACCACGAAAAATCGGTAGAGTTTTCTATTTTTCCTGCACAACAAGACATCCGTTTAATAGGCTCACGTTTTGGTATGGTAACTTCCATGGGCCTTAAATTTAATAATTACCGTTTCGATTTGGTTTCGCCTGCTCAGCTAAACCCGATTGGTGAAGCCTGGTTTCCGGCCATGCCCGATAATGCCAAAATTACCAAATCGAAACTCACTTTGCTTTGGTTAACAGTTCCTCTTTTAATGGAACTTCAAATCCCGGATGGAGGAGGCAGTCGCGAAGGCATATATCTGGCTGGAGGAGTTGAAGGCAGTATGCGGTTAAGGTCGCACACCAAAGTTATTTATTCCAGCGAAGGTAGCCGTTTTAAAAGAAAAAACAGAGATGATTTTGACCTCAAAGGATTTCGCTACAGTTTTATAGCCCGGGCAGGTTACCGAAACATTGGTATTTATGGGACTTATTCGCCCGTATCGTTATTTAAAACCAATAAGGGGCCCGAACTGTATCCATACACAATTGGTATCTCATTTAATTTTAACTAATTAAACCTATATGCCGCTTTTTCCATATCTTTTTGGTTCTTAAATTTTACAGGTGGATTCAAATGTTTTTCCAGAAATTTATATATCTGAAACCTGATTTCACGAGCTCTGGCGTGGTCCATTCTGTCAAATGAATGACCCCCAGGAACATCCTGAAATATTTTATATTCAAATTTCTTATTATGAGCTTTAAGTGCGTTAATCAGGTTCTCAACTTCAATAACATGCACATCTTCATCGTTAGTGTTTGTGTGGATTAAAAGTGGAGTTTGAAGTTTATGCGCATGAAAAACCGGTGAGCGACGCCGGTATTCGTCAATGTTTTCATAAACCTTGTCGCCTATGTGATAACTGGCCGAAAAGTAGTCTTCATAATCAGGACGGGAATATCCCATACGCGCCACCAAATCGCTCACCGGAACACCTGCAAAAGCACAAGTGTAATTCTCTGGTTTATCAAAGATATTCATGAGAGAGATCATGCCTCCGTGACTCCACCCTACCAGTGCCACCCGTCTCCTATCAACAATATTATAGTTATCAACCATATATTGCCGGCTCATATCCACATCGGCGTTCTCCAGGCCACCATAATCAATACGTTCGTAGGTTAAACGGCCATAACCTGTGCTACCCCGGTATTCAGGAGCTACCACAATGTATTGCTGCGCCATTAATTCCCTTACTATATGGGTATAATAGGTATTGAAATCGCCATGTACGCCCCCGTGTGGCAAAACTATTAACGGATACTTTGCCGAAGTATCAATATTTTTTGGAATAAAAACATACGCCCAAATTTTAACAGGATTTTTTTCCATGAGTGTTTTTGCGGTTTCATGTCCACGTGGAGGCTCTCCAGCCAAAAATACTTTATCCACAAAAGCTAAATCGCCAACCCGCTCGTACCATAATACATCGTCAATTTTTTTCTCAAGTATATCGAGCCGATGTTGGAGATTGTATTCATTTTTCCGCATTTCTTTTATAAGGTCGGCATTTGATGGTTCCTGTGAAAACAAAGAATTTGTTCCAAAAAACAGAACTATACCCAAAAATAATAAAGCTGATTTTTCCATAATTTGATTATTGTACATGTTATTCAGAATACGAACCAATTTAATCATCAGTATTCAACTAAATCTGGATTAATTTAAACATTTAGGTGACAGCGAAAAACCAAATTCTAACCTTCTGGGCATTAAAGGGTTCTTGGCTTTTTACTGGGTAAAAATATTAAATATTAATCTAAAAAATCGTGATTAAATTCAAGGATATTTTATAAATACAATTTAAACAATTAACGAAGAATAAATTTTAAAAGCTACCTCAATTTTTAGGTATTCGCCTTCACTAATCGCTCCCTAAAAGCACTACATTTTTTTAATGTAAATAAATATATAACCATCCTATTAATCTTCACTTTATGCTAATTATTCATTATGTTTACAAGAAATAAAATTATCTAATAAATAATGTATCTGTTTATTTAAACTTGCTTATTAGCTTTTTGTTTGATTCAAAATACAAATAGCCAGCAGATTTACGAGGAAAAACTAAATCGTAGTTATTATTATTGTTTAGCAGAGCAAACTCAATTCTTTGAAACACATTCTGATAAAATCGATGCTAACTGGTTAAGCCGTGAAAAAATTGGGGCAACATATCAGTTAGTTATCCGCGATTATTTAATGGCAAAAATGAACAGCCTGCAAATTAGCCGAAAAGACCTTTTGTCAATTACTTGTATTAATGATGCTTATTAAAATAAAAAAACTCTCTTTATCAAACAATCTATATTTTTAGATATTTATTAATTTTGCACCATGATTGTAATTGCATTGGTTATAGTTGTGGGGGTTTTGGCAACTCTTGTTTTTTCCTGGTTTTCGTCGAAAAAAAATGACGCTAAAACTCAGGAAGCGCCTGTTGCTGTGCCTGATGTTGACTGTTGCGGGGCCCATGATGTTTGCGATAAAGAAACCCTTCTGTCCGACAATGATGAGATAGTCTATTATCAGGATGAGGAACTGGACGTTTATCGGTTGAAACATCCGGGTTCGTATCTGCCTTACGAAATTGAACAGTTCAGAGAAATATTATACACCATGCGCGACGATGAAGTGGCAGGATGGCTCCGAAGTCTTCAGCTACGCGGCATTAACCCGCCTCATATTGTCCGCGAGGAAGCGCTCATGATTGTTGCCGATGTACGGGAATCCATCAGAGGGCAGAAACAAAAGGAAGTTTTTTTATAAACTTTATTTCTTCGGGAGTAACCAACGCCTGCATGGGAAAAATTTCAACGCCTTTTTCTTTCGCTTCATTTAGTCCCTTTGCATAGTCCGGATCAATCTCATTGGCAGGGGCAAAAACATCGACATCGGTACGTTGAATAACAAAAAGCATCACAGCCCTCATCCCCGACTCTTTTAAACGAATTAAAGTTTTCAGGTGCTTGAGTCCGCGCTCGGTTTTGGCATCGGGAAAAAGCACCCATTCTCCTTCTTTCAGGGTTACATTTTTAACTTCAATGGCACAGCGCTCGTTTTCATTTTCGGCGTAAATATCCAACCGGCTTTCGTCAAATTTCACTTCGCGCTGAACATGTTGGTACATATTGAGTCCCGGTATGGAACGATTTTTAATGGCTTCAAAAGCAAGGGTATTAGGATTTGATGTATTAATACCAACCCACGAATTGTTTATTTTTATCATCTCCCAGGTAAATCTGGTTTTACGGTTTGGGTCGGCAGCCGGTGAAAGGTAAACTTCGGCACCTGTTTCCAGACAACTTTTCATGGAACCGCTATTGGTACAATGAGCCGTAACAACAGAACCATCGTCGAGCTTAACATCGGCCAAAAAGCGCTTATACCTTTTTACAAGTGTGCCGTGTACCAGTGGTGAAGGGAAATTCATAGGTTTATTGTGCAAAAATAACACTATTTACTTAGTTATTGGTTTTGCCAATTTTAATTCGCGATTTAGTTTCCCTGATACCAAGCCTTCCTCATCAATTTCAGTTTCCAAAAAACCAATTTCCTTAAACTGCTCATCAATTAATTGGATTTGATTTTTAAGCCTGTCCAGTTCAAAAACCGGCACTTCAATTCTGGCTTTGCTTCCAAAATAGCGCACGCGGGCATCGGTGAATCCATGTGAGAATAAGATATCCTCAGCCTTTTCAACCTGGGCTAACTTTTCAATGGTAATTAATTCGCCATAAGGAAATCGGCTGCTCAGACACGGGCTGGCCGGCTTATCCCAGATTTTCAGACCGGCTTCGCGCGCCATTTGCCGAATATCGTCCTTTTCAAGTCCGCACTCGGCCAAGGGACTATAGGAGTTATATTTTCCGGCGGCCTGCAAACCCGGCCGATAATCGCCTAAATCGGATTTATTGTTTCCATTTACAAGTATATAGTCTGGAAACTGCTCATTTCGCAATCTGGTCATTTCGGTATACAAGCTGCTTTTACACCAAAAACAGCGGTCTTCGGGATTAACTCTGTAATTGGCATCATTAATTTCGCCTGGATAAATTATCAGGTATTCAATATCATTATCCTTACAAAAATTGATAGCCGTTTGCAAATCGCGTCGTTTTAAACTTGGCGAATCTCCAATAACTGCAATGGCTTTCTCTTTGGGTAATGCCTGACGCGCAGCCCAGGCAACAAGGCATGAATCAACGCCTCCCGACAGCGCAGTAAGTACGCCATTATACTGCGAAAACCACTTTTTTAGTTCATCAAGATACATATTCGTCATCATGTTAAGTATTTGTTTGATTTGGTGAAATCTGCCATCCTGTGGGCTCCTCATAATCCAATCAACTTAATTTTAGCAAATGGCCACCAAAATAATACATAATTGCCACAAAATAAATAATGGCACCAGGCAAATACCCTTATAAAACTGAACATCTTATTTTTATGCAACTGTTAATGTTTTGTTATCATAACTGGTTTTAATACTTTTGCATCCTCTTTAAACCGAATACCATGGAATGCAGAGAATCTTGCGGAGCTTGTTGTATAATGCCGTCAATTTCATCGCCAATACCGGGAATGCCCGAAGGAAAACCTGCCGGAGTGCGCTGCCTTCATCTTACCAACGATTTAAAATGTGCTATTTTTCACGCTCCCGATCGCCCCAGAGTTTGCGATGGTTTTAAAGCCGACAAACTGATGTGTGGCAACAACCGTCTGGAAGCACTCACCATCATGGCAAACCTTGAAGGCATTCATCAGCCTGAAAAGTTTTTATAAATATTTCCCCGAAAATTTAATATTAAAATAAGACGTAAATATACGTCGTAATAATTTTGCGACGTATATTTACGTCAAATTCTCGAAAATGGTAAAAGCAAAAAAAGAGCTGTTCAGCAATGATTTACAGGAAGCAGCCAAACTTTTTAAGAGTTTGGGTCACCCGGCCCGATTGGTCATTCTCAATTATTTGTCGAAATGTAACAGTTGCATTTCGGGCGATATCTCCGAATTGCTTCCGTTGAGTCGCACTACAGTCAATCAGCATTTAAAAGAACTAAAAAGTGCCGGCCTGATAAAAGGAGAAGTTGAAGGTGTTAAAGTGAATTATTGTTTGAACAATGAATCGATAGAGCAACTCAGAAAAATTGCCATTCCATTGCTTGATGCGCTTAAACCGATTGATTCGAAAAAATGTCAGTAAACTTAATCGAAAAAAAATAACAAATGAAAGTATTAATTTTATGTACAGGTAACAGCTGCCGAAGCCAAATGGCTCATGGCTACCTGCAATCGTTCGATAGTCGCATAACGGTATGCAGCGCAGGCACCGAAGCTTCAGGAAAACTTAATGCAACAGCCGTTCAGGTTATGATGGAAGATGGTGTTGATATCAGCCATCATACTTCCGACCAGGTTGATAAATATCTGGACGAGGAGTGGGATTATGTAATTACTGTTTGCGGCGGCGCCAACGAAACATGCCCTGCCTTTATGGGTAAAGTCAAAAACCGGCTACACATAGGTTTCGACGACCCATCGCATGTCAGCGGTACTCCTGAGTTTGTGATGAGTGAATTTTACCGTGTTCGCAACGAGATTAAACAAGCGTTTTACCAACTATACACAGAAAAAATTAAACCAGCCTTGTTATGACACGTCAGGAAAAAGCATTGGAATTATTCGAAAATAATTTCAATTGTTCGCAGTCGGTATTTGCTTCGTTTGCTGCCGACCTTGATTTACCGGAAAATACCTGTTTGAAAATTGCCACACCATTTGGAGGTGGTATTGGTCGTCAGCAACTCACATGTGGCGCTGTAACAGGAGCTCTTATGATTTTAGGAATGTATTTTGGTAAAGGGCTAACCGATGATGACCAAAAGAAAAAATACACTTATGATAAAACCAATGAATTTCTGAAACGATTTAGGGAGAAAAATGGAAGTATCACCTGCCGTGACTTGCTGGAAGGGCTGAACATGAACAACCCCAATGAATACGCCACCATCAAGGAACGCAACATGTTTGCAACTCATTGCAATTGTTTTGTAAAAGATGCCATTAAAATTACAGAAGAGATTACCGGGAAATAACTGAATAACATGACAACCACTAAAAAGAAAATAGACTTTTTTGAAAAGTACCTGACCCTTTGGGTTGCCCTTTGTATTGCCGGAGGGATTGCTATTGGCCAAATGGCAGGCGATAATATTCGTTTTTTGAGCGATTGGGAAATATACGGGGTAAATATTCCGGTGGCCATTCTTATTTGGCTTATGATTTATCCCATGATGCTCCAGGTCGATTTTTCGAGTATCCGAAAAATTGGAAAAAACCCAACAGGCCTGATACTTACCGTAGTTATTAATTGGCTTATAAAGCCTTTTACTATGGCATTTTTTGCATGGATATTTTTCTCAAAGCTTTACGGTGCATTTATTAATCCCGATGAAGCCGGGGAATATATTGCCGGGGCTATTCTTTTAGGGGCTGCACCTTGCACTGCCATGGTTTTTGTATGGTCGTATCTGACCGATGGCGATCCAAATTATACGCTGGTACAGGTTTCCATTAACGACCTTATTATTCTGGTAGCATTTGTCCCTATTGTTGGCTTTTTGCTGGGAATTACCAATATCAAAATACCTTATAACACCCTTATAGCCAGCGTGATAATATTTGTGGTTATTCCATTGACTGCCGGATTCATTACCCATAAAATTTTAATCAGAGCAAAAGGCGAAACCTGGTTTAAGCAGGTTTTTTTGCGCAAACTAAAACCAATCAGCATTTTTGCTTTACTGATAACTTTGGTTTTATTATTTGCATTTCAAGGGCAAAATATATTGAGTAATCCGTTAATTATAGTATTAATAGCTGTGCCATTGGTCATCCAAACTTACTTAATTTTCTTTTTAGCCTGGTTTGCCGGCCGAAAACTAAAACTGCCCCATCCGGTTTGTTCGCCGGCTGCCCTGATTGGCGCCAGTAACTTTTTTGA